>NZ_DASYMN010000221.1:0-8244 GCF_036009065.1 Bradyrhizobium sp. | reverse complement strand
CGGCAGCAAGATCACCATGGAATCGCCGCATCTGTCCGGCTTCTCGCCGGATCAGCGGCCCTATGAATTATGGGCGAAAACGGCGACGCAGGATCTGAAGGATCCCGATCGCGTCGAACTGAAGGCGTTGCGCGCCAAGATATTGCAGGAGGACCGCTCGACGGTGACGCTGGATGCGCGCACCGGCCTGTTCGACACCAAGGCGCAGCTACTGGATCTGCGCAAGGATATCTTTCTGCAATCCTCCACCGGCTATGAGGCGCGCCTGTCGCAGGCGCTGCTCGATATCGGCAAGGGCACGGTAACCTCCGAGGAACCCGTCGACGTCAAATTGCTCAACGGAACGCTTACCGCGGACAAGCTTCGAATCACCGAAAAGGGCGCACTCGTCCGCTTCGAGGGCCATGTCGTGATGAACCTGACCATGGACCCTGCGGAGCCCGCGGCTGCTGTTGAGCCCACCCCGGAACCCGCGCCCGAACCTTCTCCCGCTCCCACCAAAGCGCGAGCGTCTTCGGCCAAACGCGCCAACGCGAAATGAAATCGACCATGATGATTTTCCGCCGCCTTCCTGCGACCCGGTGCTTTGCGCGCGGCATACGCGCCGGATCGATGGTGCTTGCGATGGTCGCAGCAAGCGATGCCGGCGCGCAGAGCGCGGTGAAAAATGTGCCCAATGCCATGCAGGGCTTTTCGCAAAATCGCGACCAGCCGATCCAGATCGAGGCGGCGTCGCTGGAAATGCGCGACAAGAAGAAGGAAGCCACCTTCGCCGGCAACGTGAAAGTGGTGCAGGGCGACACCACCATGAGCTCGAAATCGCTGGTGGTGTTCTACGATCAGAATACCGCGCCGGCGCCGGCGCCCGCTGCTGCCAAGGGAGCAAAGTCCGGTCCGATCCAGTCGGCAACCCCGGGGCCCGGCGGCAGTTCATCGATCCGCCGGCTGGAGGCCAGAGGCAGTGTCGTCGTCACCCAGAAGGATCAGGTCGTGACCGGCGAGACTGCGATCTTCGATACCAAGAGCAACCAGGTCACGATGCAGGGCGGCGTGGTACTCACCCAAGGCCAGAACATCTTGCGCGGCGACCGCCTGGTGGTGGACATGACCAGCGGCGTGTCGCGCGTGGAATCCGATACCGGCCGCGTGCAGGGCCTGTTCCAGTCATCGGGCCAGGGCGGCCCGCCGGCGATCCCCGGCATGCCGACCTCCACGCCGGCCCCGGCACCTGCGCCGCCTTCAAATAAACCGAAATAACTTCAGACAGTTATCTGGCTCAGGCGGGCGCCGAGGTTGAACCGGCGGGGCGGAGCCTGTATCTACGGCACGGCCCGAGATGCGCACGCCGTTTCGCTGGGCAAGGGGCATCACCTCATTCATGCTGCACGCGCCAATCGAATCGCCGCGGCGGCTGCCGCGATCACCGTGAAAGGCTGAGCGAAGCGGGTATGGTGGATTTACTCGGCATGTTCCGTCGGCGCGCCCGCAAACGCGGTCCGCAAGGATTTGCGCGGTCGCATGTCGACATCACGGCGCTCGGCGACAGCATCGGCGACATGCTCACCCAGCCGGTGCGCGATGCTCCGCCGATCGCACGCGACACGGTGGCGCCGCCGCCAATGCGGGAGGCTCTGCCCGCGGAAAAACCCCGCGCGCGCAGCGCGGGCAACGGCGCGGCCGCGCCGCGCTTCGCCACCAAGGCCGGCTACCTGGCTGTGCATAGCGTGGAAAAAAGCTTCGGCTCGCGGCAGGTGGTTCGCGGCGTCAGCATCTATGTCCGGCGCGGCGAGGCGGTCGGTTTGCTGGGGCCGAACGGCGCCGGCAAGACCACGGTGTTCTACATGATCACCGGCCTGATCAAGGCGGATCGCGGCGCCATCGAGCTCGACGGCCACGACGTGACCAAGCTGCCGATGTACCAGCGCGCCCGGCTCGGAATCGGCTATTTGCCGCAGGAAGCGTCAATCTTTCGCGGCCTCACGGTGGAGCAGAATATCCGCGCCGTGCTCGAGGTGGTCGAGCCCTCGAAGAAAAAGCGCGAGGCCGAACTGAGCTCGCTGCTCGACGAGTTCAACATCGCGAGACTGCGCAAGACGCCGTCGATCGCGCTGTCCGGCGGCGAGCGCCGCCGCGTCGAAATTGCGCGCGCGCTGGCGACGCGGCCGAACTACATGCTGCTCGACGAGCCCTTCGCCGGCATCGATCCGATTGCGGTCGGGGACATTCAGGATCTGGTCCGCCACCTCACCAACCGCGGCATCGGGGTGCTGATCACCGACCATAATGTGCGCGAAACGCTGGGCCTGACCGACCGCGCCTATATCGTCTATGCCGGTGAGATTCTAACCGAGGGCAATCCGGACGAGATCGTCAATAACCCGGATGTACGGCGTCTTTACCTTGGCGAAGAATTCCGCCTGTAGCCCAAAATTACAATTCGTCAAGCCGTGTACATCGGCTTTCGACTGGTTTAAGCAAGAATCGGACCAATTCTCGGATTGGGTCTTGCTTAACGGTACTGGGATACATGGCGCTCACGCAGAGATTAGAATTCCGCCAGTCTCAGTCGCTGGTGATGACGCCGCAGCTGATGCAGGCGATCAAGCTGTTGCAGCTTTCCAATCTCGATCTGGCGGCCTTTGTCGAGGACGAGCTGGAGCGCAATCCGCTGCTCGAGCGCGCCAATGACGGCACCGAGCCGCCGGTGCGGGGCGAACCGCAGCCGGAACGCGCCGAATTCTCCGACCGCGACGATCCGGGCTCCAGCTTCGACGACGGTCCCGGAGACCGTTCCGAGACGGCGAACGGGGCCGCCGGCGACAATTTCGAGCCGGTCCAGGAAGAGTGGCTGAACCGCGATCTCGGCAGCCGCGCCGAGATCGAGCAGACGCTGGACACCGGTCTCGACAATGTGTTTCCCGAGGAGCCGGCCGAAGCCGCCGCGCGTACCGCCCAGGACGCGGCGCCTACCGCCTATACCGAATGGGGCGGCGGCGCCTCCAATGACGAGAGCTATAATCTCGAAGCCTTCGTGGCCGCCGAGGTCACGCTGGGCAGCCATCTCGCCGAGCAATTGGCGGTCGCGTTCACCGCCCCCGCGCAGCGCATGATCGGCCAATATCTGATCGACCTCGTGGATGAGGCAGGCTACCTGCCGCCGGATCTGGGCCAGGCCGCCGAGCGGCTCGGCGCCTCGCCTGAAGACGTCGAGGCGGTGCTTGCGACCTTGCAGAAATTCGATCCGCCCGGCGTCTGCGCCCGGAATTTGAGCGAATGCCTCGCGATTCAGCTGCGCGAACAGAACCGTTATGACCCGGCGATGCAGGCGCTGGTCGAGCATCTTGATCTCTTGGCAAAACGCGACATCGGCAATTTGCGAAAACTCTGCGGCGTCGATGACGAGGATCTTGCCGACATGATCGGCGAGATCCGCCGGCTCGATCCAAAACCGGGTTTGAAATTCGGCTCGGCGAGGATGCAGACCGTGGTGCCCGACGTATATGTGCGGCCCGGCCCCGATGGCGGCTGGCACGTCGAACTCAACAGCGACACCCTGCCGCGGGTGCTGGTCAATCAGGTGTATTATTCCGAACTGTCGAAGACGATCCGCAAGGACGGCGACAAATCCTATTTCACCGATTGCCTGCAGAACGCGACGTGGCTGGTGCGCGCGCTCGATCAGCGCGCCCGCACCATCCTCAAGGTCGCGACCGAGATCGTCCGCCAGCAGGACGGGTTTTTCACCCAAGGCGTGGCGCATTTGCGGCCGCTCAATCTCAAGGCGGTGGCGGACGCTATCCAGATGCACGAATCGACGGTGTCGCGCGTCACCGCCAACAAGTACATGGCGACCAATCGCGGCAGTTTTGAACTGAAGTATTTCTTCACCGCGTCGATCGCGTCGGCCGATGGCGGCGAAGCCCATTCGGCGGAAGCCGTTCGTCACCACATCAAGCAATTGATCGACGCCGAAAGCCCTGCGGTGATCCTGTCTGATGACACCATCGTGGAACGATTGCGCGAGTCCGGCATTGATATTGCCCGCCGCACCGTGGCGAAATATCGCGAGGCGATGCGCATTCCGTCCTCGGTGCAGCGCCGCCGCGACAAGCAGAGCATGCTCGGCAATGCACTTTCAGCGCCAGCCGTGCCTTCCGACCGGTCCCGCGACACTGCACCGGCTTGATCGGCTTCCGCCAATCCGGATACTGATTTCTTGAAACCTTGCTGAAACGAGGCATGACATGACCGTAAGGGTCTCGGGCAAAAGCATCAGCGTCGGCGAAGCGCTGCGCGGACGCGTCAGCGAACGCACCGACGAAGTCCTGCGCAAGTATTTCGACGGCAATTATTCCGGCCACATCACGCTCAGCAAGGACGGCTTCGGCTTCCGCACCGACTGCGCGCTGCATCTGGATTCCGGGATCACGCTGGAGGCCGAATCCAACGCAGCCGATGCCTATGCCAGCGCCGATCAGGCGCTGGTGCTGATCGAAAAGCGGCTGCGCCGCTACAAAAGCCGGCTCAAGGACCGCTCCGAGCGCAAGGCCCACGCGGCCGCCGCCGCGATGGCTGAGATCGATGCGCCGACGCTGGATGCACCAAGCTATGTCATCGAGGCCCCGGCTTCCGACGACGAGGATGAGACAGCCTACAACGCGGTGATCATCGCCGAGGCGACCACCTCGCTGAAACGGCTTTCGGTAAGCGAGGCCGTGATGGAGCTGGATTTGACCGGCGCGCCCGTGATCGTGTTCCAGCATGGCAGCAGCGGGAGGGTGAACATCATCTACCGGCGGCCGGACGGCAATGTCGGCTGGGTCGATCCCCCGGCCGTCACCCCCGGTGGCTAAATGCCGGGCAGCATTGACGCCCCCCGAGGCGGTCCCTATAAGTCCGCCGCCTTGCCGGGCCGACCTGGAATTTAAGGAATTGGCACTGGTTTTGCGTTACAGATGGACGCAATTCCGGCCCGACTGTTCCCCGCTTGACGCCGCTCCATGTAAGCCTATGTCACACCCCGGACGCTCACACTTCAGCTCGGAAGCCCCATGACGATTACCGATCTGGTCGCACCCGAGGCGATACTCCCGGCGTTGAAAGTCAATAGCAAGAAGCAGGCGCTGCAGGAATTGTCCGCGCGCGCGGCGGTGTTGACCGGGCAGAACGAGCGCGCAGTCTTCGAAGTCCTGCTGCAGCGCGAGAAGCTGGGCACCACCGCGGTCGGATACGGCGTCGCCATTCCGCACGGCAAGCTGCCGAAGCTGGAAAAGCTGTTCGGCCTGTTCGCCCGCCTTGAGCGCCCGATCGATTTCGAGGCGATGGACGGCCAGCCGGTCGACCTGATCTTCCTGCTGCTCGCCCCCGAAGGCGCCGGCGCCGATCACCTCAAAGCGCTGGCGCGGATCGCCCGCCTGCTCCGCGACCAGGACGTCGCCAAGAAGCTGCGCGCCTCGCGCGACGCGCAGGCGATCTATTCGGTGCTGGCGCTGCCGCCGGCGAGCGCGGCATAGCGGCTAAACCGTTATTGCTGGGCTGCGGCGTTGCGCCAACCTGTGGTACGATAAAACATGAAAAGGTCGAAGCACTCAGGAAGCTGAATTCTTACGCTGGCGCCATCAAGGCGCTGGGCGCGACGTCGCTTTACCTATTCGGGTCAACAGCTCGCAATAAAGCCAACGCCAACAGCGACCTTGACCTTTTCGTTGACTACGACCCGCGCGGACGATTCAGCGTTCTGGATCTGGTCGCAGCCAAACGGCTGCTGGAAGTGGGCCTCGGCGTCGAGGTGGACCTCACGACGCGCAAAGGGCTCCATCCGCTGATACGTAAGCAGGTCGAGGCCGAGGCAACGCGAGTTTTCTAGATGGCCGCCCCCTCGCCTCTGCTGCGCATCCACGACAAGCGTGAAAGCCTTTGCTCAGACTACCGCAGCCTGAAAATACATCCAGTATTCACTTTTGGAAACGCCAAGCCACGACTGCGATTGCTACAAGGACGATGACGAGAAAAACCGAAATAGCAAAATAGCCTTCGGCTTCCCCTTCAATCATTCGGAAGATTTTCACCGTTAGACGTTCGCGTTTAGCGGGCATGGTGTGCCTCTATTATCAACGTCGAATTCCCAGCGGCGTCCATCTATGAGAATCGCAACGCACCCGAGACGTCTACATCAAGTTGCCCACGATAAGTGAAGCTGGGACGCGTCAACTGCTAATCCAAGCGCATTTTCTTACGATCTCGTCCACCGGCTCTTTTCCAGGCATCTAATCGATGCGTGGCCGCACCGAACGAAATGTTCATAGCCTCAGCGACGGCATATCTAGTCTTTCCTATATCGAATAATCGGTAGCAGACCTCAACACCACGTGGCGTGAATTTACCATCGCTCGTCTTATTACGAGGATCCTTTGGGTCAGGTTGCGAGTCTTGTGGCTGTATAAGCCCGCGCAACCGCTCCAAATCAGCTTGGATACTGGTGATCAAGTTGACGGCCAGTCTGTTTTCATAAGGGCGGATGGGCAAAAGCATTTTCCTTCTATAGACATATAGCTCTATACTTAAGTGTGTAAGGAAGGTAAACATCAATCGCAGATATTGCGAAAAGACATTAGATGATGCGGAATGAGTACGAGCGTCGTCGGGAACGACGACGTCGCGCATTAGCTTTGGCGCTAGTCTAGCCGTGCCGCCTAGAATATTCCGGTTAAATCGCGGCGCCCATCAACGACACGGATAATTTCGACCGCGTGGACAGAACCTTCCTCCGTATCCGGATCGGTTCGGTACAAGATCAGATATGGCGTCTCAACCAGCATCCGCATCGATGGACGAATATCGGACCGGCGCGCGCCCATGCGCGGCTGGGATCTTAGCAAGCGGGCTTTTTCCTCGATGCGATCGAAATAGCGCTCGGCGGCGGCGGGCTGCTCAAGCCCGATCATCACGTAGATTTCCAACAGGTCGGCACGGGCCTGGTTCGACCAGACCAACTCAGTCGGCATTGCCGGCAGCTTTCGCGGCACCTTTCAGCCTCGCACGGGCTTCGCGGCGCAATTTCTCCATGTCCAGTTCGCCAGCAGAGCCGCTGTCTATGCCGGCATCCCACATCTGGCGCAGCCGCTTGATGTCTTCCTGGCGCAGTTCGCGCTTCAACTGCCAGTCGCGCACCGCCTCGCGCACGATCTCGCTGGTGGTGGCGTATTCGCCGGCCTCGACCGCAGCCTTGAGCGCCGAGACTTGCTCTCCGGTCAGCGCCACGCTGACTTTTTCGATATTGGACATCCGGCATTCCTCGTAGCTTTGGTAGTAGATATTACTACCAATCACCGCATGCGGCAATGTTTGCGCTTCACCGCCAGGAGGAGGATTTTAATCTGGACCAAAAAATATGCGGACCGCGTCCCCGACAAAATCGAGGACGCGCGCCCGCGTTATCGCTAATTCAATCCTGTGCTTCCCCCGCGCTCAGTGAACGCTGACGGCCTGCAGCTCATTGCTCCATGCGTTGGCGATCGCAGCTTCGCGCGAATCCGTCAGCATCATGGGCTGCCCGCTCGCGGTGTGCAGCGCGAACAGTTTCAGGCCCGGCGCGAGATGCGGCGCCTGGGGAAAAAGCCCGGGCACGTCCTCGGAACGGATCTGTTTCACATAGGCGATGTGGCCTTCGCCCAGGCTCGCCAGCGCCTCCGGGGAGACGCTATTTCCTTCATACGCAACATTAGCTTCAGCCATGGTCTCGACTCCTTTTGTAGACCAAGCGGTCGAGTCCGCTACTCGTTCCATTATTCGTGCTCATTGATAGCGATTGTCTTAACGACCTTTTCAGGTTCCGGCCTGGCAAGGTCGATCGACAACAGCCCGTTCTTCAGGTCCGCGCCCAGCACCTGCATCCCCTCCGCCAGCACAAAAGTGCGCTGGAAGTGGCGCGCGGCGATGCCGCGATGGATGTATTGCCGGGCCTTGTCGTCCTGCTGGCGACCGCGGATGACGAGCTGGTTTTCCTCAATGGTTACATCGAGTTGGTCGCGGGTAAATCCCGCCACCGCCAGCGTGATCCGGAGCCGTTCGGGCTGGCCGTTGTTACGGTCGCAGCGCTCGATGTTGTAGGGCGGGTAGCCGTCGGCACCCTTGACGACGCGATCGAGCGCACGCTCGATTTCGTCGAATCCCAACAGGAACGGACTGGATAACGAAGGAACACGAGACATCACAAAGTCCTCTCGAAGCGACTTTGAGGGGCCC
>NZ_DASYMN010000220.1:0-10088 GCF_036009065.1 Bradyrhizobium sp. | reverse complement strand
TGGTTCAACGCGCCGCCGGCGTCGATCTTCATGGGCGATACCGGCTCGCTCGCGCTCGGCGGCATGCTGGGCTCGATCGCCGTGGCGACCAAGCACGAGATCGTGCTCGCCGTGATCGGCGGGCTGTTCGTGCTCGAAGCGGTTTCGGTCATCGTGCAGGTGGCGTCGTTCAAGCTCACCGGGAAACGCATCTTCAAGATGGCGCCGATCCACCATCACTTCGAGCAGCTCGGCTGGACCGAACCGCAGATCGTGATCCGGTTCTGGATCATCTCGGTGATGCTGGCGCTGGCCGGCCTCTCTACGCTGAAGCTGCGGTGATGAGGGTGGCGGAGACCTTACCCCGGGTCGTCCCCGCGAAGGCGGGGACCCATAACCCCTGGCGTACGTGCCGTATCTCTCCCCGGAGGGGAGAGGTCGAAGCCGGAGCGCAGCGCAGGCTTCGGGTGAGGGGTCTCTCCACGCATCCGGACTCCCGGATAGGCCCCTCACCCGCCGCGCATCTGACGATGCGCGTCGACCTCTCCCCTGCGGGGAGAGGTGAAGAATGATTCCGGTCACCAGCTTTGCCGGCAAGACCATTGCGGTGTTCGGGCTCGGCGGCTCGGGGCTTGCGAGCTGTCATGCCCTGAAAGCCGGCGGCGCGGAGGTTATTGCCGGCGACGACAGCGCGGACAATCTGGCGAAGGCGGCGCAGGCCGGCTTCATCACCGCCGATCTGCGCAAGGTCTCGTGGGTGAATTTCGCAGCCCTGGTGCTGACGCCGGGCGCGCCGCTGACCCATCCGGTGCCGCACTGGTCGGTATTGGCGGCGCGCGAGGCCGGCGTCGAGGTGATCGGCGACATCGAACTGTTCTGCCGCGAGCGCCGCCGCCACGCGCCGGATGCGCCATTCGTTGCCATCACCGGCACCAACGGCAAGTCGACCACCACGGCGCTGACAGCGCATCTGATGCAGGTTGCGGGTTACGACACGCAGATGGGCGGCAATATCGGCACCGCGATCCTGCAGCTCGAGCGGCCGCGCGCCGGCCGCGTCCATGTCATCGAGATGTCGTCATACCAGATCGATCTTGCGCCATCGCTCGACCCCAGCGTCGGCATCCTGCTCAATATCAGCGAGGACCATATCGACCGCCACGGCAGCATCGAACATTATGCTTCCGTCAAGCAGCGGCTGATCACCGGCGTGCAGCCGCAGGGCGCCGCGATCGTCGGCGTCGACGACGGCTGGTGCCGGGCCATCGCCGATCGCATCGAGCAGTCCGGCAAGCGCGTCATTCGGGTTTCGGTGAAACGCCCGCTGGCGGATGGCGTTACCGTGGAACGCGGGATGATTGTGCGCGCGGCCGGCGGCGCCCGCGAAGAGATCGCTGATATCGGCGGCATCGGTTCGCTGCGCGGGTTGCACAACGCGCAGAACGCCGCCTGTGCGTCCGCCTGCGCGCTGGCGTTTGGCGTCAGCAAGGATAACCTGCAGAAAGGCCTGCGCAGTTTTCCCGGCCTCGCGCATCGCATGGAGCAGGTCGGCCGGCGCGGCGCGGTGCTTTTTGTCAACGACTCCAAGGGCACCAACGCCGATGCGGCAGCGCATGCGTTGTCGTCCTTCGCCGATATTTTCTGGATCGCCGGGGGAAAACCGAAAACCGGCGGCATCACCGGTCTCGCCGAATACTTTTCACGTATCCGCAAGGCCTATCTGATCGGCGAGGCGGCGCAGGAGTTTGCCGCGACGCTCGAGGGCAGGGTGCCCTATGAGCTCAGCGATACGCTTGAATTTGCGATTCCGAACGCCGCGCGCGACGCCGAAACCTCCGGTGTGCCGGAGCCGGTAGTGCTGCTGTCGCCGGCCTGCGCGTCGTTCGACCAGTACCGCAATTTCGAACTCCGCGGCAACCGTTTCCGCGATCTGGTGCTGGCGCTGCCGGGGGTGAAAAAGGTGGTGTGACTCTTGCCCTCCCCTGGAGGGGGAGGGTCGACGCGCGTGAAACGCGCGTCGGGGTGGGGTGACGTGTTCATTCGCGGCTTCACCCCACCCCGTCACGCATCACGCTTCGCGCGATGCGCGCCGACCCTCTCCCTCCAGGGGAGGGTAAGAAAGAAGCCGCCCCGTTAACCCTCCATAAACCGTGACGGCGCACCAATGGGCAAACCTCTGCCTTTCGGAAATGCGCCCATGATCTCCCGTGAACAACGCACGCCGTTCAGCGAATGGTGGTGGACCGTCGATCGGCCGCTGCTGGCGGCGATCACGGCGCTGATCCTGGGCGGCGTCATCCTGTCGCTGGCGGCGAGCCCGCCGGTGGCGACGCGGATCGGGCTCGATCCGTTTCATTTCTTCAACCGGCATGTGCTGTTCCTGCTGCCGTCCTTCATCGTGCTGATCGGCGTGTCGTTCCTGTCGCCGCGGCAGATCCGCCGCGCCGCGCTGATCGTGTTCGCGATCAGCATCATCCTGATCGTTGCGACCTTGCTGTTCGGGCCGGAGGTAAAAGGCTCGCGGCGCTGGATCACGCTGCTCGGTCTCAACATCCAGGCCTCGGAATCCGCAAAACCGGCGTTCGTGGTGCTGGCGGCGTGGCTGTTCGCCGAATCGGCGCGTCGGCCGGAAATGCCGGCGACCTCGATGGCGCTGACGCTGCTGATGACGCTGGTGTCGCTCTTGGTGATGGAGCCGGATTTCGGCCAGACCATGCTGATCCTGATGGTGTGGGGCGCGCTGTTCTTCATCGCCGGGATGCGGATCGTCTGGGTGTTGGGGCTCGCGGGCACAGCCGCAGCGGGCCTGTTCGGCGCCTATCTGCTGGTGCCGCACGTCGCCCGCCGCATCAAGCGCTTCATGGACCCCGCATCGGGGGACACCTTTCAGGTCGATACCGCGATGGAAGCCTTTTACAATGGCGGCTGGTTCGGGCTCGGACCGGGCGAGGGTATCGCCAAGCGCAGCCTTCCCGACAGTCACACCGATTTCGTGTTCGCCGTAGGGGCCGAGGAATTCGGAATCATCCTCTGCCTGGCACTGCTGGCGCTGTTCGCCTTCATCGTAATCCGCACGCTGTCGCGCGCCTATGCCACCGAGGACCTGTTCGCGCGCTTTGCAGCCTCCGGCCTCGCCATCCTGTTCGGCGTACAGGCCGCCATCAACATGTCCGTCAACCTGCATCTCATTCCGGCGAAGGGCATGACGCTGCCGTTCATCTCCTACGGCGGCTCGTCGATGATCTCGCTGGCTTACGGCGTCGGCATGATGCTGGCCTTGACGCGGCTGCGGCCCCGCACCGAAATGGAATCGATCGGCGACGCCAACGACGCCCATACGGCGCGCGGCTACGCCTGACCTCATGGTGAGGAGGCGCGCTTGCGCCGTCTCGAACCATGGCCGCGCGGCCATCCTTCGAGACGCGGCCAAACGGCCGCTCCTCAGGATGAGGGTGGTGGGCGTTTCGAAAAAAAAGGCGTCTTTCGCTTTGCCAGAACCCGCAGTGACGCAAAATCACCGCGGATGAATGCCTCTTTCTTGGCACGCGTCCATTTCTTTATCTTACGTTCGTTTTCGATGGCGTCGGTGATCCGGTCAAACCATTCGGCATAGACTAGCACCACTGGTCGCCTAGCCTCGGTTATCCTTTGAAAGTTCCATCGTTATGTTGCGCAATTCGTATTTCAAGCGCTGTCCGGGTCGTACCAATGTACAGACTACCGTCAGCACAGCGAACGATATAAAGATATGCGCCTACGTTCATTTCAGAACTGCTCGTCGATCCAAACGCGTTGGAGCATGAGGCGATTGATTTGGGGTCAACCGATGGATGATTGCATCGCTATTCAGTACAACCCTCATGGTGAGGAGCGCGCCGCTTGGCGCGCGTCTCGAACCTTGGAGTATGCGGCCATCCTTCGAGACGCGGCCAAACGGCCGCTCCTCAGGATGAGGACTTTCGTTTAAAGACGGCTCATGACCACCTCCCCGCTGATTCTGCTCGCTGCCGGCGGCACCGGGGGCCATCTGTTTCCCGCCGAGGCGCTTGCCGTCGAGTTGATGAAACGCGGCATGCGGGTGCGGCTGGTCACGGATTCCCGCGCGCTGCGCTACAGCGGCTTGTTCACCAAGGACCTGATCGACGTGGTGCCGAGCGAAACCCTGCGCGGCCGCGATCCATGGTCGCTGGCGCGCACCGGTGCGATGCTCGCCGCCGGCACCGCGGTCGCGCTCAATCTGATGCGCAAATTGAAGCCGGCCGTTGTGGTCGGTTTTGGCGGTTATCCGACGTTGCCGCCGCTGCTCGCCGCGCGGCTGTTCGGCATTCCCGGCATCATCCATGATTCCAACGCGGTGCTGGGCCGCGCCAACCGGTTTCTCTCAAGCCGCGTCAGCGCGATTGCGACCTCATTGCCGGGCGTGCTCGATCAGGATCCCGATCTGGCGGCGAAAACCACAACGACGGGCACGCCAATGCGTCCTGCGATCCTCGCCGCGGCCGGGGTGAAATTCGAAATGCCTGAACCGAAAGGTCCTTTGCGCCTGCTGGTGGTCGGCGGCAGTCAGGGCGCGCGCGTGATGTCCGACATCGTGCCCGGCGCGATCGAACGGCTGGAGCCGGCGCTGTGGAGCAGGTTGCTGCTGGTGCAGCAGGTGCGCGAGGAAGACATGGCGCGGGTGCGCGCGGTCTATGACCGGCTCACCATCAACGCCGAACTGGCGCCGTTCTTTGCCGACCTGCCGGCGCGGCTGGCCTCCAGCCATCTCATCATCTCGCGCTCCGGCGCCGGCACGGTGGCAGAACTCGGCGCCGTCGGCCGTCCCTCGATCCTGGTGCCGCTGCCGGGCTCGATCGATCAGGACCAGTTCGCCAATGCCGGCGTGCTGGTGCAGGCCGGCGGGGCAATCCGCATCGCACAAGCGGATTTCACGCCCGACCGGCTGGCCGCGGAAATCTCCGGCCTTGCGGCGGAGCCTGCGCGGTTGACCGCGATGGCCGCGGGCGCGGGCACCGTCGGCAAACTGGATGCCGCCGAGCGGCTGGCCGATCTGGTGGCGAAAGTCGCGGGAATTTAGCCGAAACAAGGGCGGATTTCATCATTTTGGCGTCATGGCCGGGCTTGTCCCGGCCATCCACGTCTTTCATAACCTGCAGCGAAGAAAGGCGTGGATGCCCAGGCCAGGCCCCGGGCATGACGCAAGTAAGAAAGGCGTGGATGCCCGGGCCAGGCCCGGGCATGACGCAAGTAAGAAAGACGTGGATGCCCGGGACAAGCCCGGGCATGGCGGAACATATGAGACGAACTTCATGAGACTGCCGCGCGAGATCGGACCCATTCACTTCGTCGGGATCGGCGGCATCGGCATGAGCGGCATCGCCGAGGTCTTAAGCAATCTCGGCTATACGGTGCAGGGCTCGGACGCGTCCGAGAGCGCCAACGTCAACCGCCTGCGCGACAAGGGCATCGCCATCAGCGTCGGCCACAAGGCCGAGAACGTCGCCGGCGCCGACGTACTGGTGGTGTCGACCGCGATCAGGCGCGACAATCCCGAACTGATGGCCGCGCGCGCGCAACGCATCCCCGTGGTGCGCCGTGCCGAAATGCTGGCCGAACTGATGCGGCTGAAAAGCTGCGTCGCGATTGCCGGCACCCACGGCAAGACCACCACCACCTCGATGGTGGCTGCATTGCTCGATGCCGGCGACCTCGACCCCACGGTGATCAATGGCGGCATCATCAATGCCTACGGCACCAACGCGCGGCTCGGGGCCGGCGAGTGGATGGTGGTGGAAGCCGACGAGAGCGACGGCACGTTCCTGAAACTGCCGGCCGACGTCGCCATCGTCACCAATGTCGACCCCGAGCATCTCGATCACTTCAAGACGTTCGAGGCGGTGCAGGATGCGTTCCGCAGTTTTGTCGAGAACGTGCCGTTCTACGGTTTTGCGGTGATGTGCATCGATCATCCCGTCGTACAGACAATCGTCGGCAAGATCGAGGATCGCCGCATCATCACCTACGGCGAAAATCCGCAGGCCGATGCAAGGCTGCTCGATCTTGCGGCCGTCAACGCCGGCTCCACCTTCAAGGTGGCGTTCCGCAACCGCAAGGCCGGCACCAGGCACGAGATCGCCGACCTCGTGCTGCCGATGCCGGGACGGCACAACGCCCTCAACGCCACCGCGGCGATCGCGGTGGCGCATGAACTCGGCCTTTCCGACGACATGATCCGAAAGGCGCTCGCCGGTTTCGGCGGCGTGCGCCGCCGCTTCACCAGGACCGGCGAATATAACGGCGTCACCATCATCGACGATTACGGCCATCACCCGGTCGAGATCGCGGCAGTGCTGCGTGCGGCGCGGGAATCCATCAACGGCAAGGTGATCGCCGTGGTGCAGCCGCATCGCTTTACGCGGCTGCAATCGCTGTTCGAGGAATTCTGTACCTGCTTCAACGACGCCGATACGGTCGTCGTCGCCGAGGTCTATCCGGCCGGCGAGGCGCCGATCCCCGGCATCGACCGCGATCACTTCGTGCTCGGCCTGCGCGCGCACGGCCACCGCGAGGTGATCCCGCTGCAGAATTCCGCCGATCTGGCAGGCGTGGTGCGCGGCGTCGCCGGCCGCGGCGACTACGTGGTTTGCCTCGGCGCCGGCAACATCACGCAATGGGCCTACGCGCTGCCGGCCGAATTGAAGGCGCTGGGGTGAGCGGTTCGATGCAATCTGCTCCGCATTCAAGTTCGTCATGGCCGGGCTCGTCCCGGCCATCCACGTCTTTACTTGGTGATTGTTTCGAAAAGGTCGTCCCAATCGGGATTGCCGGCGAGGGTTTTCCGGACTTTCCATGCGCGGGGCCAATGTTTGATGTTGTGCTCGCGCTGAATGGCGTCTCGGATGTCGTCAAATTTCTCGAAATAGACCAATCGCTTCAACCCATATCGTTTGGTGAAACCTTCGACGAATCCCGAGCGGTGCTCGTAGATACGACGGACGAGATCGCTTGTGACGCCGACATACAGAATGCCGTTCAGGCGATTGGTCAGAATGTAAACCCATCCACCTGCCAAGCGGGAATTCTGCAAGACGTGGATGGCCGGGACAAGCCCGGCCATGACGAAAAATCATGACCTTCCCCGACCTCACGCCCGATCTCAGAGCCACGATGCCGGAGTTGCGCGGGCGGTTGCTCGCCAACGAATCGCTGGCGCCGCTGACATGGTTTCGCGTCGGCGGGCGAGCCCAAATTCTGTTCACGCCCGCGGACGAAGACGACCTCGCATATTTCCTCGCAAACCTGCCTGGCGAAATTCCGGTCACCGTCGTCGGCGTCGGCTCCAACCTGATCGTGCGCGATGGCGGCATGCCCGGCGTCGTGATCAGGCTAAGCCCGCGCGGGTTTGGCGAGACCAGCGCCGAGGGCGACATCGTTCGCGCGGGCACCGCGGCGCTCGACAAGCGCGTTGCCGAGACTGCCGCCGCCGCCAACATCGGCGGGCTGGAATTTTATTTCGGCATTCCCGGCACCATCGGCGGCGCGTTGCGCATGAACGCCGGCGCCAATGGCGGCGAGACCAAGGATGTGTTGATCGAAGCGACCGGCATCGGCCGAGACGGCAGCAAGCACAGTTTCGACAATGCCGGAATGAAATTCGTCTATCGCAACAGCGGCGTCGACCCATCGATCATTTTCACCTCGGCGCGCTTTCGTGGACGCATCGCCCCGCCCGAGGCGATCCGCGCGCGCATGGACGAGGTGCAAAACCATCGAGAGACCGCGCAGCCGATCCGCGAAAAGACCGGTGGCTCGACCTTCAAGAATCCGCCCGGCCACAGCGCCTGGAAGCTGATCGACGCCGCCGGCTGCCGCGGCCTGCGCGTCGGCGGCGCGCAGGTGTCGGAAATGCACTGCAATTTCCTGATCAACACCGGCGATGCCACCGGGCACGATATCGAGACGCTGGGCGAGACCGTGCGCGCACGGGTGAAAGAAAACTCCGGAATCGAGTTACAGTGGGAAATCAAGCGAATCGGGATCGCAGTTTAGCAAGCCGTCATGCCCAGGCTTGTCCCGGGCATCCACGTCTTTCTCGGCGAACGGAAGCAAGACGTGGATGGCCGGAATGAGCCCGGCCATGACGAACCGATTGGAATCAGCAATGCGGATTACCATTCTCTTTGGCGGCTTGAGCAAGGAGCGCCTGGTGTCGGTGGCCAGCGCCCAGGCGCTGCATTCGGCGCTGCCCGAAGCCGACCTGTGGTTCTGGAATGTCGGCGACACGGTGCACGAGGTCGAGCCCCCGGCGCTGCTCGGTCATTCCCGTCCGTTCGAAGAACCGTTCGAGCCGAAAAATCCCGGCCTCGGCCGGATCGAAGCCGCGCTCGACCAGGCAAGCGCGGAAGACCGCCTGCTGGTGCTCGGCCTGCACGGCGGCGTCGCGGAGAATGGCGAGCTTCAGGCGATGTGCGAGATGCGCGGGGTTCCGTTCACCGGTTCCGGCTCCGCCTCCTCGCATCTTGCCTTCGACAAGGTGGCCGCCAAGCGTTTTGCGGCCATCGCGGGGGTGAAGGCGCCGGCCGGCGTGGCGCTGGAAGATGCCGAGCGGGCGCTGGCCGAGCACGGCAGGCTGATCGCAAAGCCGGCGCGCGACGGATCGAGCTACGGCCTGATCTTCGTCAACTCGACCCAGGACATCGTCGCCGTGCGCCGCGCGGCACTAGTCGAAGAATACCTGCTTGAACCGTTCGTCTCCGGCGCCGAAGCGACCTGCGGCGTGCTGGAGCTATTGGACGGCTCGCTGATCGCGCTGCCGACCGTGGAGATCATCCCGGCGGAGGGCGGGTTCGGCTTCGACTATCGCGCCAAATATCTTGCCAAATCGACCCAGGAAATCTGCCCGGGTCGTTTTGGGCCTGAGCTCAGCGCCGAGATCATGGATCAGGCGCTCAAGGCGCACCGCGCGATGTCATGCAGCGGCTATTCCCGTTCTGACTTCATCATTTCGGAAAAGGGGCCGATCTTTCTCGAAACCAATACCCTGCCGGGCCTGACAGCGGCCTCGCTCTATCCCAAGGCGCTCAAAGCGCAGGGCATCGAGTTCGCCGATTTCCTGAACGACCAGATCGCGCTGGCGGAGAAGCCGGGGTGGAAGTAAAAACAAACGCGTCACGGCCGGGCCCGTCCCGGCCATCCACGTCTTTACCTCGCGATCGTTTCGTAAAGGTCATCCCAGTCAGAGTTGACAGCGAGAATTTTCCGGAGGTTCCACGCGTGCGGCCAATGTTTGATGTTGTGCACGCGTTGGATCGCGTTTCGGATATCGTCCAACCGCTCGAAGTAGACCAGCCATTTCAACCCATATCGCTTGGTGAAACCTGCGACGAATCCCGCGCGATGCTCATAAATGCGACGGACGAGATCGCTTGTCACGCCGACATACAGAATGCCGTTCGGACGGTTGGTCAGAATGTAAATCCAGCCACCTGCCATGCGGGAATTCTGCAAGACGTGGATGGCCGGGACAAGCCCGGCCATGACGGAGTTGTGACACCCTCAAAGCTCAACTCAACACCGCCCAAGTTCGTCATGCCCGGCCTTGTGCCGGGCATCCACGTCTTGGCGGTGCTCAAGCAAGGAAGACGTGGATGGCCGGGACGACGCCCGGCCATGACGGAGCAGGAGCTTCGCTGCCCGAGTTCGTCATGCCCGGCCTTGTGCCGGGCATCCACGTCTTAGCGGCGCTTAAGCAAGAAAGAATTGGATGGCCGGGACGAAGCCCGGCCATGACGGAGGTGCGGATGGCCGGGATGAGGCCCGGCCATGACGGAAATAGCGCAAACCCTTCACACCCCGCATCAAATCGCGCCCTGTGCGCGCCTATTTTACCCTTTGTTTACCAGGAAGTCCGAAGGTTAACGCTGGCGGCGCGTGTGGCGTCTGGCTGCCGGGGCGTGAGCTGTTGCGGATTTCCGCTTCGACGACCGCATCGAGGGGACCCTCATCTGCTCTTTGAGGTCAACACTTGAGCCCGGCATCACCAGGACGTCACGTGAGCCGGAGCCCGCGAAGCGTTTGCGGGCATAACATTTGACGAGTTTTGCGCAATG
>NZ_DASYMN010000219.1:0-6970 GCF_036009065.1 Bradyrhizobium sp. | reverse complement strand
CCCGCAACGTCTATACGCTCGCCACGCTTTTTGCCGGAGTCTGGATTCTCGGCGCCGCCCCTTTGACCGTCAGTTTTCTCCCCTCGCTGCAGGCTGCGATCGGTCAGGGCAGCGGCGGCACCCTGGTGCTGGCCGGCCTCGCGGCCTTGTTCTTTGCACCCGTCTTGCTGTTCTATTTCCTGGCGAGCCTTTCCTGGCGCGGCCAGGAGCTGCGAATGATCGCGCAATCGATGGCAGAGGTCGCGATCCGCTTCTCCGAGCCCGAGGGCGCCGCGAGCGACTCGATGGTCACCGTCGGACAGGCGATCCGCCGTGAAGTCGCCGCCATGGGCGACGGCGTCGAACGCGCGATCGCCCGCGCCGGCGAACTCGAAACCCTGGTCGCCAACGAAGTCTCGGCGCTCGAGCGCGCCTATTCCGACAACGAAGTGCGGATCCGCGCCCTGTTGCAGGACATCGCGCATCAGCGCGACAATCTGGTCGGCCAGGCCGAGCAGGTTCGCAGCGCCATTTCCGGCGTGCAGATCGATCTGCGCCATGACATCGCGCTGATATCGGACGCGATCGCCTCGCGGGTCGATGAAGTCGCAAAAAGCATCACCGGCGCCCTGGAAGAGCGTGGCGCGCATATCACCAGCGCGCTCAGCAACGCCGGCGACAACATGATCCTCGCGCTCGGCGAGCGCGGCGGCGACCTGCTCGACCGTCTGGAAGAAGCCAGCGCCGAGACCACGCGCGCCGTACTCGACGCCAGCGAGCGTCTCACCACCAGCCTCAATTTCAAGACCGGCCACGTTCACGACGAGTTCGTCGATCTCGCCGACCGCGTCCATGAGATGCTGAACGAGCGGATCGACCGCATTACCAGCGAATTCGAGCAGCGCTCGTCCACCATCATCGACGGGATTTCCGACCGCACCGAGCAGGTTCATGACTCGCTGAAGAACTCCAGCGACTCCCTGCTGCTGGAACTTGAACTGCGCAGCGGCGATCGGGTGAACAGGATCGACGAGGCCGGCAATCGCCTCGCCACACGCATCATGACCAGCGGCGACAAGGCCAGCGACGCGCTCGATGTGACGGTGAATTCGCTGGTCGCCAAGGTCGTCAGCCAGACCGAAAACGCCCACGATTCGCTCAGCCTGCAGATGAGCGCCTTCGACGAACTGGTGAAGGATCAGGGCGCGGAACTCGCGGAAAAATTCGCGCGCGACAGCGGCACGCTCGGTGCGCTGATCACCCGCCATATCTCGGAATTCGACCGCACCGTGAAGACCTTCGGCGGCGAAATCGTCGACCGCATGGGCCAGCGCACCCAGGATATCTCGGAAAGCCTGAAGACCTACGTCGATACGTTCGACACCCGCTTTAACGCCAATGGCGGCCAGATCACCGCTGCGCTGGACCAGCGTCTGGTGCAGTTCGAGACGACGCTCGGATCCCGCGTGGCCAATCTCGATGCCTCGCTCGACACAAGGATCAAATCGTTCGACGAGACGGTCGATGGCCGCCTCAAAACGCTCGACACCACCTTCGATGCCCGGACTAGGTCGCTCACCGAAACCATCGATACCAGGCTCAATACGCTGGCATCGTCGCTTACCACCGGCGCCACGCAGGCCGTCGAGTCGATCGACTCCCGCTTCACGCACCTCACCACGGCGCTGACCGATGGCGCGGTGCAGGCGATCCACTCGATCGATTCCCGCCTCTCCCACCTCACCTCGTCGCTGACGGACGGCACTGCGCAGGCGATCGAAGCGCTCGACCGCCGCATCACCAATGTGACCGAAACCATCGACGGCCGCAGCGTGCATCTGGCGGACACGGTCACGGCACGGTTCCAGGAAATTCACCAGGGCATCGAGAGCCAGGCCGGCGCAGTGGCGAGCAGCATCGAAAGCCATGCCGGTGCGGTGGCCAGCAGCATCGATATGCGCATCGCGCAATTCGAAGACCTCCTCGGCTCCCGCGTCGAAGCCGTGGCGGGCCGCATCGAGAGCAGCGGACGCCAGGCGAGCGAAGGCCTGGTGGCGCGTGCCGAGGAATTGACGCTCGGCATCAAGTCCCACGTCGAGGACGCCGAACGCTCGCTGACCAGCCTTGCGGTCAACACCAGTGAAACCATTCAGACCGGCGCCCGCGCCGCGCAGCAATCGATGCTGTCGGTTTCCACCGACGTCAGCGCTCAACTGAAGCTCGCCTCGGCGGACGTCGAGAGCGCATTGACCGCGGTCGGCACCAACGCAGCCGCCCCGGTGCTGAACAGCGCCCGCGAGGCGCACACCACGCTGATCACCGCATCCGCCGATGCGTCGAACCAGATCAAGTCGCTGTCCGCCGATGTCGAACGCACCTTGTCCGCGGCGGGTTCGGCTACCGCGACTTCGCTGCTCAGCGGCGCCCGCGAGGCCCAGAGCACGCTGGTGGCAACGTCGACCGAAGTCGCAAACCAGATTCAGTCGCTGTCCTCCGACATCGAACGAACGCTGACCGAGGCCGGCGCCGCCACGGCAGACCAGGTCCTTACCGGCGCGCGTGCGGCGCAAAGCACGCTGGTGGCCACCTCAACGGAAGTTGCGGACCAGATTCAGTCGCTGTCCTCCGACATCGAACGCACGCTGACCGCGGCCGGCGCCGCCACGGCGGATTCGGTCGTTAGCGGCGCGCGCGCCGCGCAAAGCACGCTGATGACCACCTCGACGGAAGTTGTCGGCCAGATTCAGTCGCTGTCGTCCGAGATCGAACGCACGCTGTCGGCTGCCGGTACGGCTACGGCGGATTCCGTCCTTACCAGCGCGCGCGCCGCGCAGAGCATGCTGGTCACCGCCTCGACCGATGCGGCCAACCAGGTCAAATCGCTCGCGAACGACGTCGAGCGCAGCCTGTCCCTCGCAGGCTCTGCAACGGCCGAATCCATCGTCACCAGCGCGCGTGAGGCACAAAGCACGTTGTTGACGGCGTCTTCGGATGCGGCCAGCCAGGCCAGAGCGCTTGCGAGCGACGTCGAGCGAAGTCTGTCCCTTGCAGGTTCCGCGACGGCCGAATCCATCCTCAACAGCGCGCGCGAAGCGCAAAATACACTGGTAACGGCGTCTTCGGAAGCGGCCAGCCACGTCAAGTCGCTGTCCGCCGACGTTGAACGGACCCTGCTGGCGGCTGGAGCCGCGACCGCAACCTCGATCCGCGAAGGCGCCAGCGACGTTCAGGCCAGACTGGTTGCAGCGTCTACCGATGCCGCCGACCGCGTCAAATCGCTGACTGGCGATGTCGAGCGCACATTGAGCACGGTCGGCGCAGACACTGCCGCATCCATCCTGAACAGCGCCCGCGAAGCCCAGGCCACGCTGGTTACGGCGTCGACAGATGCCGCCAACCACGCCAGATCGCTGGCTGGCGACGTCGAGCGCACTTTGAGCACGGTCGGCGCAGATACTGCCGCATCCATCCTGAGCAGCGCCCGCGAAGCCCAAGCCACGCTGGTTGCGGCGTCGACCGACGCCGCCAACCACGTCAAATCGCTGGCTGGCGACGTCGAGCGCACCTTGAGTACGGCCGGCGCAGACACCGCCGCGTCGATCCTGAACAGCGCCCGGGAGACCCAGGCCACGCTGGTTGCAGCGTCGACCAATACGGCCGACCACGTCAAATCGCTGGCCGGCGACGTCGAGCGCACGCTGACCGCGGTCGGCGCGGAGACCGCCGCGTCCATCGTGAACAGCGCGCGCGAGGCGCATGACTCGTTCACGGCGACCTCCGCCGAGGCCGCGGCCCAGATCAAGTCGATCTCCGCGGACATCGAGCGGTCGCTCGGCGCGGTGACCGCGAATACGACCGACAGTATCCAGTCCAGCGCGCTCAGCGCGCAGACCTCGCTTGTCGCCGCCTCGAACGAAGTCAGCGCCAAGATCAAGACGACGGCGTCCGACGTCGAGCGCTCGGTTTTTTCCGCCACCGCCAGCTTCGGCTCGACCATGACCGGCAAGACCGAGGACATCGTCACCTACGTGCAGCAGCAGACCGATCGGCTGTCACAGATCATCGACAGCAAGCGCGGATCGCTGGTCGAGGCCCTCGGCGCCAGGACCAACCAGATCACCGTCGACATCGACCGCGTCACGGCCGACGCGCTGAAATCGATCGAGAGCCGTGGACAGGCGTTCTCGCAATCGCTGGTCACCAACGGCACCGATGTCGCGCGAACCATCACCAGCGCCGGCGATCTGGCGACCGGGGCGATCAGCAAGTCGCTGAAGGATCTCGAGCAGGCCTCGCGTTCGGCGATCGATCAGTCCCGTCAGGTCTCGATCGCGGCCGTGACCGAGATGCAGGAGACCAGCAAGATCCTGCGCACCGATACGGTCGCCCTGTTCGAACGGCTGCGCGAAGGCAACATCCTGCTGCAGGAGGTGCTTACCGGCGCGCACGACAATCTCAACTCGCTGGAGCGGGCTCTGGTCACGCGCGTGGCGGACTTCGTGTCGGCCATGAACGACGTCACGTCGCGCAACGGCGTCGCCACCCAGACGCTTGACGACCAGTTGTCGGTCTTCAACGCCAAGACGGCAAAAGCGCTGGAGGATCTCGGCTCCCTGTCCGGACAATTCGAGACCCACGGCAAGGCGCTGGCCGATGCCGCGGCCATGGTCGAGCAAAGCAACCGCAGCACCTCCGCGGCGGTCGGCGAACGCAAGGTGGCGCTGGAATCCCTGGTGACGACCATCGATCTGCGGACCACCGATCTCGATCAGCGGCTGACCCGGTTCACCGGCTTGCTCGATGAATCGCTGGCGGCGGCCGAAGAGCGCGCCCGCGACATCGCAAGGGTGGTGGCGGAAACCGCTGGCGCCGGCTCGGCCGCGATCAGCCATCAGTTCGAGGCGGTTCGCGACGCGGCCGACGAGGAACGCCGCCTGACATCGGAAGCCATGAACCAGATCTACCAGCAGGGCACCGAGGAAGCCGAGGCGATGTTCAAGCAGTCCGCGGACAAGTTTGCCGCGATGGTGCAGAGCATGAAGCAGATGGCTTCCGAGATGCACAACGAACTCGAGGCCACGCGCGGCGAACTTCGCCGCGGCGTGTTCGAGATGCCGCAGGAGGCGGCCGAGAGCACCGCGCAGATGCGCAAGGTCATTGTCGACCAGATCGAAGCGCTGGCCGAACTGAACCGGATCGTCGCGCGTCATGGCCGAGGCCTCGATGTCGTCGGCGGCGGCCGCAATGGCTCGCAGCGCGAGGAAGAGCCGATGCTGGCGACCGCGGGCGGACGCAGCGAGGCCCCGCCGCGGTCGGCGCCGCGCAGCGCCTCGAACCTGCCGCCGCCGGACCTCGGCATGCCATCGTCGCACCGTACCGAAGCGCCTCCGGTCAGCCCCGCAAGCGCCGACCAGGGGCGTGACGGATGGCTTTCCGATTTGCTGAGCCGCGCCGACACCGGCGGCAACGACCGCGACGTCCCGCGCGGACGCGCGCCGCAGGCGGGCGGCGGAAATCCACTGGACTCGCTGTCGCTCGACATCGCCCGGTTGATGGATCGCAATCTCGCCGCCGAGATGTGGGATCGCTATCAGCGCGGCGAGAGCAAGGCGTTCAGCAAGCGGCTTTACACCCCGGCCGGCCAGAAGGCCTTCGATGAAGTCAGCCGCAAGTATCGGTCCGACCGCAATTTCAAGCAGACGGTCGATCGCTACATCCAGGAGTTCGAGCGGTTGCTCGATGAAGTCGCGCGCGACGAACGCGGGCCCGCGGCATTGCGCGGCCATCTCATCTCGGAAACCGGATTGGTCTACACCCTGCTCGCCCACGCGGCGGGGCGGCTCGGATAGACCGAGCGGGCGACTTTCCGGAAAAACCGCAAAGCGGAGGCAGCGATGCCTCCGCTTTCTGATGCAAAAATATCACAATCAACCATATTCCGACTTAGCCACCCTGATTTCAACAAGGAGGTTGCCTGCCTGCGCAACAATCTACTAGCATAAGTTGCGGCGTTTTTGAGTGAGGGGGTAACATGTTGAAGCTTGTTACGGCGCTGTCTGCTGCGCTGATCATAGGGTGGGCTCTGGTCGGTTCTGCGACCACCGCCAGCGCCCGCCACCATCGCCAAGGGTGCTGTGGGCCCCTGCCGCCCTCCTACACCTACAAGACCAAGCACGTGCACAAGCACGTCACGCGTCATCACGACGTGTGGCGCACCAAATATTTCAAGCGCATCAAGCCTATCGTGCACGTGACCCGGATCCAGCCGATCGTCCACGTTCACAATGTGAAGCGCGTCCACACCAAACTCGTGGGCGTGGTGCACCCGGTCCATCACCGGGTGACGCAGTATCTGCCAGCCCGGCATTACGTGACGAGCAGCACCGTCTATCTCCGGCCGGAGTGTGGTTGCTCCTACGGCTATTGATGGAAGCAGGCATTGCTTCGCCATGCGCGTGCTTGACCCGCCTGCGGGGCCAAGCCCCTTCGGCGGTCCTCGTGTCCCGAACGCGATGCAGCGCCTAGCTCTTCGCGCAGCGCTGCTTCGCAGAACCGGGACCCCGGTTTTTCCAGAAGTAAGTAACCGGGGCCATAGCGCGTCGAAGACGCGCGTAACGCGCTTATGGCTCTGCAGCGCACCGCTCCGCAAGAGCGGAGCCTTTACTCGGGCCGTGCAACCGCGGACCCGGGGTGCATGCCTTCAGGGCATTCGCCGGGCGACGAAAATATTTTGCGGAACCCAAAAATTCCTATTGATGGCATTCCTACGTTGCTGTATATATTCCATGTCCTGTCCGATGAGGGGCGTTTTCTAGAAGCGACCCGAAGTTGGATAGAGCGAGAGCTGGCTGGACCGGGGCGCCCCGGAACGGTCGATGGCCTGGTTGGTGGAGCGCCGGGAGGCGCTGCGCCTAGCCTTGGGCGCGCGCGGTGCCTTGCCGCGCGAGGTGGGTACGTTAATCCCGCCTCAAGGGGTGCCCGTTGGTGCCCT
>NZ_DASYMN010000218.1:0-2704 GCF_036009065.1 Bradyrhizobium sp. | reverse complement strand
CTGCCGTCGGCAAAGTGTGCGATTGCCGGATCCATGCCGGCGGTCCGCGCCAGCTTTTCGCGGAGCGCATTGCAGGCCTCGAATAGGGCGGAGCCCGAGCTGCCCGCGCCCCACGATCCACCCGAACCGGCTGCCCGCGGAAAGTTGGTATCGCCAAGTTCAATTCGCACTCGTTCCATCGGTAACCCAAGCATCTCCGCGGCGATCTGCGCCAGGACGGTATAAGTTCCGGTGCCGATGTCGGTCATCGCCATTCGCACGGTTGCGCTACCATCAGGGCCCAGTCGGACATTGGCCTTCGAGAGTAGAAGTGGATTGCCGCGCGTCGCCGCGGCCATGCCCATTCCTATCAGCCAGTGTCCGTCACGGAGCTGTCCGGGCTTCGGATTGCGCTTGTCCCATCCGAACCGCCGCGCGCCTTCCTGCATACAGGCGACCAGGTGACGGCTGGAATAGGGAATATGCTTTTCCGGGTCCTCGCTCGGCTCGTTGCGTAGGCGCAATTCGATCGGGTCGAGATTGAGTTTTTCGGCAAGTTCGTCCATCGCGCATTCAAGTGCCATCAGCCCCACAGATTCTCCTGGTGCGCGCATCGACGACGCCACGGGGATATCCAGCGGCGCCAGACGATGCCGCGTCAGCCGATTGGCTCCGGCATAAAGGGTGCGGGTTTGCAGGGCGGCGCCCTCGTAAGTCTGTTCGCTTGGTAAATTGCCGGAGAATACGTCGTGGCCGATCGCGAGGATGCGACCGTCGCGATCGGTGCCCAAACGGACGTGCTGGATCGTATCGGAGCGGTGCGTCGTGACGTGGAAAATCTGCTGCCGCGTCAGCGCGACCTTCACCGGCCGTTTGAGCTGCCGCGAGGCGATCGCCGCCAGGATGGCATCGGCATTGACCCAGAGCTTGCCGCCGAAGCCGCCGCCGATGAAAGGACTTATCAGGCGCACGTTTTCAACGGGAATATTCAGGGTTGTCGCGATAGCCTGCTGACCTTGGTTGAGCATCTGGTTCGCGGTGTGCAGGATCAACTTGTCTCCGTCCCACATCGCAAGCGTGGCATGGGGCTCCATCATCGCGTGACTTTGCAACGGCGTGGTATAGGTCGCGTCGAGTTGCACCGGGGCGTCGGCGAACGCGCTAGCAAAATCGCCTACCGCGTTGTCGGCTGCTGGAGCATCGCTTGGCTCTGGAACGCGCGCGTTATTAAGGTTGGTACGCAGCGCGTATTTTCCGCTCGACCGATCATATTTCACGTCGACCAGGTAGGCCGCCGCCCTGGCTTGTTCAAAACTTTCGGCGACCACGAAGGCGACCGGCTGGCCGTAACCCGTCACTTGCGGGCCGGTGAGCACCGGGTGCGCCTCGCGGTGGTTGCCTGTACCCTGCGAGGGCGCGTTGCGATGGGTGAGAACCAGCGCGACGCCGGGCGCCCTTTCCGCTGCACGCGTGTCAATCGATCTGATCGTTCCTTTTCCGATCGAGGCCTCGACCAGAAAGCCATACAACACGTTGTCCTGCTGCGTCTCATAGGCATAGCGCGCGCCGCCGGTGACCTTCAATCGCCCGTCCACGCGATCAATAGGTTTGCCGACAACGCCCGGTGTATCGAGGGCATTAGCACCGATAGGTGAGTTCATTTCCATAACTTCGTTTCCTCAAGTCAGGGTCGCCTCTGCCAGCACGCTGTGCAGCGTGCGCCGCGTCAGCGGTATCTTGAAGTCGTTGCCGCCGAAGCCGCGCGCGCCTTCCAGCACGGCATCTGCTGCACTATTGAAGGTGGCAGTGTTCGCGAGCGCGTTGGCCAGTCGCTGCTCCGCTTGCAGCGATCGCCATGGTTTTGGCCCCAACCCGCCGAACGCCAACCGGGCCGAGCGGATCCGGCCGCGCGTGCTGTCGATGATCGCGGCCACGGAAACCAGCGCAAAGGCGTAGGAGGCGCGGTCGCGGACCTTACGGTAGACCTGCACACCTGCGGGCGGCGGAGGCAGCGTGACGGCCGTGATGATTTCGCCCGGCTTGAGCGACGTCTCGATCTCGGGCGTTGTGCCGGGAAGGCGGTGAAACTCGGCAATAGGAATGGCGCGGGTTTCGCCCTGCCGATCGATTGTCTCCACATTGGCGTCGAGTGCCCGCATCGCCACCGCCATATCTGACGGATGCGTTGCGATGCAGTGATCGCTGGTGCCCAGAATGGCGTGGATGCGGTTGAAGCCGGCCAGCGCCGCGCAGCCGGAGCCGGGACTGCGCTTGTTGCAGGGTTTCGTGATGTCATAAAAATAGTAGCAGCGCGTTCGCTGCAGCAGATTGCCGCCGGTGGTGGCCTTGTTGCGCAACTGCGCGCTAGCTCCCGCCAGCAATGCGCGACTGAGGACGCCGTAGCGCTGCCGCACGCGGGTGTCGGCGGCGAGATCGCTGTTCCGAACCAGCGCGCCGATGCGCAAGCCCCCGTCGGGTGTTTCTTCGATCTTGTCGAGCGGCAGCCGGTTGATGTCGATTAGCTGGGATGGCGTCTCGACCTGTAATTTCATCAGGTCAAGCAAATTGGTTCCGCCGGCAATGATTTTGGCGCCGGGTTGGATGGCAGCGGCGGCGGCCTGCGTGGTGGAGTCGGCGCGTTGATAGATGAAAGCCTTCATGTCGGCGTCCCCGCGACTTGTTTGATAGCTGCAACGATGTTGGGGTAGGCTGCGCAGCGGCAGAT
>NZ_DASYMN010000217.1:0-15299 GCF_036009065.1 Bradyrhizobium sp. | reverse complement strand
GCGCCGAACGACTTGTCGAGCACGACGTTGCGGCCCTTGGGGCCGAGCGTGACCTTCACCGCGTTGTTGAGAATGTCGACGCCGCGCAGCATGCGATCGCGGGCATCGACGCCGAATTTGACTTCTTTACTAGCCATGTTTTCCGTTCCTGTGAGATTTTCTGGACCTCATCCTGAGGAGCGGTGCGAAGCGCCGCGTCTCGAAGGATGATGAGTTTGGTTGTTCACCCTTCGAGACGCCGGCTGCGCCGGCTCCTCAGGGTGAGGGCGGCGTGAACTTAAGCGGCCTTCTTCTTGGCGGCGGGAACGTCGGTGAGAACGCCCATGATGTCGCTTTCCTTCATGATCAGCAGTTCCTGGCCATCGAGCTTGACCTCGGTGCCGGACCATTTGCCGAACAGCACGCGGTCGCCAACCTTGAGATCGATCGGAATGAGCTTGCCGGATTCGTCGCGGCCGCCCGGGCCTACGGCGGTGATTTCGCCCTGCGAGGGCTTTTCCTTGGCGCTGTCCGGGATGATGATGCCGCCAGCAGTCTTCTCTTCGGCGTCGATACGCTTGACCACGACGCGGTCGTGAAGCGGACGGAATTTCATGCAGTCCTCCTAAGTTTCTGAAGATGTTTGCAGTTTCGGGAATTTTGGCAGTCGCGACCAGCGAGTGCTAGCGCAACCGAGATGGACATAAGCCAGAGTTGTCCGGGGGGCAAGCCCTGGTAGCAGAAAAATTGGCACTCGAATATGACGGCTGCCAATTTCGTTAAGTATCATTAATCGGGGCGGGAGTTCTGTTAGCACTTGCGGTAAGTCGCTGCCAATGCACGAAATATCAACACATTATTAAACTTTTAGGCTTGTGATGGGTTGGTAGCGTGCGTCACATTTGTCTCATGTGAGCGCATTTTCCACCGAGTGGCTCTCGGTCGGGCCACTGTCGCGGATGCGCTCCAGCAATGGAGGTTGGCATGGTCTCGCGGGTTGGGGTTTCCGGGGATTTCCGGAAACAGGTGCTGGGTTATGGGCTGACGACGGCGCAAATTCTGTATCGCATGCCGGATCATCCCTCGCTGCTGCAAACCTACGTCTGGCAGAATTATGATCTATTTCCCAAATTCCCGGCGCTGCGGGATTTTCTCGCCTTCTGGGAAAAATCGCTCGACGGTCCGCTGTTCGCTGTCACCGTTGCCCATTCCAAGCTGATCAAGCCGGCCGAACTGCGCGCCGTCGCTGGCGTGTTCCGGCTGCACTGAGAACTGTGCTAACCTTTCCGCACAAAACGGAAAGGGAGGCACGAATGGCGAAGCAGAAGCCGACATCAAGGGCCGCGGCACGCACCCCCGCGCAGAAAAAATCGCCCGCGACCAAACCGTCAGCCAAATCTACATCGCGCAAGCCGCTGGAGGTAAAAGCACGGGCGATGCCGGTTGCAAAGCCGCGCCGTCCGAAGCAGCGCGTCGCCATTAGCCACTATCGCGACCAGGATTTTGCGCCGAACGGCCTGCGCACCTACGCGCATTATCGCGACCTCGGCATCGCCGGCGCGACCGATGGCCTGGCGCAGGCGCATGTGATCCGCCTGATCGGGCCATGCAATCCGGCGGAGGTCTCAAAACTGCATTTCCACGATATCGAATTCCAGATGGTCTATGTCCTGAAAGGCTGGGTCAAAACCTACCTGGAAGGGCAGGGCGAGACCTTGATGAAGGAAGGCAGCTGCTGGACCCAGCCGCCGCGCATAAAACATCTCATTCTGGATTATTCCGACAATTGCGAACTCTTGGAAGTGATCCTGCCGGCGGAGTTCAAGACGGTCGAACTCGCCACGTGAATCAGGGACTTCAAGTTATGTCGTCCCGGCGAAGGCCGGGACCCATACGCCGTGCCCTCTCATCTTTGGGGAAGTGCTGGACACCAATCTCTGAAGCGTGATGAATTGAAGTCGAATCGGATTCAGCGTTCAGGTCACCTCTCCCCGCAGGGGAGAGGTCGGATTGCATCTTCAGATGCAATCCGGGTGAGGGGTTTCTCGGCGAGTCCAGTGCGCGCGGAGAGACCCCTCACCCGAAGCCTGCGCTGCGCTCCGGCTTCGACCTCTCCCCTGCGGGGAGAGGTCAAGGAGAGTCCGTCGCTCGACTTAAAGCCATCATGCTCGAGCGGCGGTGGTTATGGGTCCCCGCCTTCGCGGGGACGACGCGGGCGCGGGGACGACGGAAGGTGACGCGCGCGTATCGCGAGGACATCGACTGGCTGCGCGCCATCGCCGTGCTTGCGGTGGTGGCGTTTCACTTCGAGGCGCCGGCGGTGTTCGGCGGCTTTGTCGGCGTCGATATCTTCTTCGTCATTTCCGGATATCTGATCACCGGGATCATCCAGTCGGAAGTGAAGAGCGGCAGGTTTTCGTTTCTGCGGTTTTACGAGCGCCGGGCGCGCCGCCTGTTGCCCGCGCTGTACGCCATGGTGGCGCTGACCGCCATTCCGTCGCTGCATTATCTCTTGACCTCCGAACGCCTGGAATTTTTCCGCTCCGTCGCGGCGGTCGTGACCTTCACCTCGAACTTCTTCTTCTGGCTTCAGACCGGCTATTTCGACCACGCGGCGGTGGAGAAGCCGCTGCTGCATACCTGGTCGCTCGCCGTCGAAGAGCAGTTTTATCTGGCGCTGCCGCTGCTGCTGTGGGCGCTGCTGCGACACAAGCGGGGCGGGCGGCTGCGCTTGCCCGTTGCGCTGGTCGCGCTCAGCGTTGCTTCCTTTGCACTGTGCGTCTGGCTGATGAAGACGGACCGTTCCGCCACCGCGTTCTTCATGAGCCCGCCGCGGGCGTGGGAATTTCTGATCGGCGGCATCATCGCGGTCGAGGGCTTTCCGGTGCCGCGGAATGTGCGCGCGCGGCAGGTCGCGCGCGCGGTTGCCCTGGTGCTGCTGGCGATTCCGATATTTTCGCTGCGCCAGGGCCCGGGCTTTCCCGGCATCAACGCGCTGCTGCCGTGTATCGGAGCTGCGATGTTCATCTGGAGCGGCATCGGCGTGCCGACGCTTCCGCGAAGCCGGTTTTCACCCCTTAACGTCGTAAAATTCTTCGGCCAGATTTCCTATTCGCTGTATCTCTGGCACTGGCCGCTGTTCGCCTTTGCGCGATTTTCCAAAAGCAGCCTGGTGCTTGATCCGTCTGACAAGATCGCGCTGTTCTTGGCTACGGTCGCGATCTCGTATCTGTCGTGGCGGTTTGTCGAACAGCCCTTTCGCCGCGGCCCGCTGGCGCCGACGCGCCGCGCCGCGTTCCGCATCGCCGGAATCAGCACGGCGGTGCTTTTGGTCGCGAGTATCGCCGGCATCCTCGCCAGTCAAAATCCGTCGGAGGCCGACCGCAGCGCGTCGCAGCTTGAATCCTACAACAGCTACGCCTATCAGCCGCTGTATCGATCCGGCAGCTGTTTTACGCAAAGCTGGGCCACGTTCGACGAAAAATGCCTCGAGCTGGCACCCGGCAAGACCAACGTGCTGCTGTGGGGCGACAGCTACGCCGCGCAATACTTTCCGGGCCTCAGCAAGGTTACGGATCTGAAAGCCGTGAACGTCCTGCAGGCCACGCAGGCGGCGTGCATGCCGACCCTGAACGCGGCGTCGCAAGGCGTCGCATCGTGCAAAGCTTTTGCCGCGCGACTGGACTCCTTCTTTCAGAGCGCCAAACCCGATCTCGTCATCATCTCCGCGGATTGGCTCGAATATGCGCGGCCGCCGCGTTTCGACGGCATGATCGCCGATCTCAAGCAGACCATTGCGCGGCTCCATGCGTCAGGCATTGCCGTGGCGCTGCTCGGACCACCCGCGCAGTTCAGGAGCCGGTTGCCTGCGATGCTGATGCGGGCGCAGCTCAGGGGCGCCGAATTGCGCACCGACGATTTTGTGCTGCCGGACATTTTCGCGCTCGACGCCCGGATGCGGACGGCGCTGCCGTCGCGAGAAAAATTCTCTTATGTGTCGGTGGTCAATGCGATCTGCCCGGCGCGGCAATGTCCGCTGACGATCGGCGAGGACATTCCGCTGGCCTGGGACCACGCGCATCTGACGGCGGAGGGGTCGGAGTATGTAGTTACGAGGCTCGCGGCTACCTTGAATCTAGATAAGCCGTAACATTTTCCACGAGCGTCATCACCGGGCTTGACCCGGTGATCCATCTTCTAAAAAGGACTCTTGCGAAGATGGATGGATACGCGGGTCAAGCCCGCGTATGACGCAGTCAGGTCAGCACCCCGACGATCGCGCCCATCAGGCACGTCACCAGCGTGCCCGACACGATCGACTTCAATCCGAGTGCATTGATCTCGCCGCGCCGTTCCGGCGCCATGGTGCCGAGGCCGCCGATCATGATGCCGAGGCTGCCGAAATTTGCAAAGCCGCACATCGCATACAGCATGATCAGTTTCGAGCGCGCATCGAGCGCGTCGGGACCGAGTTTTGCAAGCTCCACATAGGCGATCAATTCGTTCAGCACGGTCTTGATGCCCATCAGGCTTCCTGCGGTGATCGCCTGGCTCCACGGCACGCCCATCAGCCAGCACACCGGCGCCATGGCGTATCCGAGCAGGCGCTGCAGCGAGATCGCGGCGCCGCCGAGATTCGGCAACAGGCCGAGCATCGCATTGGCGAGATACACCAGCGCCACCAGCACGATCAGCATCGCGACGACGTTGAGCAGCAGTTCGAGCCCGGCAGTGGTGCCCTTGACGATGGCATCCATGGTGCTCGATGCGTGGTTGTCCGGATCGTCCAAGGCGCCGCTGCTGCGTTTGCCTGATGTCTCCGGCACCATGATCAGGCTGATCAGGATCGCCGCCGGCGCTGCCAGCACCGACGCGATCACGAAATGCGCGGCGGCATCCGGGATCAGCGGCGCCAGCAGCGTGGCGTACAGCACCAGCACGGTGCCGGCGATCCCCGCCATGCCGCCTGTCATCACCAGGAACAGTTCACTGCGCGTGAGTTGCGCCAGATACGGCCGGATGAACAGCGGCGCTTCCACCATGCCGAGAAAAATATTGGCGGCGGTGGACAGCCCGACCGCGCCGCCGATGCCGAGCGTGCGTTCCAGCAGCCACGCCATGCCGCGTACGATCGGCGGCAGGATGCGCCAGTAGAACAGCAGCGTGGTGAGCACGCTCATCACCAGCATCACCGGAAGCGCCTGAAACGCCAGGATGAAATCCGCGCCGGGCGCCTTGAGGTCGAACGGCAGCGCGCCGCCGCCGAGATAGCCGAACACGAAGGCCGTGCCCGCGCGCGAGGCGGACGAAATCGCGCCGACGGCGCCGTTGATGACGGAAAAGGCGTGCGCGACGAGGGGCAGTTTTATCAGCACGAGCGCGGTCAGGAAGGTGACGGCGAGGCCGATCGCCGCCTGCCTCGGCGACACCGCGCCGCGGTTCTCGCTGATCGCCCACGCGATCGCGAGCAACGCGAACACGCCGAGCGCCGATTGCAGTTGCTGCATGTTGCCCTATCCACGCGTCGTCCCCGCGAAGGCGGGGCCCATACGCCGTGTCGTTTCAGTTCAAGGGACAGCGTTGCAAGGCCCTGTGCGATCACAAACGCCAGGGGTTATGGGTCCCCGCCGTCGCGGGGACGACGCCAGTGTGTGTTGCGCTCACCCCCGCCCGACGAACGGCATCTTGCTGGCCATCACCGTCATGAACAGCACGTTGGCGTCGAGCGGCAGGCTCGCCATGTAGGCGACCGCATCGCCGACCGCCTTGGCGTCCATGCGCGGCTCGGGAATCTTGCGGCCGTCCGGCTGCAGCACGCCGTCGACCATGCGATCGGTCATCGGGGTAGCGGCATTGCCGATGTCGATCTGGCCGACCGCGATGTCGTAGGCGCGGCCGTCGAGATTGCTCGCCTTGGTCAGGCCGGTAATGCCGTGCTTGGTGGAGGTATAGGGCGATGAGAAGGGCCGCGGCGCGTGCGCCGAGATCGAGCCGTTGTTGATGATGCGGCCGCCGCGCGGGGTCTGGTCCTTCATGATGCGGAAGGCATGCTGGGTGCACAAAAACGGCGCGGTGAGGTTGGTGTTCACCACCGCCTGCCAGGTCGCGAGCGGCAGGTCCTCGAACGGCACCGGCGGCGCGCCCATGCCGGCATTATTGAACAGCACGTCGAGCCGGCCATAGACCTCCATCACCTTTGCAAACAAGGCCGCGATCGATCCCGGGTCGGCCATGTCAGCGGTGACGGGCAGGCTCTTGCCGACGTTGTCGCCGAGCTGCCGGGTTTCTTCCAGCTTCTCCATGCGCCGCCCGGCGAGCACCACGGTGAAGCCGGCCGCCATCAGCGCCAGCGAGGCGGCGCGGCCCACGCCGGTGCCGGCACCGGTGACGATTGCGATCTTTTCTGCTGCGTCTGGCATTTTGTTTCCACCTTGTTGATTATACGAGTTAGCAATTGCTGCCGGCCTGATTTGTAGGATGGGTTGAGCTCTTGCGAAACCCATCATCTCAGACGCTTGGTGTGATGGGTTTCGCAAGAGCTCAACCCATCCTACGCTTCCTTCTTGTAGGGCGGCCGCGGGATGTTCTGGTGCGCCGCGCGGAGCGCCGCCGACCAGCGCGATCGCAGATCGTGGAAATAAGGCTCGCCCGCCTCGATGCGGTGATTGAGGTCGGCGTCGCAGGTGTCGGACCGTACCACCAGTACGTCGATCGGCAGGCCGACGCCGAGGTTGGAGCGCATTGTCGAATCCATCGAGATCAGCCCGGATTTGAGCGCTTCGTAGAGATCGACGTCGTAATGCATGGCGCGGTCGAGCACCGGCTTGCCGTATTTATGCTCGCCGATCTGCAGATAAGGCGTATCGACGGTGCATTCGATGAAGTTGCCGGCGGGATAGACCATGAACAGCCGCATCCGCGAGCCCTTGATCTGGCCGCCGAACAGGAACGACACGTCGAAATTGATGTCTTCGGATTCCAGCGCGGCGCCCTCGGTGGCATGCACGCTGCGGATCGCGCGGCCGATGCGCTGGGCGGCCTGAAACATCGTCGGCGCGTTCATCAGCGTATCGATGTCGCCGGTGGTGGGGTCTTCGAGGCCTTCGGTCAGGGTCGAGAGCACCGACTGGCTGATCGACAGGTTGCCGGCGCTGGCGATCGCCATGATGCGCTCGCCCGGCTTGAAGAAGACGTGGAGCTTGCGGAAGGTGGAGACGTTGTCGAGGCCGGCATTGGTGCGGGTGTCGGCGATCATCACCAGACCTTCCTTGACCAGAATTCCGCAACAATAGGTCATGCCCGGTCCCAAAAGCCCGATTGGAGATGATCGGCGTCACTCTACTAGCGAATTTTGCAGAGGCGTCCAACCCCGTTTGGGCATTCATGCCGGGCGAACAGCACGATTCTGCGGTGGCGCTGAAATTGCCAAGCGGGTAAACAACGATGCGTCGAATTTTCAAGCGGGCAGCGCATGAGGAAACGAACGATCGTCGGCGGCACAATTTTGGCCGCGCAGCTGGTGGGCGCTCTCGCAGCCTTCGCCGGCCCCTGGGAAGACGGCATGGCCGCCTATAACCGCGGCGATTACGTGCCGGCGATCCGGGTGTTTCGCACGCTGGCCGAGCAGGGCAACGCCAAGGCGCAGAACGTGCTCGGAATCATGTTCCGCAAAGGGGAGGGCGTGCCGAAAAATCCGGCGCGCGCGCATATGTGGTTCAGCTTTGCGGCGAAACGGGGCGAGGCCGGCGCCGAGGCCGAGCTACGCGAGGTGTCACGAACGATGACGGCGCAGGAAATTTTAGAATCCGAAGCAATGGCGAAAGCGTGCGAGGCGTCGAATTACCGGCAATGCGAGCATTGAACTCTTCACCGTGGCGCATTGCACCCGTGCGGAGGCGCCTCTATAAAAATAAAAACTTTGGGAGGGTGAAGTGCGCGCCAATCGATTGCCGGACGGGTCAAAAGCCATGTCCATCGCGCTGCTGGCTGTTGCCTTACTAGCCGCAACGCCGGCAGCCGCACAAAAAAGCGGCGGCATCCTTCGACTATATCACAACGACAATCCACCCAGCGCCTCATTGCTCGAGGAATCGACCATCGCGTCGGTGACGCCGTTTGCGGCCGTTTTCAACAACCTCGTGGTTTTCGATCCCTCAAAAGTCCACGAAAGCATCGAAACGGTGATCCCGGATCTGGCGGAAAGCTGGTCGTGGGACGCTGCGAACACAAAACTGACCTTCAAGTTGCGGCAGGGCGTGAAGTGGCACGATGGCAAGCCGTTCACGGCAAAGGATGTGCAGTGCACCTGGAGAATGCTGATCGGCAAGAGCGACGTGCAGGATTTTCGCAGGAACCCGCGCCGCGTCTGGTACACGAAACTGCAGGATGTCACGGTCAATGGCGATTTCGAAGTCACCTTCGACTTGAGCGAGCCGCAACCCAGTCTGCCGGTCTTGCTCGCGAGTGCATTTTCGGCGGTGTATCCGTGCCACGTTCCGCAACAGGTGATGCGCACCAGGCCGATTGGCACGGGGCCATTCAAATTCGCCGAATTCAAACGCGGGGACTCGATCCGCCTCGTGCGCAATCCCGACTACTGGAAAAAGGACCGGCCTTATCTCGATGAGATCACTTTCAAGATGATCGACAGCCGTTCGACGCGAATGCTCGCCTTCGCAACCGGTGAATTCGACATCACCTTTCCGTCGGATGTCAGCGTTCCCTTGATGAAGGACGTGAAGGCCCGGGCGCCGAACGCGATCTGCGAGATGATCCCCACGGGAACGCAGATCAACCTGCTGGTGAACCGCGCCAATCCGCCGTTCGATGATGCGGACATACGCAAAGCGATGTCGCTGGCTATCGACCGCAAGGCGTTCAACACGGTTCTGATGGAAGGATTGGCGCTAATGGGCGGGGCCATGCTGCCGCAGCCTGTGGGCGAGTGGGGGATGCCGCCGGAAATGGTGTCATCGCTGACCGGATACGGCCCCGACACCGAGAAGAATATCGCGGAAGCCCGACAGATCATGCAGAAGCTTGGCTACAGCGAAGTCAAACCGCTGCAGATCAAGATCCAAACCAGAAATCTTCCGACCTATCGCGATCCTGCGGTGCTTCTGACCGACCAGCTCAAGAAAATCCATATCGTCGGCGAACTGGATATTCTCGACACGCCGCGATGGTATGCCAAGCTGGCGAAGAAGGATTACACCATCGGGCTGAACGTGACCGGCATCAGCGTCGATGATCCCGACGGCAACATCGTCGAGAATTATTCGTGCAACTCGGAACGCAATTATACGCAGTACTGTAATGCGGAGGTAGACAGGCTGCTCGCCGCGCAGTCCAGCGAGCTGGACAAGGAGAAACGCAGGAAGATCGTCTGGGACATCGAGCGTATCCTTGTCGACGACGCGGCGCGTCCGATCGTCCTGTTCGGCACGGCAGGGAACTGCTGGCAGCCCTATGTCAGGAATTTCAAGCCGCACAATAACAGCCAGTACAACAATTTGCGGTTCGAGGAGGTCTGGCTGGATAAGTAGCGGTCGTTCCCCGGACGCAGCGCAGCGCGTAGCCCTTTGCGGAGCGGTGCGCTGCAGAGCCGGGGTCCCGGTTACTTGCAATTAGAGGAAACCGGGGTCCCGGTTCTGCGAAGCAGCGCTTCGCAAAGGGCTACGCGCTGCATCGCGCCCGGGACACGGTGACCTAAGGCACGTCCTTCTTAGGCATCAGCGGCGCCGGCAACGGTGCAAAGCTGATGCTTTGATTTTCGCCGTGCCTGAAGGCGGGATCGACCGCACTCCCGGTCGACGGATCGCCCCCGCCCGTCGTGGTAATCGTGGAGGGAGTCACCAGACGGACTGCTTCTTCTGCTATTCCGCCCTCGCCAGTGCCGAAATCGGCACTGCGGCCGCCTTGCGGCTTCCCCTCGGCGCTTGCAGCGATTGCCTTTTCGGTCTTTTCCGCCAGCTTGGCGTCATAGGGCAGCCGGTAGGCGCGCGGGACGCCGCTCGGCCGATTGTCCTCGGCCAGTGCCTCCACCCAGAGATGGATGGCGCCGGGTTCGCCTTCGAGGGAATGAGGTTCGACGATGCGGGCCTGCAGCAATTTGAAGCGGGGCGGAAGCGGCTCGCGCGATGACCAGCCAAGCAGCCCGCGCGCGCCGACAAAACTGACCAGATAGAAGCAACTCGTCACCACGATCGCGGCCGCCTTGGCGGGCCATGGCAAGCGCGCGTAAACCAGCAGCAAAAGCAGCAGCGCGCCGATCACCGCGTAGGCAATCGCCAGAGCGAGAACGATGGTTTCGAAATCTGTCACAGCTTCTTCACGTAGCCGGTTTTCGGGTCGAGGTCCGCACCGTTCCTGTTTACGTTGCGAAACGTTTCCATCAACGACTTCTGACGGCTGTTGACGTCGATCACCTTGCCTGCCGCGTCGAGCGTAAAGCGCACGGCCGTTTTCTCGTCGCCGGTATGGTCGACCATGATGACATTGTCGTAGATGACCTGCGCGGTCGGATTCAGTTTCTGCACCTTGACCTTCGCTGCGACGGGTTTGCTGGTCAGCGCCTGAAAATGGCTGACGTTGATGGTATATTCTCCCGGGAGGATTCCGCGGACGGTGACGATTTCCTCGCGAATCGGCGAGGGGATTTTCTTGCCGTTGACGATGATGAAATCGTTCGCGCCGCCGCGATCGTCGCGGTCAAGCACCAGGAAACCGGCCTCACGCCGGCGATACCAGGCGATATTGCCGACGGGATCCTGCACGAACATGTCGAGATCGTCGGGATGATTGTCGGGCCAGTCCATGGTGATGATGAACTCGGCCTTGGAGTCGATCTTGCCATCGGTGGCTTCGGGTCTGATCGCTAGCAGTGCGATAAAAAACAGGAAGGCGATCACCTGCAGCGCCTTGAACAGCATCACGCTGAAAGGGTCGAACGGTTCCTCGCGGGGATACAGGCCGAAGTCATCGTTCATGAACGCGTTCCAGCGCGGGAACGACGCGGGTTTCTGTCAATGTGACGGCCTGCGAAAATACCCGCGCCGTCGCCGCGTCGAGCATGTAGTACTGGACCTTCAACAGGATCGAACCGACCAGGCCGGCAAGCGTCGTATACATCGCGATCGCCATGCCGTCGCTCATCAGGCCCATGGAGGATTTCATCATCGCGCGATCCGTCGCATCCAAACCGGCGATCGGCGCGAGCATGACGATAAAGCCGATAATGGTGCCGAGCAGGCCCAGCTTCATCAACGTATCGCTGGCGAATGCGCCGAAACCGTTTGAGCCGCGCAGCCGATCGGCGAGCGATCGCAGCAGCAGGGTTTGATCGACGCGCCCGGACGCTTGCGTTTCGGCCTTTACGGCGAGGTTGTGGATATGATCGGACACCAGGCCGGGCGGCAGCGCGTCTCGCCAGGACAAGGTTGCCGCATTTTTGGAGAGCATGAGAGCAGCCTCGCGGCTTGCATCCGCTTCGCGGGCGATCGCAAGAGTTCGCCACAGGCAGTGCAGCGAACTTGCGAGATAAAGCATGCAGATGATCGTGGAAATATAGGTGCGATCGGACGCAACCATCAACCGGATGAGTCCGTACTGCCAGAGCAAGACACCGGCAAATGCGCAAAGCCCGGTGAAGATCATCCAATGCAGCAGCGGAGCACGATCGGGGGCGCTGAAGGTATCACGCTCCGACGACATGGTCGTCACGCTCATTTTTCGTCCTCCCAGACGCGGAAAACGACGAGGCAGCGGTCAACAGCAAGCGAGTTCAACTGCGCCGCGAGGTCTGTCTTCTTGTACCGCCGTTCTGAACGTCATGCGAGCCAAAACCGACCATCCTCCGTCATTCCGGGGCGCGAGCGGAGCGAGCGAGCCCGGAATCCATAACCTCTGTGTTTGCGTTCAGCAGCCATACCCCAACACAGGGGTTATGGATTCCGGGTCCACGCGAAGACGCGTGTCCCGGAATGACGACTTACGACTGCGATTGCGACTGGCCCTGCCGCCCGGCCTGATCGACCTTGACCGCTACCGTCAGGGTCTCCTTGCCGCCGCCGTAACGCGTGCCGCGTACCGGGGCGGCGCCGAGGTAATCCAGGCCGATCGCGACGCGGGCGTGCGCGTCGGTAGTGCAGATGCCGTTGGCGGGATCGAACCCGACCCAGCCGAGAGCGGGCACAAACGCCTCCGCCCAGGCATGTCCGGCTTGCTGGTTGACCATGCCGTCGGCGCGCAAAAAGTGTCCGGCGACGAAACGCGCGGGCACGCCGCCCGAGCGCGCGCAGGCGATGAAGATATGCGCGTAGTCCTGGCAGACCCCGCGCTTCCCGGCGAATGCTTCGACCGCCGAGGTGCCGGAGTTGGTCGGGTCTTCATCGAAGGTCATATGCTCGTTGATCTGCATCATCAGCGCATGCAGGAATCCGAGCACGTCGTTCTCGGATTGGGATCGCAGCTCGCGGGCAAACGCCGCCATCGCCGGGTTGACTTCGGTCAGCGACGAGGAACGCAGGAACAGGCTCGGCGGAAAGCGCTCGTCAGTGCCTCTCAGCACGCCGCCGGTGTCGTGGGTTTCGATCAGGCCTTCGACATGGATGGTGAGATCGGCAAGCGGCCCATAGGTCAGCACGTGAGTGACATTGCCGAACGCGTCCTGATGTACGTCGAGTCGCGAATCGGTTGACACGTCGATCTGCCAGTTGGCGACGTACTGGCCGTCGTGGCTGCCCGGCGTCATCCTCAAGATCTGGATCACGCCGGTGGCGGCCGGCTCGTAGCGATAGGTGGTGGAATGTGAAATTCGCAGGCGCATGGTTGTCCTATCGGCTCGCAAATCCGCTTTCGTCATTCCGGGGCGTGAGCAATGGGTCGGCGCGAAGCGCGGCCTGATGGTCGCGAGCCCGGAATCCATAACCACCATCGTGAGTATGGATTCCCCGCCTGCGCCCCAAGTCGGCAGTCGCCGACCGAAAGGCGCATCCCGGAATGACGGATACTATTTTTGTCGCCGCCATCAGATCAAATACTGCTTGGCGATGATCTCGCCGAGCCTGCCGTTGTCTCCGATGAATTCCTGGATGAATTCATGCACGCCGTGCTGGAAGATATCGTTCATGTTGCTGTGCTCAAGACGGTTGCGGACGCCGCGGGCGTGGCGCTGGGCGGCGCCCTGGCGGCCATAGGCGACGCCGATCTGATCGAGATTTCGCACCAGGTTGCTGTAGCAACTCGCCAGCGAGCGCGGCAGCGACTCGTTCAGTATCAAGAGGTCGGCGATCAGCCACGGTTTCAGCGTCTCACGATAGACCCAGTGATACGCCGTCAATGCCGAGACCGAGCGCAGGATCGAGGTCCACTGGTAGTAATCCAACGGGCCGCCGACATGTTCTTCCTCGGGCAGCAGCACGTGATACTTCACATCGAGGATGCGCGCGGTGTTATCGGCGCGCTCCAGATGCAGCCCGAGCCGCGAGAACCAGTAGGCGTCGTTGCGCAGCATGGTCCGGTACGCCGAGCCGTCGAACCGCAACGAGATTTCCTGCACGAAGCGCAGGAACTTGTTGAGCTCTTCGCGGGTCTTGGTGCCTTTGCCCCAGACCTCCTGCAATTCAATCCAGGCGCTGTTGATGGTGTCCCACATCTCGGATGTCAGCGCGGTGCGGACCGAGCGGGAATTCAGCCGCGCATTCTCGATGCAGTTGCGGATCGACGAAGGGTTGGCCGGCGAGAACGACAGGTATTCGACCATGTTGCGTTCGTCGGCCTCATCGTAGATGCCGTAAAAGCTGGCGCTGACGCCGGCAGTGAGCAGCGCCGAATCCCATTCATTGGTCTTGCCGATATAGGTGTTCGGCAGCGCGGTGACGCGCAGGGTCGCCTCGATGGTGCGCGCGAGATATTCCGCGCGTTCGACATAGCGGGCCAGCCAGTAGAGGTTTTCGGCGGTGCGCGACAGCATGCGGTGACGTTGCTCTCTCAAGCCTAACTCAGTTCGTCCAAAATCCAGGTATCCTTGGTGCCGCCGCCCTGGCTCGAATTGACCACCAGCGAGCCCTCCTTCAGCGCCACGCGGGTCAGCCCGCCCGGAATGATATTGACGCGGTCGCGCCCGGTCAGCACGAACGGGCGCAGGTCGACATGGCGCGGCGCCAGGCCTTTATCGGTGCAGGTCGGGCAGGTCGAGAGCGCGAGTGTCGGCTGCGCAATGAAACCCTCGGGCTCGCGCTTCAGTTTATCGCGGAACGCTTCGATGGTGGCCTTGGTCGCGGCGGGGCCGATCAGCATGCCGTAGCCGCCGGAGCCGTGCACCTCCTTCACCACCAGTTCGGCGAGGTTGTCGAGCACGTAGGCCAGATCCTTTGGCTCGCGGCAGCGCCAGGTCGGCACGTTTTTCAGGATCGGTTCTTCGTCGAGATAGAATTTCACGATCGCCGGCATATAGCTGTAGACCGCCTTGTCGTCGGCGATCCCGGTGCCGACCGCGTTGGCCAGGGTAACGGTGCCGGCCATGTAGGCCGACATCAGACCGGGTACGCCGAGCGCGGAATCCGGGCGGAAGGTGAGGGGATCGAGAAAATCGTCGTCGACCCGGCGATAGATGACGTCGACGCGCTTGAGGCCCTCGGTGGTGCGCATCAACACCTCATCGTTCTTGACGATGAGGTCGCGGCCCTCCACCAGTTCGACGCCGAGCTTGTCGGCCAGGAAGGAGTGCTCGTAATAGGCGGAATTGTAGACGCCGGGGGTCATCAGGGCCACGGTCGGCTCCGCCGAAGCGCTGACCGGCGCCACCGAGCGCAGCGCGGAGAGCAGTTCGTCCGGATACTTTTCCACAGGTGCGACGCGATGCCGGGCGAACAGGTCCGGAAACAGCCGCATCATGATTTCGCGGTTTTCCAGCATGTAGGACACGCCGGAGGGGGTGCGCGCGTTGTCCTCCAGCACGAAGAAATTTTCAGGCTCGGTGCGGATGATGTCGATGCCGGCGATATGGACATAGACGTCATGCGGCACGTCCTGGCCGTTCATTTCGGGGCGGAATACCGGGTTCTGGAAGATCAGGTCGTCGGGAATGATGTTGGCGCGCAGGATGTCGCGGCCATGGTAGATGTCGCGCAAAAACATGTTGAGCGCGCGGACCCGCTGCTTCAGGCCCTTTTCCAGCAGCACCCATTCCTTGGCGGAGAATATCCGCGGGATCACGTCGAAGGGGATCAGCCGTTCCTGGGCTTCCGCGTCGCCATACACGGCAAAGGTGATGCCGATCCGGCGGAACAGCAATTCGGCTTCCTGGCGGCGATATTCCA
>NZ_DASYMN010000216.1:0-15782 GCF_036009065.1 Bradyrhizobium sp. | reverse complement strand
GACGCTGTGATAGGAGCCGTCGGTCAGCGTCACATGCACGTCGATCACCGGGAAGCCGAGCGGGCCGCGCACCAGCGCGTCGACCACGCCCTCCTCCACCGCGCCGATGTAATTGCGCGGCACCGCACCACCCACGATCTTATCGACGAACTCGAAGCCGCCGCCGCGCGGCATCGGCTTAATGTCCAGCACTACGTCGCCGAACTGGCCGTGGCCGCCGGATTGTTTCTTGTGTCGCCCGCGCTGCGCAGTGATCGATTTGCGGATCGTCTCCTGATAGCCGATTCCCGGCGCCTGCGATTTGACGTTGACGCCGTAGCGCTCCTTCAGCCGCTCCAGCGCGACGCGCAGATGCATCTCGCCCTGCCCCCACAGCACGGTGTCGTGGGTTTGCGCGTTGTGAACGATGGTGAAGGACGGATCCTCCTCGTTCAGTCGCGCCAGCGCCTGGCCGAGCTTGACGTCGTCCTTGCGGTCGGCCGCCGAGAGCGCCATCGCCAGCACCGGCGGGCTCGGCGCGATCTCGACCAACGCCGACGGCGCGGTCTTGCCGGTCGAGACCGTCTCGCCGGTCTTGATGGCATCGAGCTTGCCGAGCGCGATCATCTCGCCGGCCTCGGCGTGAGGGCGCTTGGTGTCGTGGCCGCCGCTCACCGCCGTGATCCCGGATACCCGCCCGGTCCCTCCACTGGACGACTGCACCGTCGCGCCGTCGTCGAGCCGGCCGTTCAACACCCGCGCCAGCGACAGCTTGCCACCATGCTGCAGGTGCACGGTCTTGAACACATAGGCCAGCGCGTCCTTTCCGGCATCGGGAACGCCGAGCCGCTTTGCGGTATCGGCAACACCGGGCGCTTCATGCCGCAGCGCCTTCATCAGCCGCAGCACGCCATTCTCGCGCACCGCCGAGCCGAGCAGCACCGGACAGATCAGGCCCTCGCGCAATTCGCGGGCGAGATCGTCGAACACGGCGTCGCGCGGCGGTTGAATATCCTCGAGCAGTTGCTCCATCAGCGCATCATCGTGATCGGCGAGCTTCTCCAGCATCGAGAACCGCGCTTCCTTCTCGCGATCGAGATCGCCGCCTTCCAGCGCGATGACCTCGGAAGCCTTGTGCTCGCGATAGATAAAGGCTCGCTCCAGCGCCAGATCGACGAAGCCGGCGATCAGATCGCCGTTCCAGATCGGAATTTGCCTGAGCACTAGCGGAATCCGCGACGCCGGCTGCAACGTCGCCAGCGTCTCGCGGATGCGCTTGCTGGCCCGGTCGATCTTGTTGAGAAACAAAAGACGCGGAATGCCCAAGTCTTCCAGTTCGCGCAGGATGATCTGAAGCTGCGGCAGCTTGCGCTCGTCGGCTTCGCAGACCACCACCGCTAGGTCGACCGCGGGGATCGCGGCACGCATGTCGTGCGCGAATTCCACCGATCCCGGGCAATCGATAAAGGTGTAGCTGTCGCCCATGAAGGTCGTGGTGGCGGCGGTCAGTCCAACGCCCATCTTGTGACGGCGGGCCTCGGCGCTGGCATCGCCGACGGAAGTTCCGGCTTCAACGGTGCCGGCTTTGGGGATGGCGCCGGTGCGCGCCAATATCGCTTCAAGAAGTGTAGTTTTACCGCTCTGGAAAGGGCCCACCAGTGCAATGCACCGGGGACCCGATTCTCTGAGACTTGGGGGACTTCTGGCGTCTTGTCCCATCGCCGCCTCCTGATCTGGAGCTCGGCCCGTGATTGGGTCGGCATCCAATCGTCTCAGGGGTATTGCGACTTGGCAAGCGGGAAAAATGACGCTGTGCTCAACGCATCGTGTCCCGGACGCGGCGCGGCATTCTTCATGCCGCTCCGCAGAGCCGGGAGCCCGGTTTTAGTAAAGCAAGCTGAGCCACGGCTCTGCAGCGCACGGCTTCGCGAAGAGCTACGCGCTGCGCTGCGTCCGGGGAACGATGCTTACCTCCCCGGCCGCAGCTCCAGGCTTTCGAGCCCCGCCGCAATACCGAGGCCGACCTGGCCCTGCACGCTGAGCGGCTGCAGCGCGATGGAATTGGCCGAGCCGCCGAACAACGCATTGCCGCCAAGTCCGACCCCGACCGAGGCGCTGCCCTGCACGCCGGCATAATTGCCGGAGAGGCCGCCCGGTCCGAGCCGCGCCATCGGCGAACACGCCCCATGCCAGCGCCGATTCCTGGGTGATGCCGAGGTCGAGGCCCACTTTCCGGATGGTCGCGATGTAACGGTCCTCCGGCATGTTGTCGGAACGGAACACGCAGCCGAGATTAGTGACGGAGCCGACGATGAAGCCGACGCTGGCGGCGCCCCGGCATTCCAGCACGCCGACCTGCACGCGCTGCATCGACTGTTGCGCGCTGGCGCCGGTAATGGATGCCAGCAACGCAGCGGCGGTGGCCGCGCTGGCAAGAACTGGAAAACGGCGCATGCGGAAATCTCCGGCTGATGTGATGCGGGCCAGGAACCAAACGCTAATCAAACGCGCCAAAGGTGTGGCACGCGCTTTTATGCCACAACGCCCTCAAAACGAAAGAGGCCCGCGTTCGCGGGCCTCGATGTTCGCACTGCGGACTGATCAGCGATGGCGGCGGTGATGGCGATGACGGGCGTGATGGCGACTCCGCCCAAGCACAACCGGCGTCAGTTCTAGATCGGCAATCCCCGCCGCGACGTTGAGCCCGGTCTGACCCTGCACGCTGATCGGCTGCAGCGCATAGGAATTGGCCGGACCGCCGACCAGAAAATTGCCGCCGAAACCTACGCCAACCGACGCGTTGGCGCCGACGCCGCCGTAATTGCCGCTTAGATCGCCGCGCCCAACCCGGTTGGTCGGCGCGTTCACCGCCCAGGACAAGCGGGTCAATTGGGTGACGCCGAGATCCAGACCAAGACGATGAATTTTAGCGACGTAAGGTTCGGGGCGGCGGCCTTCGCTCTGGAACACGCATTCGAGGCTGGTCACCGAGCCGACAACGAAGCCGACATTCTGGCCGCCCTGGCACTGAAGAATGCCGGCGCGAAAAGGCAACGCATTGGCGCTGCTGAGGGACGCTACCAGTGCTGTGATGGCCAGGCCGGACAGGGTTGAAAGTCGCATGAATGTATCTCCGCTGAATAGCTGAATGTGCGGAGGGACAGGAAGCAAGCGCCGTGTTCAAAACATGGCGGCTGGTTTTAGCATTCTCACAAACTCGTCATTGCGAGAGCCGTAGGGTGGGCAAAGGCGCACACTTTGCGCCGTGCCCACCATCTCGCGTCAACTTCGCGGGTGGTGGGCACGGCGCAAGAGCGCCTTTGCCCACCCTACGCGATTGTCTATCGCAAATCGCCGCAAAACCGCTGGATGCGCTTGCAGGCGTCTTCGAGATCGGAGGTTTTGGTGGCGTAGGAAATCCGGAACGCCGGCCCAAGTCCGAACGCCGAACCCTGCACCACTGCGACGCCTTCGGTCTCCAAGAGCTCGGTAACAAAGTCCTCGTCATTGGCGATAACCTTGCCGGTCGGCGAGGTCTTGCCGATGGTGCCGGCGCAGGACGGATAGACATAGAACGCGCCCTCCGGCCGCGGACAGGAGATGCCCTTGGCCTGGTTGAGCATCGACACCACGAGGTCGCGGCGTTCCTTGAACGTCTCGTTGTTGAGCGGGATGAAATCCTGCGGACCGTTCAGCGCCTCGACCGATGCCCATTGCGCAATCGACGACGGCGCGTGCGTCGACTGCGACTGGATCGTCGTCATCGCTTTGATCAGCTCAATGGGGCCGCCGGCGTAGCCGATGCGCCAGCCGGTCATGCAATAGGCCTTGGAGACGCCGTTCACGGTCAGCGTGCGGTCGAACAGTTTCGGTTCGACCTGCGCCGGCGTGGCGAACACGAAATCGTCATAGACCACATGCTCGTACATGTCGTCGGTCATGATCCAGACCTGCGGATGCTTCACCAGCACGTCGGTCAGCGCCTTCAGCTCGGCGCGCGAATAGGCGGCGCCGGTCGGGTTGGACGGCGAATTCAGGATGATCCACTTTGTCTTCGGCGTGATCGCGGCCTCGAGCGCGGCGGGCTGCAGCTTGAAGCCGAACTCCGCCGTGCAGACGATGGCGACCGGCTCGCCGCCGGCCAGCGCCACCATTTCCGGATAGCTCACCCAGTACGGCGCGGGAATGATGACCTCGTCGCCCGGATTGATGGTCGCCATCAGCGCGTTGTAGAGCACCTGCTTGCCGCCGGTCGAGACGACGACCTGGTTCGGCGTATAAATGAGGCCGTTCTCGCGCTGGAATTTGGCGATAATCGCCGCCTTCAGCTCGGGAATGCCGCCGACGTCGGTGTATTTGGTCTTGCCGGCCTCGATGGCGTGGATCGCCGCGAGCTTGATGTTGGCCGGGGTGTCGAAATCGGGCTCCCCCGCGCCGAGGCCGATGACGTTGCGGCCGGCCGCCTTCAGCGCGCGTGCTTTATCCGTCACCGCGATGGTCGCGGACGGCTTCACACGGTCGAGCGCAGCGGACAGGAACGGCATCATCATCTCCTTGCAGGCGTCGTGATCCTATCGACGCCTCGATTCTTCATGATGGGATCGCGGTACCCTAAGGCGCACCGCGCTGCATCGCAAGAACGTTCGATCGAATGCCGCCAAACTTTGGCGAAACCTGAGAGGCGTCGGGAGAGGTCGCGCAACATTCATAAAATTTGGCGCCGAAATGGCTTATTTCCGGCAACGCCGGGTGGCGCTGGCATGATGTGCTCCGCGGTTGCAGTGCGGCAGTTGATTTCGACTTTTTGCAGTTGCTGGGGCTTGCGACGCTTCCGCATCGGCTTCATTGTTTGGCCGCGTTGCGGGTGGACAAGCCGGGCGCCAGCCCACGCGCGATTCATCGGACGAGATCCGAATGTACAAGCTCTATTCAATGCAACGATCCGGCAACAGCTACAAGGTTCGCCTTGCGCTGGCGTTGCTCGGCGCGCCCTACCATGCCATCGAGATCGACATTCTGCGCGGCGAAAGCCGCACGCCGGATTTTCTCGGCAAGAACCCGAGCGGGCAGGTGCCGCTGCTGGAAGTAGCGGAGGGACGCTACCTCGCCGAATCGAACGCCATCCTGTGGTACGTCGCCGGCGGCACCTCGCTGGCGCCGGAATCGCGGATCGAGCGCGCCGAAGCGCTGCAATGGATGTTCTTCGAACAGCACGCGCTGGAGCCGAACATCGGCGCGGCCTATTTCTGGCTGTCGCTGGTGAAAGGCGGCCGCGACCTGCAGACCCACGCGCTGGAAGACTGGATGGAGCGCGGCTACGGCGCATTGCAGGTGATGGAAAATCATCTCAAGACCCACGCGTTTTTCGCCGCGGGTCAGCTTACCGTCGCGGACATCGCGCTGTACGGTTACACCCATGTCGCCGATCAGTGCGATTTCGACCTCGCGGCGTTCCCTTCGATTGGCGCATGGTTGCGGCGGGTCGAGCAGACACCCGGCTTTGTCACCATGGATTGGCGGCCTGACCGGGAAGTCACCGGCTCAGCCAGCATCCGTGCAGACGCCTGAGGCGGAATAGCGGGCATAACCGCCAGTGCTGCCGTGATTTTGCCATCTTCGACTCTGCACCGCCCAAATATTGCCTGCGAATCCTGCGAAAAACAGGTTCCGCAGGTGATTCGCCCGCGATTTTAGGATTTTCCGGCCATGATACGGTCGCCCCGCGCGGCAGGCTTCGACGGCCATGCCGCGCCTGTCGCCTCGTCCCGATTGACCAACGCCGTCGCGGCCTCGCTCGCGATCGGCTCGCTCTCGCTGTGCCTGATCGTCGCGCTCACGGTGCTGTCGATCAAGGTCACCATGGCGATGCCGCTTCCGGCGTAACCCAACCAGATCACCGACCTGCCCGCGACCACGCACAGCGATGATCGGCATCGCGCACGAGCAGCGGTCGTCTCCACAAAGGAGACTTGCAGATGAAGGCACCCGTCGTATGGGTCGCCGCGGCGCTGACGGCGGCGATCGTGCTGACCACAACGTTGCTGATCGCCACGGGAACGCGCGGGGAGAACAGCTCATTCGCCTTGTCAGCGGGTGAGCTCGATATTCAGACCGTCGCGACCGGCCTGGTCAACCCGTGGTCGCTGGCGTTTCTGCCGGACGGACGCATGCTGGTGACCGAACGTCCGGGCCGCATCCGCCTCGTCACGCGACAAGGGCAACTCTCGCCGCCGCTGAAGGGCGTGCCCGAGGCGTGGGCCTCCGGCCAGGGCGGAATGCACGATGTCATTATCGACAAATCCTTTGCAGAAAGCCGCACAATCTACTTCTGCTTTGCAGAACGCGGGGCCGGCGGCGGACGCACCGCGGTCGCGCGGGCAAAACTCGACGACGGCAACGGCCGGCTCGACGATGTCAAAATCATCTTCCGCCAGGAAGGGCCGCTGTCGTCGGGCAATCACTACGGCTGCCGCATCGTGCAGGCCAGCGACGGCAACCTGTTCGTGGCGCTGGGCGAACATTTTACCCACCGCGACGAAGCGCAAAATCTCGGCAACCATCTCGGCAAGCTGATCCGCATCGCGCCCGATGGCTCGGCGCCGAAAGACAATCCGTTCGTCGGCCGCGCCGACGCCAGGCCGGAGACCTGGAGCTATGGCCATCGCAACGCGCAGGGCCTTGCGGTCAATCCCGCGACCGGCGATCTCTGGGAAATCGAGCACGGCCCCCGCGGCGGCGATGAAGTCAACATCATCGGCAAGGGGAAAAACTACGGCTGGCCGGTGATCGGCTACGGCATCGATTATAACGGGGCGAAGATCCACGAGAGCACGGCGAAGCCTGGGATGGAGCAGCCCATCAAATATTGGGTGCCGTCAATCGCGCCGTCCGGCATGACGTTCTACGACGCAAAGCTGTTTCCGAAATGGAGCGGCAGCCTGTTCACCGGGGCACTGGCGGGCAGGATGCTGGTGCGGCTCTCGCTGAACGGCAATGCCGTCACCGGCGAGGAGCGGCTGCTGCAAAACCTCAACGAGCGGATTCGCGATGTGCGCCAGGGGCCGGACGGGGCGCTGTGGCTGCTGACCGACAGTTCTGCCGGGCGGATTTTGCGGGTGTCGCCGGCGAAGTGAGGCCGCAAAGTTTTACGTCATCCTGAGGAGCCGCGCGCTTGCGCGGCGTCTCGAAGGATGGCCGCGGGTACCGGCGCCTGTGGCCATCCTTCGAGGCTCGCCCAAGAAGGCGAGCACCTCAGGATGACGGAGTCATTTCACTACCACTTGTGAAAGATGAAAAACGCGCCGGCCGCGATCAGGGCAAAACCGAGGCCGTGATTCCAGCCCAGCGGCTCCTTCAGATAAAGCACCGAGAAGCCGGCAAATACCACCAGCGTGATGACCTCCTGCATGGTCTTGAGCTGCGCCGCGGAGTAGACCGCGCTGCCCCAGCGATTGGCCGGCACCGCCAGCCAGTATTCAAAGAACGCAATGCCCCAACTCACCATGATGACCAGCGGCAGCGGGCTCTGTTTGAATTTCAGGTGGCCGTACCACGCAAACGTCATGAACACGTTGGAGGCGAACAGCATAAGGACCGGCACGAGCTGCGGCGAAATGGTCGGCATATCAGTCCTTTCAAAAATATCCGGGGTCGGCAACATCCGGTGCGCAGTGTGGGTTCTTGGGCTGCCCAACTCAATTAAATTAAATGATCGAAAAACCGGGTCCACGCGATGGACCTTGCGTTTACGGTGCCGGCAGAAAAGCCGGTGGAAAGTGAAACTATCCGCATATTTCCCGCCTCATACTTTCGTCTTGCGCGGGAACACACCATGCAGATCGACTGGCGCGCCATATGCGGCCCGGCTCTCACGACGGCGACGGCGCTGATTGCCATCACGGCTGATCGAACGCTGGTGACCGTCCCCAATCCCGCGCCGCTGTTCGTTTGCATCGTCGCCTTTGCGGCGTCGCTGAGCGGCCTTGCCTCGGGCATGGTCAGCGCGGCCATCGCGGTCACGTCCTCGGCGCTGTTTTTCCTCAACCACCGCGCCACGCCCGGTTACGACGCATCGGATCTCACGCGTCTCGTGATGCTCGCGCTTACCGCGGCGGGTACCGCTGTCATCACCGGCCTGTTGCGGCAGAAGATGATGGACGCGGTTAGCTGGGAGCGCGCGCGGCACGCCACCGCCGCGCGGCTGTCGGCAGCACTGGACGAGATCGACATCGGCGTCGTCCTGCTGGACAAGGATACGCGGGCGGAATTCATCAACCGCGCGTTCCGGAATTATTTTTCCCTTTCCGACGAGAAGGCCGATAGCAGACCGCCTTTTATCGCGCTGATGTATCACGGACGCGATACCGGCGCCTATGAACTGCCGGAGGACGAATTGAGCGCCTTCATCGCGCAACGCACCGAGTTGATGCGCGTCGGCGATTCGAGGCCGATCAATATCAATCTCGCCGATGGCCAGGTGATGCGCTTCAGCTGCACGGCGCTGCCCGATGGCGGCCGCATGCTGAGCTATACGCCGGTGACCGACCTTGTCCGCCACACCGACCATCCCGCGAACACCGACTACTATCTGTCGCTGCGCGGCGGCGGGCCTCGGGCGCTTGCACGGCATCTGCGCGCCGCGGAGTAGGCGCAACCTCGGGACGCCGTAGGGTGGGTAAAGGCGCGCTCTTCGCGCCGTGCCCACCATTCGCTCACAACTCGCGGCATTCGTGCTAGCGGGCAGATGGTGGGCACGGCGCAAGAGCGCCTTTGCCCAACCCACCCGCTGTGGATAACTCGCGATGTCATGTCCTTGTAACAGAGCGCGTTTAAGTTCCGGTTGCGTCTGATCAGGCCCCCCGTCGCGGATCATGCGCCCCAGCGGTCCCCGTCAGTCGCCGCGTCTGACCGGGACCGCATTTTTTTAGGCGTCGTTTCGTTGCGCAAGGCGCCGCGCCTTGCGGCCATCACGCACGCGAGTCACAATGCGATCCCCTCTGGCCTTCCCCTTTAGGACTGATCCATGCAAATTCGCAATCTCGGCGGCTCCGGCCTGCGCGTCTCCGCCGTTGGTCTCGGCTGCAATAATTTCGGCCAGCGCACCGATCTGGAAACCTCGCGCAAGGTGATCCACAGGGCGATCGACCTTGGCGTCACGCTGTTCGACACTGCCGACATCTATGCCGGAATGGGCGGATCCGAGACCGTGCTTGGCACGGTGCTCGGCGAGCGGCGCAAGGACATCGTGCTGGCGACGAAATTTTCCAAGGCGATGAGCAATGACGGCACCAGGCAGGGCGCGTCGCGGCGCTACATCATGTCCGCGGTCGAGGCCAGCCTGACCCGGCTGAAAACCGATTACATCGATCTTTACCAGCAGCACGATTACGACCCGCTGACGCCGATCGAGGAAACCTTGCGGGCATTGGATGACCTCGTAACGCAAGGCAAGGTTCGCTATGTCGGTAATTCGAATTTCCCGGCATGGCGCGTCGCCGAGGCGGAGTTTTTCGCGCGCGCGATGAACGTAAACCGATTCATCTCCTGTCAGGACGAATACAGCCTGGTGATGCGCGACATCGAAAAGGATCTGCTGCCGGCGGCGCAGCAATACAATCTCGGCCTGCTGCCGTTCTTTCCGCTGGCCAGCGGCCTGCTCACCGGCAAGTACAAGCGCGGGGCGCCGGTGCCGGACGATACGCGTTTTGCCAAGGCGCCCGGATTGCGCGATCGCTATGCGACGCCGCGCAACGAAGACATCGTCGAGAAACTGCAGACTTTTGCGCAAGAGCGCGGCCACACTTTGCTGGAGCTGGCGTTCTCGTGGCTGGCATCGCGGCCGCAAGTGTCGAGCGTGATCGCCGGCGCGACGCGGGTCGAGCAGATCGAGGCCAACGTCAAGGCGATCGGGTGGACGCTGAGCGCGGAAGAACTCGCGGAGATCGACGGGATTACGAAATAAGCACTCCGTCATTGCGGGGAGCACTTGCGACGAAGCAGAAGCTTCTGATTCGGCCCTTTTGGGGGTATGCTTTCTTCGAAATCATAACGCGGCCCGGACCAAACCTCGAATTAAAATCCGGTCAGGATGGCGTCCGAGACATGACAGATCAGTTGGGAAACCTAAGCCCTGGACCCCGCCGCCTCGCCTGTTCCGGCTGCGGCACGGAATTTTCCTGCGGCCTGTCCGGACTGTGCTGGTGTGTCACGGAAACCGCTCGCCTGCCGATGCCGGTCGATGGCGGGGATTGCCTCTGCAGGGAGTGTCTGAGGAAGATGGCTACACAACATGCATCGCCGTTATCCTGAGGTGCTCAACGTTGCGTTCCCCGGACGCAGCGCAGCGCGTAGCTCTTGCGTAGCGGTGCGCTGCAGAGCCGGGGTCCAGCTTGCTTTACTTAACCGGGGTCCCGGCTCTGCGGAGCCGCATGTAGACTGCCGCACCGCGTCCGAGATACGTAAACCTATTCCACCTTGCCGATCTTCTTCACCGCCGCGATCAGCCGCGCGCTGTCGGCCTCGACGAATTTTGCGAACTCCGGCGCGTCGAGATAGGCGACCGGGCTGCCGGCGGTCTCGAACGTCCTGGTCACTTCCGGCGCCTTCACCGCTTGCGCCATCGCCTCGCGCAGCCGCGTCATCAGCGGCCCCGGCAGCGCGGCTTGCGCGAACAGCCCGGCCCAGATGTAGAACTCGACGTCCTTGTAGCCGAGTTCCTTGAAGGTCGGCAGATCGGGGAAACTCGCCACCCGCTCGGCGCCCCAATTGGCGAGCACGCGCATCTTGCCGTCGTCGACCTGCTGCTTCAGCGTGCCCGGCGCCGACGCCATCGCCTGCACCGTGCCGGTCAAAAGCGCGGTCAGCGCCGGAGCCGCGCCCCGGAACGGCACGTGCAGCAGCTTGATGCCGGCGCTGGCCGCGAACATTTCCATCGCCACATGCAGCGTGCCGTAGGGGCCGGACGAGCCGTAGGGAATCTGGCCGGGGCGTTTTTTGGCGTCATCGACGAATTCCTGCAGCGTCTTCCACGGCGCCGAGGCCGGCACCGCCAATAATGTCGGATCGGCCAGCACGCGGGCGATGGGCGCGAATTGCGAGACTTCGTAAGCCACGGGGCGATCGAACAGGCGGTCGGCTTCCGGCAGCACCGCCAGCGACGATAACGTCATCAACAGCGTGTAGCCGTCAGGCTCCGCGCGCGCCGCCGCCGCGTTGCCGACCGAACCGCCGCCGCCTCCGGCGCGGTTATCGACAATGACGGGCTTGCCGAGAATCTTTTCCAGCGCCAGCGCCACCGGCCGCGCCGCCAGATCGGCCTGGCCGCCGGCCGGAAACGGCACGATCATGGTGATGTTACGGGTGGGGTAGGCGGCCTGAGCACGGGCCGGGTCCGACAGCGCGTTCACCGCAGCGGACGACAGCGGCAACATCGCAGCGGCTTTGAGAATTTCACGTCGATTCATCGGCAGTTTTCTCCCCGAAGATTTGCTTTCATCGTTGTCGATTGCAGCCTAGCCGAAACCGCGAACATGACGATACGCTTCTAACGTCGCACGCGGTCCTTGCCCAACTGCTTCGCCAGGAAATCCGCCAGCACCTCGACCCGGGCGGGGCGCGGGCCGCCGGGCGGCGTTACCAGGTGCACGGCGCCTTCGGGCTGCTTCCAGCCTTTCAGGATGACCTCGACCTCGCCGGAGGCGATGGCGTCGCCGACAATGAAATCCGGCAGGTCGGCGATGCCGAGCCCCGCCAGCAGCGCCGGCATTAGCGCTTCGCCATTGTTGACGCGCAGCGGCCCCGCGGGGCGGACACTCGCCTGTTCGCCGGCGGAATTGGTGTAGTGCCAAGTGCCCGGCGTCGAGAGATAGGTGTAGCCGAGGCATTTATGCTGCGCGAGATGCATCGGATGCGTGGGCCTTCCGTGCTGCTTCAGATATGCGGGCGCGGCCACCGTGTAGCGCGGCATCGCGCACAGCCGCCGCGCGATCAAGGACGAGTCCGGCAGGCGCGCGATGCGCAGGCCGGCGTCAAACCCTTCGCCGATCAGATCCACCATGGCGTCGCTGAGGTGCAGGTCGATCGACACTTCCGGATATTGCGCAAGAAATTCCGGCAGCAGCGGCGCCACCGCTTTCACCCCGAACGTCATCGGTACCGCGAGCCGCACCAACCCGCGCGGCGCCACCGATTGCGCCAGCGCCTCGTTCTCCGCCGCCTCGCCATCGAGCAGCAGCCGCGTCGCGCGCGCGGCCAGCTTCTGCCCGGCATCGGTCAAGGCGAGGCGGCGCGAGGTGCGGTTGAACAGCCGGGCGCCGAGCCGCTCTTCCAGCCGGGTGACGGCCTTCGAGACCGTGGCTCTGGACAGCGCCAGTTCCGTCGAAGCTGCCGCAAATGACCGTAATTCCACGACTTTTGCGAAAATCGCCAGCGCCTCGAAGTCCGGAAGCCTAGCCATCGGCCATGCCTATTAGCTAATAAATAGAAACAATGAATTTCGATAGTTTCTATTTATAGCGCATGCGGGAAGGCCTATCCAGGGTGGCAACAACGTCACTCAAGGAGATATCCGATGATCGAACTCAGACCCTTCGACCACCTCGGCGGCGCCGACCACGGCTGGCTAAAGGCAAAACATCACTTCTCCTTCGGCAGCCACTATGACCCCAACAATATAGGCCACGGTAGCTTGCGCGTCTGGAACGACGACGAGATTGCTCCGAACACCGGCTTCCCGGCGCATCCGCATGCCAACATGGAGATCATCACCTACGTCCGTGAAGGCGCGATCACCCATCAGGACAGCCTTGGCAACAAGGGCCGCACCGAAGCCGGCGACGTGCAGGTGATGAGCGCGGGAAGCGGCGTGCGTCACTCGGAATACAATCTGGAGCCTGCAACGACGCGGATCTTCCAGATCTGGATCGAGCCGACCACGCAAGGCGGCCAGCCGACCTGGGGCACGAAACCGTTCCCGAAATCGGACCGCTCCGGAAAATTCGTCACCATCGCCAGCGGTTTTGAGGCCGACAACGATGCGCTGCCGATCCGCGCCGATGCCCGCGTGCTCGCCACTACGTTGAAGGCCGGCGAGAGCGCGGAATATGCGCCGGGCAGGACGCGCAACCTCTATCTGGTGCCGGCGGTCGGCAGCGTCGAAGTCAACGGCGTATTCGTCAACGCCCGCGACGGCGTCGCGATCCGCGACGAGGACCGGCTGAAGATCACCGCGCTGGAGGATTCCGAGCTGGTGCTGGTGGACGCGGCGTAAGCGCCGCTCTCCCGTGTCCCGGACGCGGTGCGGCATTCTTCATGCCGCTCCGCAGAGCCGGGACCGTACCAGACGCCGGCGTTCGTTACGGCCCCGGTTCTGCAGTGCACCGCTTCGCAATAGCTACGCGCTGCACTGCGCCCGGGGAACGCAGAACACCCCTCATGACATCAACTCAACCCCAACGGAGACCACCTATGACCAAAGTTCTCGTCCTGTATTACTCCGCCTACGGCCACATCGAGGCCATGGCCAAGGCCGTCGCCGAAGGCGCCCGCGAAGCCGGCGCTACCGCCGACATCAAGCGGGTGCCCGAGCTGGTGCCGCCGGAGGTCGCGAAGGCGTCGTATTACAAGCTCGACCAGGAAGCGCCGGTCGCCACCATCGGTGAACTCGCGAACTACGACGCAATCGTGATCGGCACCGGCACGCGGTTCGGCCGCATGGCGTCGCAGATGGCCAACTTCCTCGATCAGGCCGGTGGGCTGTGGATGAAGGGCGCGCTGCACGGCAAGGTCGGCGGCGCCTTCACCTCGACCGCGACCCAGCATGGCGGTCAGGAAACCACGCTGTTTTCCATCATCACCAACCTGCTACATTTCGGCATGACCGTCGTCGGCTTGAACTATGGCTTTGCCGGCCAGATGAAACTCGACGAAGTCAGCGGCGGCTCGCCCTATGGCGCGACCACCATGACCGGCGGCGACGGCAGCCGCCAGCCGAGCGAAAATGAACTTGCCGGAGCGCGCTATCAAGGACGCGTGATCGCGGAGACGGCGAAACAACTGCATGGCTGAGGAGGGTCTCGTGTCCCGGACGCGGTGCGGCATTCTTCATGCCGCTCCGCAGAGCCGGGACCCTGGTTGCTTAACGATGTAACCGGGACCCCGGCTCTGCAGCGCACCGCTTCGCAAGAACTACGCGCTGCGCTGCGTCCGGGGAACGCGTGCTGCGATATTCACTTCTCTTCGCGTGACGCGGCTTTACCCAATACGCGCTTCACGCTTTCCGCCAGCCCTGGATGGCCGCGAAGCCAGCGCGCCGCACGATCACGCAGCGCATAGGGCAGTCCGCGCAAACTCAGTGCTGCGGTGAAATCTACCAGCGGAATACGAACAACCCCAAACCGGCGTTTGTAGGCGTAATTGCCGATGCTGAAATCGAACTGCCGGATGCCATCCTTATGCAACGCCGCCATGGTGCGTTCGATGACCAGCCGGCCCGGCGAGCAGTTCGACCACTTCTCGCCGGCATTGCTGATCCGCACCATCACATAGCGCGAGCCCTGCCGGATGCCGAGCAAGGTGGCGACCACCTCGTCGCCGACGGTGAGCGCCGACAGCACGGCATGGCCGTTTGCGACGTTGTCGTGAACCAGATTGCGGTAGAACGCGGCATAGGTCTCGTCATTGAGAATAAAGTTCAGCCCGAGGTGCTGCATCCGGTCGCCTTGCTGGGATTCCATCGTGGAGAGTACGCGCAGCGCCTCATCCCTGTCCGTGATGATCCTGAACGCCGCCGCGGAATCGCGGGTAAATACGCGCCAGCTGCGCTCCAGCTCCTTGCGCACGGTTCGCTCCAGCGTGAAGCGCCAGGCATCAAAATCGTCGCCGGTGGTGACGACATTGCCGTTCAGTGCGCACGGCCCCGCGCCATCCAGCAGCGCCAGCGGATTGGGCCGGCCGCCGGTTTCAACCGGCATCTTGCGCAGGCGGATGAGATCGGCGCCGCCGGGCAACCTGCGCAGCGCGCCGCGCAAGTCCTGCCACATTGCCCGTGCGGCCTTGGCGTCGCGCGGCGCGGCGGGGCCGAGCAGCGGCGCGTTGCAATCGGTCAGGTCAAGATCGGCGGGCTCGACGATGCGGATGCCGTTGTGCATCCGGCGGATCAGCGGCAACAGCACGGCCTGCTCGCCGGTCGCGGCGTTCGAAATGATGGCGATCAGCGGCTCGACGTTATCGATGGCGGCGAACGCGCCGTACCAGGCCTCAAGCCACTGCCAGTCCTGGAACGGCGTCGCGTCTGCGGGATCGCCCCAGCGTGCCTTGGCCCGCTTCCAGTCCTTGGTAAATTCGACGTGGAAACCGGACGCGCCGTCATTGCGAGCCAACGGGTTGCGCGAATGCGCGCCCGATGACAGGCTCCGCCGAAGCAATCCAGAGACCCCCTCCCTACCCTCCCCCGCTTGCGGGGGAGGGTTAGGGTGGGGGGAGATTGCTTCGTCGCAGGGGCTCCTCGCAATGACGAAAGGCACTCAGGCCGCCTTCGGCAGATCGACGATCTTGCCGGGAGTTTCGGCGTCGAGCCGGAAGTCGATCGGACGGCGCGCATCGCGCTCGCGCTTGACCCACCTGCCGTCGCGCAGCAGCTTTTGCATCACCGCCTTGGCGAAATACGACGGGCCGCGCAGGTTGCGGCTCTTCGGCGTGTAGCCGAAGCGGTGGCGCAGCATGCCATTGGCCAGGTGAACGATCTCGGAACGCCGGATTGCGTCATTGGTGTAGGAGATGGTCATCGAGACGCTGAAAGTGTCGAG
>NZ_DASYMN010000215.1:0-1660 GCF_036009065.1 Bradyrhizobium sp. | reverse complement strand
ATCAGCAGCACGGGCGAGGTAGTCGTCCGACGGGCTCTGAGGCGGGCTCAGGTGATCCCGTTCTTCAGCAAGCTTCCGCCTTGTCTGATCGGCATGGAGGCCTGCGGCACGAGCCATCACTGGGCGCGTGAGCTGGTCAGTCTCGGGCACCAGGTCCGGCTGATGCCGCCGGCCTACGTCAAGCCGTACGTGAAGCGTGGCAAGACCGACGCGGGGGATGCGGAAGCGATCTGCGAGGCGGTCACCCGACCGACGATGCGCTTCGTTTCGATCAAGTCGGTCGAGCAGCAGGCCGCGCTGGCGCTTCATCGGACCCGCGATCTCCTCGTTCGTCAGCGTACCCAGCTCGTCAACATGATCCGTGGGCTCCTGGCCGAGTTCGGCATCGACATTCCGAAGGGCATTACGCACGCCCTGGCGTTCGTTCGACGCGCGGTGGCCGGTCAAGCCGACGACGTTCCCGATCTTGCCGCGAAGGTGATTGGCGCCTTGGCTGAACAGGCGATCGAGGTCCAGGGCCGCATCCGGCAGCTCGAACGAGACCTTCTGGCCTGGTATCGATCCAACGAGGTCGCCCGACGCATCGCCACCGTGCCCGGCGTGGGTTTGCTCGGGGCGACCGCCATGGCGGCCACCGTCACGGATCCTACCCAGTTCCGCTCTGGCCGTCAGTTCGCCGCCTGGCTGGGCCTCACGCCTCTGAACAACTCCAGCGGCGGCAAGGAACGCCTCGGTCGCATCTCCAAGATGGGTGACCAGTATCTAAGGCGTCTTCTGGTTACCGGCATGACGTCGCTCGTCAGACGCAACCGGCACCATCCGAGCTCGGCCGATCCTCGGATCAACGCGCTGCTCGCCCGCAAGCCGCTCCGACTCGCGACCATCGCCATGGCGAACCGAGCGGCCCGGGCGATCTGGGCCATCATGGTCCGAGGCGAAGTCTATCGGGCGCCGGCACTCGGCTCGGCGGCGGCCTGAAGACGGTCAAAGATCAGGCGCGGTCGCGCGAAAGAGGTTGCGAGGACCATGTGACGTGATGGCGAACCGGTCAGACCCGGGACGAGGACAACCCGCCGAATGTCGAGGGCATCAAAGCCCGCAAAGCAGAATGGGACTTCGTCCGCGGAAACCATCAGGGCCAGCGGTCAACGACCGCGCGAACAGGCCGGACACAAGACTGCACCCGACCAGCACGCCAGACCCTCACAAACCCCTTGCAACGCGGGAGCCATCCACACAGGACGTTCGCTGGTTGATCCCTCATGGGGCAAGCTGTTTGTCTGCTCAAGTACAAGGCGGTGGAATGGACTCGGCTGTACGACGTGCCGTGACCTCAATCTCGATCTTCATGCGCCGATCAGCCAAACCTGCTTCGATCATGGTTGCGGCAGGCCGCACATCTCCAAACGCGCGCCGAAGCGCCGGCCAGCAGGAGGGAAAGTCATCGGCGCTGGGCAGGATGTACCGCGCCCGGACCACGTCGGCGAAATTCGCCCCTGCCTCTTGAAGGGTATTTTGGATGTTGACCAAGCACTGCTCGACCTGCTCCGCAACATCATCGGATATCGTCATCGTTCTGCAATCGAACCCTGTCGTGCCAGAAACAAAAACCCATTCGCCGTCAACGACTGCTCGCGAATAGCCGATGTCGTGTTCGAAC
>NZ_DASYMN010000214.1:0-2924 GCF_036009065.1 Bradyrhizobium sp. | reverse complement strand
CGCTGGCGCCGGCCCGGTTCTCGACGACAACTGACACGCCCAACTTTTCCTGCATCTTCTGCGCCGCGAGCCGGCCCATGAAATCCGCTGGTCCACCGGCCGGGTAAGGAACGACGATGCGGATTATTCGATTAGGCCACTCTTGCGCCATACCGGGAGAGGCGAGGAACACTGCAACCAGCAAAGCAAGCCAACGCATGGCGATCAGGCCTTTCTAAATGTTTTGCATATTCATGGGATCGCCCAGTCGAGCAGAACGCCCGGCGCGGCGAAGACGGCCTCGACGCCCTCCCGCGCCAACTGGCCGGCCAGTGCATCTGCTCCTGTCTGACGACGCATCGGGAATTGTCCCGCAAGCTTGGCCCCTGCATTCCCTGGTGAGAGTGCGATCCTAATCAACCGCGAGACGGCTGTCCATAAATTATGAAATATATGTCCATCTAGTGGACATTCGGCTATGATGGCGCGTGGCCGCACGATTGTTGGAGGCGTCCTATGGCGGCGCCGTGTGTCGTCAGCGACGAAAGTAGTGGACGATCAGGGAGCCGCGCAGGCACGGTGACACCGCCACGCAAACCGATGGGCATGTTGTATGGCTACCGATGACGTTGAAGCAACGAACGAAGGCGCGTGCTCCACCGTCCGCGCCGTCGACCGCGCCGTCGCCATCCTGCAATGCTTTACCGGCGACAAGCCGGCGCTTAGCGTGCTCGACATCCAGAAGCGGGTCGGGCTGAGCCGGCCGACGCTCTATCGACTTCTGCAAACACTCGGCGCTTCCGGCCTGATCAAGGCCGAAGGCGATCCTCAGCGCTTCCGCCTGGCGCATGGCGTGATGGAGCTCGCCCATGTCTGGCTGGCCGGGCTTGAGAAGGTCGACGTCGCAAGGCCCATTCTCGAGCAGCTTCGCGACAGCACCGGAGAGACCGCCGCGCTGTTCGTGCTGCGCGAGCAGAAGCGCATCTGCGTGCTGGAGTTGGAAAGCCACCACGCGCTCACCATTGCCCGCGGCATCGGCGATACCGGCGACATCACGCGCGGTGCGAGCGGCAAGGCCATCCTTGCTTTCCTCGATGACAAGCGGCGCGACGCCATTCTCGATCAGGTCGCAAAGCCGCGCCGCGCCGAACTCGTCAAGGCCTTGGAGCTGGTGCGCAGCCGGGGCTACGCCGTCAGCCTCGGCGAAGTATTTGTCGGCGCGGTCGCGTTCGCCGCACCAACCTTCAACCACAATGGCGAAGTCATCGGATGCCTCGGCGTGTTCGGCCCCAAGGCGCGCGTGAAGGACGCGGACATCCCGCGCTTCGGCGCGCAGGTGATAGAGGCGGCCAACGCGGTGTCCGAGCAGTTCGGCCATCGCGTGGCAAAGACCGGCAAGCAGCTCAAGCCGCGGGCCTATCGCAAGCGCGGCGCGGCGTAAACAATCAATAGCGCTGCACCAGAAAATCGTCGGTGAATTCACCGAGCGATACCTTCACCGGGATTTCGCCTTCGACACCGAGCTCGATGATGTCGGAACCGGATTTCCGATCCGCTGGCGTCAACGCTTCGATCCGCTCGGCGATCTTCTCCGCCTGCCAGGCGTTCAGTCCCCAGCAAAAGCCGCCGGGCTCCTGCCTCATGCCGCAATCGCCGACTTCGCCCTCAGCAGGCAACAGGCGTAGCGTGGTACGCGATATGGCGGTGGTGAGCTGTTCGCGCACGTCGAGCTGCCGCGGATCTTCTGCGAAAGAGCGCAACAGATTGGCGAGTGTCTGCAGATCCTGTCGCTCTCCAAGGAAGAGGAACATCGGGTTGAAGTCGCTCGGCAGATAGTCGAAACGTAGCATTGGCATCCTCTTCAAGGCGTCGTGCCCAGAACCTTGACGATGTCCTGTGCGTGGCACAGCTCCACATTGCCGACTTCGTCGGGCCTGTCCGGTGCTTCGATCAATCGCACCTCGACCCACATTCCGTCGCCCATGTTTTCGGTGACCTCGGCAACGATCTTCTGGGTCAGTTGCAGACGGTCGCCGGGCTTCAGCGTCATCAGGTCGATCATGGCTTGCCTTAAAAGAACGTGCTCAAATTCTTCGCCAGGAGCACGTTCTGGTCCAGCAGGATCTCGCGGCGTGCGATCTTCCAGCCGTCCGATGTCTTGCGGATCAGGTCGGTGCGTTTGCCGACAAAGGTGTAGGTCTCGTACTCGATCCGGTTCTGGTAGACAAGGAAGCGACAGCGCACTTCGACTTCCTGCGGCGCCTCTAGCGACGGCGTCGCGCCCAGCACCTGCACATTGCTGACCATATGGCAGACCCGCGACAGCGGCTCTTCGGCGTAATGCACGCCGGTGAGGATCTGGTCGACGCGCTTGGTTAGCGTCCACTTATCCTCGTCGAACCAGCTGATGCCGGAGCCCTGCACGGTGTTTTCGCGCTGCGCATGCTGGCCGAACTTCACGTTGCGCCGGATCGGCATGAAGTAGGTCATGTCGTCGGCAAGCAGATTGAGCCAGTCGCGGAACTGCCGGTTATCGAGCAGATCCGCCTCCGCATAGAGGAAATCCTCCATATCGGCCTTGAGCCGGTAATAGGCATCGGTGCGCGGCAGAGCTGAAGATGCCGCGGCTGCCGCCTCCGCGGTCAACACGTCGCTCATGCCTTTTCTCCCTGGTTGTTTTTCGGCTTTGGCGGCACCGGCCCGCCCTGATGGGCGAAGCAGCCAACATCGATCACCGTTCCGGAAATCGCTTCCGCTTCGGGCGAGATCAGGAACGCGATTGCATTCGCAATATCTTCACCGGCCGCCGGCCGTCCTGCCGCAGTGCCGGGCGCGCCTATGCCGAGCCGCAAAGCATCGCCGCCGACCCGGCCGAGACTCATGCCGCTGACGATGCCGCCGCCGCCGGGTACGACCGTATTCACGCGAATACGATGATGCAGGAA
>NZ_DASYMN010000213.1:0-2900 GCF_036009065.1 Bradyrhizobium sp. | reverse complement strand
GCTATGCAATAGTTGCAAACGACAACTATGCTCCGGTTGCTCAGGCCGCGTAAGCGGTTTGAAAAACCAAGTCTAAAGTCCTGACGGGTTAAGCTCCGTTTGGCGGGGTTCGGAGGCACCTGGCAACAGAAGCCTCCACTTTCTGCTTTCCCTGCCCTCATGGTCGCAGCCCGGCGTCGGACAGAATTTCCATGATTGCTGGGGACACCCTGCTGACCTCGGCCCATTGCCGGGGTAGCATGGACCGGATGGCGCGAGTCGGCCACGGACAAACGCCGCAACAGCGCGCGTGGCACTAAACGCGACGGGACCGACGATGGCGACCGATCATATCCGATACGATGTCCTGGCGCGCGATGCGTTGCGCGGCGTACTGCGCCAGGTGCTGACCGACGCGGCCGAGCACGGCCTGCCCGGCGAGCACCACTTCTTCATCACGTTTGTCTCCACCGCCGAGGGTGTCAAGCTGTCGCCGCGGCTGCTGGCGCAATATCCGGAGGAGATGACGGTGATCCTCCAGCATCAGTTCTGGGATCTGGTCGTCACCGAGGATCGCTTCGAGGTTGGACTGTCGTTCGGCGGCATTCCCGAGCGGCTGGTGGTTCCCTTCAACTCCATCAAGAGCTTCTTCGATCCGTCGGTGCAGTTCGGCCTGCAGTTCGACCCGTCGGAAACCGCAACCGAGGCGCCCGCAGCCAACCTACCGGCAGCGGCGGCGCCATCGGCCCTGACCGCTGCCTTGCCGCCCGTCGCCATGTCCGAGAATCACGACCAGCCGGCGAAGCCGGGCGAAGGCGCCGAAGTGGTGCGGCTGGATCGCTTCCGCAAGAAATAATCCGTGCATCCATATAGGATGGACCCCGTCTTGCCGCTGGTGCGCGGCTGGACGCCGCTGCCATATTGAGCACGGTCACCGCAATGGACAGGATCATGGCTCCATCATCCAAGGCTTCGCGCTCTGCCAGGACGGCCAAGGCCACCCGTATCGAAACCGACAGCTTCGGCCCGATCGAGGTCCCTGCCGACCGCTACTGGGGCGCGCAGACCGAGCGTTCCCGGCAGAATTTCCGCATCGGTACCGACCGGATGCCGATGCCGATCATCCGCGCCCTCGCCATCGTCAAGCTCGCCGCGGCGCTAACCAATCGCGAACTCGGCCTGCTCGACCGTCGGCGCGCCGACGCCATCGCCCGCGCCGCACGCGAGGTGATCGAGGGCAAACTCGACGATCACTTCCCTCTGGTGGTCTGGCAAACGGGATCCGGCACGCAAACCAACATGAACCTCAATGAGGTGATCGCCAACCGCGCCAATGAGATGCTCGGCGGCGAGCTCGGCGCCAAGAAGCCGGTTCATCCCAACGATCACGTCAACATGAGCCAGTCGTCGAACGACTCGTTCCCGACCGCGATGCACATCGCCGCAGCCGAGCGGATCGCCGCCGATCTCGTTCCGGCACTGAGCGAGCTTCACGCCGCACTACGTAAAAAGGAAAAGGCCTTTGCGCATATCGTAAAGATCGGGCGTACCCACACCCAGGACGCGACGCCGCTCACGCTTGGCCAGGAATTTTCCGGCTACGCATCGCAGGTCGAAAGCGGCATTGTGCGGCTGCGCGTTGCGGTTGGTGATCTTTATCCGCTGGCGCAGGGCGGCACTGCCGTCGGCACCGGTCTCAATTCGAAGCCGCGATTCGCAAAGCTGTTTGCCAAACAGGTTGCTGCAATCACAAAGCTTCCATTCACCAGTGCGCGCAACAAGTTCGAGGCGCTGGCCTCCAACGACGCCTACGTCTTCGTGCACGGCGCGATCAATTCGGCAGCCACCGGCCTGTTCAAGATCGCCAACGATATCCGCCTGCTGGGTTCAGGACCGCGCTCGGGCCTCGGCGAACTGATCCTGCCGGAGAACGAGCCCGGCTCATCGATCATGCCAGGCAAGGTCAACCCGACGCAGTGCGAGGCCGTGACCATGGTCTGCTGCCAGGTGTTCGGCAATCACACCGCCATTACCGTCGCCGGCAGCCAAGGCCATTTCGAACTGAACGTCTATAAGCCGGTGCTGGCATATTGTATGATGCATTCCATACAACTGCTCGCCGACGTCGCGCGCTCGTTTACCGGGCATTGCATCGACGGCATCCGCGCCGATGAAAAACGCATACGGGAGCTGATGGAGCGTTCGTTGATGCTGGTCACCGCGCTGGCGCCGAAGATCGGCTATGACAATGCCGCCAAGGTCGCGAAGTCGGCCCATGCGCGCGGCACGACATTGAAAGAAGAGGCCGTAGAACAGGGCTTTGTCACGGCTTCGGAATTTGACAGGCTGGTGCGGCCGGACAAAATGACACACCCCGGATGACAACTTGCTCACTCGATTTCTATTGAGATAGCGGTTCGGCGAAATAGTTATAATTTATACCGACCTAAAGAATTAGATTGACCTCTACCGTCGTGGCATTGTGTCGTGGTAGAGCAAAAAAAATAAGCCGCTTTCCCAACGCGGAATAGGTTTGTTAAGGCTTTTACGACGAGGATTTTCCCCGATGGCAGCCGAGTTGACGAGAACCCCGCGCGAATGTTTGTGCGGGTTTGAAGTCGCCCCGCATTACCGGTTGCAAGAATAGTGGGGACGATCATGGGGGACCTGGTCAATCTCAAACGATTCAAGAAGCGCGTCGCGCGGGATCAGTCGGCGCAACAGGCCGAAGCCAATCGCGCACGCTTTGGCCGCACCAAATCCGAGCGCGCCCTGCACGGGCAGCGTGCAAGCCGTGCGAACGATGTACTGGACCAGCATCGCATCGATGGCGAGGACGCATCATGAAATCGCCGGTCGTGAAACGGTCCATCGTGGTCGCCGGCCACAAGACCAGCGTCAGCCTCGAAGAGGCATTCTGG
>NZ_DASYMN010000212.1:0-3062 GCF_036009065.1 Bradyrhizobium sp. | reverse complement strand
TTGACGCCGACGCCGCCGACCGGCGACATCGCATGCGCGGCATCGCCGATGCATAGCAATCCGGGCCGGGTCCAGCGCTTCAGCCGGTTGATCGCCACCGTCAGCAGTTTGACGTCGTCCCACGTCTTCACCTCTGATATGCCCGGCTTCAGGACCGGCGCCAGGCGGACGATCTCGTCGCGCAGCGCATCGAGCCCGCACGCCTTGATGGCGTCGTACTGCCCCTTGGCGATGACATAGGCGCATTGCCAGTAGTCGCCACGGTCGAACGTCACCATCATCCTGCCGGTGTCGATCCGGGCAAACACGCTTTCGCTTTCATCGGCCGCTTTCCCGGCGCGAAACCACAGCACATCCATCGGCGCGCCCAGCTCTTCGACCTCGAGCCCGGCCTTCTCGCGCACGACCGAATGCCGGCCGTCGCAGCCGACCGTAAGGTCGGCGCGGATGTCGACCGGACCCTCCGGCGTATCGGCCTTCACGCCGGCAATGGCAACGCCGGACCAGATGAGATCGGTGGCCTCGGCATTCATCATGACTTTGAGCGAGGCAAACCGCTTGCCGCTCTCGCGCAAAAAATTCAGAAAATCCCACTGCGGCATGAAGGCGATGAACGGATATTTTACCCGGAGGCGGCTGAGGTCGGCGATGCGGATCGAGCTGCCGGCGAACTGGCCGTCCATCTTCTGCAATTCCTGATGCGGCAGCTTCAGGAATCCGTCGATCAGGCCGAGTTCGTCCATCACCTGCAGCGTCGAGGGATGCACCGTATCGCCGCGAAAATCCCGGAAGAAATCGGCGTGTTTTTCGAGCACGATGGTATCGATGCCGGCGCGTCCAAACAGATAGCCGAGCATCATGCCGGCCGGTCCCCCGCCGACGATGCAGCAGCGGGTGGTGATGGTGCGCTGGGGTTTTGGTGGCTCTGAAAACGTACCCGCGTCCATGTTCTGGTTCTCGTTGAAATGCGTTTCGCTTTCGTACGCCCAAGCAATAAATGCCGTCATTCCGACGAGCCGCGCAGTTGCGCGGCGTCTCGAAGGATGGCCGCTTGCGCTTGTGGCCCATCCTTCGAGCTCGCCGCCAGATGCGGCGAGCAGCTCAGGATGACGTGGTGAGCGCGGCTAACACGCCAGCTTACCGCCGAAAACTCTTGATCTCCGACACGCTGCCGTCGCGATAGGTCAATTCGACCGAGACCGATTTGGTTGCAGGCGCAAGTCTTAGATAAGGCTGCGCGTCATGCGGAATGGCGCTGGGATCCCTGGGATCGCAAGACGGCATTTTGAGCACGTTGTCCGGCACCGCTGAGTCGATGCCGACGCGCACCTCGCGGATCGCGCAGCGATACGACATCAGGTGGGTGTAATAGACGAGGAGGCCGTTGAACTCCCGGAACGAAAGCCAGCCGGTCGCGGTCATGTCGAGGATTTTTCGCTGGTCGCGGATCAGCGCGGCCTCCGGGTCGAAGCGGATCGGAAACGGTCCCTGCAGTTCGCCTGATGCATCGACATAGCGCAGCTGGATGGTGGCCGCCGGCGCGTCGGCAGCAAGCTCGATCGACGGATTGGGCATCCGCTTGCGGGTGCGCGGATCGAGCGAGTCGATAAACCCGGTCTCGCGGAAGTGGCCGGCGTCTCCCATCCGCCAGGAAATCCCCAGGGCCGGCTCGGCGATCGAGAACACCACGGTCCAGCCGCTGTTGTGCCGCGAAAAGCTGGCGATCGGCGCGTTGACGGAATCGTTTTGCGGCATGCGCGGCACCGACACCGGCGGCAACGCGGCGACTTTCACCGCCGGCTCCGCCGGGCTCGCGGCTTCGGCCTGCGGCGCTTTTGCGGCGCCGTTCAGAAACACGTCGTCGACCATCTGGTCGAAATACACCGGGATCTGCTTGTGATGCACGGTGTCCGCCATCTCGCTGACCACCCGGCGCGTACGTTGCGCCACCTGCACGAGGTTGTCGCCCGGCTTCAGCAATTCCTTGGCAAAGATGCGCGTGAACACCGAATTCGGATTGTCGTCATGATCGGACAGCCGATCGAGCGCGGTCTGCCGCGGCCCCGCCGAAAACACCGAGAACACGCCCTACGGCAATTGCGTCATCGGCGCGAGGCCGCCGCCGCCGGCCACCGCGCGGGTGCCGCGCCGTTCGAACGGATTGTTGCGGCAGGCATCGAACACCAGGATCGCCGTGCGCGTTCCCCGCCTCTGCAAACGCTCCAAGATGCGGTCGGCCAGGATCGAGGCGTCGCGCACCAGTTCCTCCTGTCCCTCGCTTGCCGCGGGCACGTCGGTCGGCAGCAGAAAATTCTGCCCGGCGATCTCAAAGCCGTGGCCGGCGAAGAAAAAGAACGCGGTGTCGCCGGGCTGGATCGCGGCGTCGAACGCCAGCAAGGTCTGGCTGAACGCCTGCCGGGTCTGGTTCTCCGCGACCATCACGGAAAACCCGAGCTGCTTTAGCGTGTCGCCCATGGTGCGGGCGTCGTTGACCGCCTTCTGCAGCTTCGGGACGTTCCTGTAGTCGTTATTGCCGATCACCAGCGCGACGCGCTTTTCGGCGTGCGCGGGGGCTGTCGGTGTCAGAAGCGCGGCCGCAATCACCAGCCATCGAATCGGCAACCAGCCCATTTAAGCGGTCCTCGCTTGCATGTTCGGATTCGGTCGTCCCAGCGGTAGTCTATCGACCCGTCCTGCTGGTTCACAGCAGCGGTTTTGCCCGCCCATTTATACGTAAACATTAAGCTTTTTTGCCCTTCCCGCCCCTGATCCATTGACTTTGGCCGCTCAGACCCTATGTTCCGCCTCGACGCGGCCCGGAATCGAAACGCGATATCCTGAGCAAGCCGCCTGTCTGCGTATCCCTTCAAAATCCCGTGCATGTTTGCGTGCCGTTCCGGGGTTGAGCGCGACAGTTATTTTCCGAGATTCCAAACGGCGGATTCTTGTAGAGGCTCAATGTCTTTTTCCCATCTCGGCTTGTCCGAAAAGGTGCTCGCCGCTGTCGCGGCCACCGGTTACACCACGCCCACCCCGATCCAGGAACAAGCGATCCCCCACGT
>NZ_DASYMN010000211.1:0-8732 GCF_036009065.1 Bradyrhizobium sp. | reverse complement strand
ATCGGCGGGTGATGCACAGTGCGGCTGAATCATGCGTATCGACATCTCGCTGCTTCCCGCACTTGCCGCCGCCTTCATGCTGGTGTTCGCCCGCATCGGCGCGATGGTGATGCTGTTGCCGGGGTTCGGCGAGACCAACATCCCAGTACGCATCAAGCTCGCGATCGCGCTGGCGCTGACGCTGATCATCCTGCCGCTGCACCGCGCCGCCTACACCATCGACATGCAGTCGATGGCGCCGCTGATGGTGATGCTGGTGCTTGAGATCGTGATCGGCGTCGTGCTCGGCGCCACCGCGCGGGTGACGCTGTCGGCGCTTCAGGTCGCGGGCTCGGTGATCGCCCAGCAGCTGGGGCTCGGTTTTGTTACCGCCGTCGATCCCACTCAAGGCCAGCAGGGCCTGCTGATCGGCAATTTCCTCACCATCCTCGGACTGACGCTGCTGTTCGCCACCGACACCCACTATCTCGTGATCGCGGCGCTGAACGACAGCTACGCGATCTTCTCACCCGGCGAATTCGTGCCGAGCGGCGATATCGCCGCATTGGCGACCCGCGCCTTCGCCGCCGCCTTCAAGATCGGCATGCAACTGGCCGCGCCCTTTCTGGTGTTCGGCCTCGTCTTCAACATGGGGCTGGGCGTGCTGGCGCGGCTGATGCCGCAGATGCAGGTGTATTTCGTCGGCGTGCCGCTGGCGATCCTCGCCGGCTTCTTGATCTTCGCCGCGGTGCTGACGACCATGATGGGCACTTACATGGATTACTTCATCGGCGTCATGCACCAACTGATCCCGCGGAGCTGAAGCGATGGCCGACGAGAACGACGCCGCGGAAAAAACAGAAGACCCGACGCAAAAACGCCTCGACGATGCCCATGACCGCGGCGACGTCGCCAAGAGCCAGGAGGTCAACACCTGGTTCATGATCGCCGGCGCCACGCTGGTGCTGTCGACTTTCTCCGGATCGATCGGCGGCGGAATCCTGATGCCGCTGCGCAACCTTGTCGCCAATTCCTGGATGATCCACGCCGACGGACCCGGCCTGCTGGCGCTGGCGCAAAGCCTTGGGATCGCGCTCATCGCAGCCCTCGGGGTGCCGCTGCTGCTGCTGATGATCGCGGCAATCGCCGGCAACATGGTGCAGCACCGGCTGGTCTGGTCGGGCGAGTCCTTGAAGCCGAAGCTGAGCAAGATTTCACCGCTGGCCGGCGCCAAGCGGGTGTTCGGCAAGCAGGCGGCGGCGAATTTCGCCAAAGGTGTTTTCAAGGTCGCGGCGCTCGGCGTCGTGATGACCGCGATCCTGTGGCCGGAGCGGCATCGCCTCGATGCAATGGTGCGATTCGACCCGGCGGCGATCTTAGGCGTGACCACCACGCTGACCCTGCAATTGCTGGGCGCCGTGGTGGCGCTGCTGGCGCTGGTGGCGATCGCGGATTATTTCTTCCAGTACCGGCAATGGTTCGAGCGGCAGAAAATGTCGCTGCGGGAAATGAAGGAGGAGTTCAAGCAGTCGGAAGGCGACCCGCACATCAAGGCCCGCATCCGGCAGCTGCGGCATGCGCGCATGAAGAAGCGGATGATGGCCGCGGTTCCCAAAGCCTCCGTTATCATCACCAACCCGACGCATTATGCGGTGGCACTGTCCTACGACCGCGGCATGTCGGCGCCGGTCTGCGTCGCCAAGGGCGTCGACACCATCGCACTCAAGATCAGGGAAGTCGCCAAGGCGCACGATATTCCGATCGTCGAAAACGTAGCCTTGGCCCGCGCCTTGCACGCAACGGTCGAGATCGACGACGAGATCCCGGTCGAGCATTATCACGCCGTTGCCGAAATCATCGGTTATGTGATGGGCCTGAGGCGCGGGCTTTCCGGACGAAGGGTGTGAGCGATCGGTAGGGTGGGCAAGGCGCCGGACGCGAACGCGTCCGGAGGCGTGCCCACCATTTCAGGCGCGCGCATCCGGATCAAGATGGTGGGCACGGCGCAAGAGCGCCTTTGCCCACCCTGCGCGCGCCGAAAGGGCGAAATGAGCCGAAATAACCTTACGATGTGCTTGCGCCGATGGGGTCGATTCAGGCACTCAGGAGTTATCGCCTGCGCGCGCATTTTACCCGTTTCGAGAGGCCACGGCCCGTTCGATGACCACTGAGCCCGACAACGATCTGCCGCCGCCTCCGGTGCATGAGCCGGCACGGCGCAGCGGCAGCATTGTACTGGTATTGCTGGTCGCGGGCGCCATCGTAGCCGCCGCCGTGGCGTTCATGACATTAGGCCGGGTGCAGGCGCAACCTTATATTCTGGGCTTGCTGGCGCTGCTGGCCATGGTCGGGCTGTTCAACCTGTTCGCGTTCGCCGCCGGCATCATCCGTTTCGCCGACCGCATTGCGGACGATCCGATCATGCGCCCGATCGCCGATCATGCGTTCGACGGGCTCGCCGTCACCGATTCCCGCGGACATGTCGTTTACAGCAACGCCGCCTATCTGGCGCTGACGGGGGCCGCGACGCCGCAGGAGGCCCGTCCGGTGGAGCGCGTGTTCATCGGCAACCCCGATGTATCGGAGGCGGTGTTCCGCCTGCTCAAGGCGGCGCGCGAAGGCAAACGCCAGCAGGAGGAGGTCCGCGTCGCCGGCAGCGAGGGGGCCCACGGCCGCTGGCTGCGGATGCGGGTGCGCCCGCTCGGCCAATCCAAGCGCGAGGCGAAATACGCGGTGTGGACGATCGCCGACATTACGCGGGACCGCGAGCGGCAGGAAGACGTGTTCCAGGAACTGCAGCACGCCATCGAATATCTCGATCACGCGCCGTGCGGCTTCTTCTCGGTCAATGCCGCCGGCAACCTCGTCTATGTCAATGCCACGCTGGCGAACTGGCTCGATCACGATCTGGCCGAGATCGGCAATGGCGGGCTGAAGCTGACGGATGTCGTGTCGGGCGACGGCGCCTCGCTGCTCACCTCGATCGTGCCGGCGCCCGGCGAAGTGAAAACAGAGGTGTTCGACATCGATCTGCGCATGCGCAGCGGCAAGACCATGCCGGTGCGGCTCTATCACAAGCTCGCCTTCGGCGCCGACGGCGTGCCCGGCCCGTCGCGCACGCTGGTGATCAGCCGCGCTCGCGACGAGCGGCTCGATCCGCAGCGCGCGGCGGAAGTGCGCTTCATGCGCTTCTTCGATCACACCCCGATGGCGATCGCCACCGTCGACAAGTCGGGCGCGGTGGTGCGCGCCAACGCGCGCTTCGCCAAGCTGGCGCAGAGTCTCGATGATAATGGCGCGGTCAGCAAATCAATTCTCGCCTCGGTGAATGATCGCGATCGCGGCCGGTTGATTGCCGCCATCAACCAGGCCGCCGAAGGGCACGGCGATATTGCCCCTGTCGAGGCGATGCTCGAAGGCAACAGGGAGCGCTGGGGGCAGTTCTTCGTCACCGCGGTCGAAGGCGAGGAAAACGACAGCGAGGCGGCGATCGTCTACATGCTGGAAACCACCGAGCGGCGCCGGCTGGAGAGCCAGATCAATCAGGCGCAGAAGATGGATACGGTCGGCCAGCTCGCCGGCGGCATCGCGCACGACTTCAACAACGTGTTGTCCGCCATCATGATGGCCAACGATTTCCTGCTCAACGCCCACAAGCCGACCGATCCGTCGTTCCAGGACATCATGCAGATCAAGCAGAACGCCACCCGCGCGGCGACGCTGGTCCGGCAATTGCTGGCATTCTCCCGCAAGCAGACATTGCGGCCGCAGGTGCTCGATCTTCGCGAAGCACTGTCGGACATTGACCGGCTGCTGAAGCGGCTGATCGGAGAAAAGGTGGCGCTGGAAATCCAGCACGCGCGCGACCTGTGGTCGGTGAAAGCGGATCTGTCGCAATTCGAGCAGGTGATCGTCAACCTCGCCGTCAATGCGCGCGACGCCATGCCCGAGGGCGGCAAGCTGACGGTGCGCACCGTCAACGTATCCACACCGGAATCCGAAAAGCTCTCCTATAAGGGCATGCCGGCCGCGGACTATGTGCGGATCGACGTCACCGACACCGGCACCGGGATTCCGGCCGATATCGTCGACAAGATTTTCGAGCCGTTCTTCTCGACCAAGGAAGTCGGCAAGGGCACCGGCCTCGGGCTGTCGACGGTGTACGGCATCGTCAAGCAGACCGGCGGTTTTGTCTATGTCGATTCTGAAGAAGGCCAAGGCACCTCGTTCCGCATCTTCCTGCCGCGGCACCATGCCGAGGCGGAGGTGCAGCCGGATGCCGCCAATGGTGCCGCCAAAGAACCAGCGGAGCCCAAGCGCGCGGCCGACCTGACCGGGCAGGGCACCATCCTGCTGGTCGAGGACGAGGAGGGCCTGCGCTCGCTGAACGCGCGCGGCCTGCGCTCGCGCGGCTACAGCGTGATCGAGGCCTCCAACGGCGTCGAGGCGATGGAGGCCTTGGATGAAAAGAACGGCGCCGTCGATCTCGTGGTCTCCGACGTGGTGATGCCGGAAATGGACGGGCCGACGCTGCTGCGGGAGATGCGCACGCGCAACCCCAATCTCAAGATCATCTTCGTCTCCGGCTACGCCGAGGATGCCTTCGAAAAGAGCCTGCCCGAGAATGAGCAGTTCGCCTTTTTGGCAAAACCGTTCGCACTCAGCGCGCTGGTCGAGAAGGTCAAGCAAACCATGGCGCCGGGTTGAGGGCACGCTCGTGTCCCGGACGCGGTGCGGCATTCTTCATGCCGCTCCGCAGAGCCGGGACCATCACGAACTTTGTGCTCTGTTACGGTCCCGGCTCTGCAGCGCACCACGCCGCGAAGAGCGGCGCGCTGCGCTGCGTCCGGGACACCAGAGAGGGTCTCTCCCCGCGACGCAGCGCCGCAGCCCTGCGTCGTCATGGGCGCTTCACTTTTGGGCAGCCGTGCCCATCTTAGGTGCGCTTCCCCCTGCCGGGGAATGAGGGAAAAACTATGAATTTTACGCAGCGCACACGCGGCATGGTCAAGATGATCGCCGTCGTTCTATCGTTGGCGTTACCATTGATGCTCGCCATCTCCGCGGCTGATGCCCGGGTTGGCGGCGGCAGCAACTCGGGCTCGCGAGGCGGCCGGACCTTCTCGGCTCCACCGAGCACCTCGACCGCGCCAAACGCGGCGCAGCCGATGAATCGCACGATGACGCAGCCAGGCAGTCCCGGAATGGGCACGGCTGCAGCCGGAGGCGCCGCCAAGGGCGGCTTCTTCAACCGGCCCGGCATGGGCATGCTCGGCGGCCTCGCCGCGGGCTTCCTCGGCGCCGGCCTGCTCGGCATGCTGTTCGGCGGTGGACTGTTCAGCGGGCTCGGTGGCATGGCATCGATCTTCGGCCTGATTCTCCAGATCGGCCTGATCATCATCGTCGTTCGTCTGGCGATGAAATGGTGGCAGCGCCGCAACGCCCCCGCCTCGGCCTATGCCGGCCCGGCACCGGGAGCCGGACCGACCGCCGGTGCCGGCCCGTTGGCGAGCTTCCGCAGTGGATCGGGCTTTGGCCTCGGATCCGGCAGCGCGCCGCTCGAGATCGGCCCCAGCGACTACGAGGCCTTCGAACGCCTGCTCGGCGACGTCCAGGCCGCGTGGTCGAACGAGGACATCGCAAAGCTGCATACGCTGGCCTCTCCGGAGATGGTGTCCTACTTCACGCAGGACCTGCAGGCTAATAACGCCCGCGGCGTGGTCAACAAGGTCTCCGACGTGAAACTGCAGCAGGGCGACCTCGCGGAAGCCTGGCGCGAAGGCGATACCGACTACGCCAGCGTGGCGATGCGGTTCGGGCTGGTCGACAAGACCATCGACCGCGCCAGCGGCCGCCTGGTCGAAGGCAGCGATCAACCCACCGAGGCCACGGAAGTGTGGACCTTCGTGCGGCCGCGCGGCGCCAACTGGGAACTCTCGGCGATCCAGCAGGCCTGATCCACCTGCCATCTTGAATACGAAGCGTCGCGGCTTACTCCGCGGCGCTTTTTCTTTGCGGCCGCCGCCATCACGGACCGGGAATAATGCCGGATGCCGCGGGTTGATTTGTTGCGCGCCGGTCAACGAACCGGCCGATCGAAACAAATCGGGAGGAATTCGATGCTTCCACGTTTCAAAATTGTTCCGGGCGCATGGCTTGCGATAGCTGCGATCGCGATCGTCTCGGCCGCGCCGCAGCCTGTGCATGCGCAAGGCGCCGGCACCACGTTCTTCCTCACCAGCACCGGCATCGGCAACGGCGGCAATCTCGGCGGCCTTGGGCGCCGACAATTATTGCCAGACGTTGGCACAGGCGGCCGGCGCGGGTGCCAAAACCTGGCGCGCCTACCTCTCGACGCAAGGCGCCGACGGCAAGCCGGCGGAGAACGCGCGCGACCGCATCGGCAAGGGGCCGTGGCAGAACGCCAAGGGCGCGGTGGTCGCCAAGGACGTCGCCGAGCTGCACGGCGCCAACAATCTCACCCAGCAGACCGCGCTCAGCGAGAAGGGTGACGTCATCAACGGCCGCGGCGATACGCCGAATCGCCATGACGTGCTGACCGGATCGCAGCCGGACGGCACCGCGTTCGCCGCGGCCGACGACCGCACCTGCAGGAACTGGACGAGCAGCACGCAAGGCGCGGCGATGGTCGGCCATTCCGATCGCATCGGCCTTCGCGACGACGACGCCTCGAAATCCTGGAATAGCTCGCATCCCTCGCGCGGCCCCGATGGCGGCTGCTCGCAGAATGATTTGAAGAGCACCGGCGGCGACGGGCTGTTTTATTGTTTCGCTGCGAACTGACGTCGTAGCCGCAACCGCCGCCGTCATCCTGAGGTGCGCGCTCTTGCGCGCCTCGAAGGATGGCCGCATACACCCGTCTCTCGTCCTTCGAGGCTCGCCGAAGACGGCGAGCACCTCAGGATGACGCCTTCGTTGTGGCAAGGGCTTTGCATGCGCTACCAGCTGTACTACTGGCCCACCATCCAGGGCCGCGGCGAATATGTCCGGCTCGCGCTGGAGGACGCCGGCGCCGACTATGACGACGTCGTGCGCGGGCCAGGCGGCATGGCGGCGATGTCGCGGATGATGGAGGCGGGCGGCAGGGCGCCATTCGCGCCGCCGTTCCTGAAAGCCGGCAGGCTGGTGATTGGCCAGACCGCCAACATCCTGCTCTATCTAGGCTCCCGCCATGGCCTTGCGCCGAAGGCCGAGGCCGGACGGCTGTGGGTGCATCAGCTGCAGCTTACCATCGCCGACTTCGTGCTGGAGGTTCACGACACCCATCATCCGCTCGGGCCGTCATTGTATTACGAAGATCAGCGCGGACCGGCGAAAAAGCGCACGGAAGATTTCTGGGACGAGCGGGTGCCGAAATATCTCGGCTATATCGAGCGGCTGGTGAGCGACAGCGGCGGCACGTTTGCCACCGGCCGCCGTGCGACTTACGTCGACCTGTCGCTGTTCCAGATCGTGGCAGGGCTGCGCTACGCGTTTCCAAAACGCATGAAGAAATTCGAGCGCGAGATACCGAAGCTGGTGAATCTGCACGACCGCGTCGCCGCGCGGCCCAACATCAAGGCGTATCTCGAAAGCGACCGCCGCATCCCCTTCAACGAAGAAGGCATTTTTCGGCGCTACAAGGAGCTGGATCTGTAGATGGGCAGGCGACCGGTGCAGTCTCCGTCATGCCCGGGCTTGTCTCGGGCATCCACGTCTTTCTTCCGAGGCGGCACCAAGACGTGGATGGCCGGGACAGGCCATGACGAACCGAGACTACATGTTCCGCCCGTCGATCGGCGTCATCTGCAGCTTCGCCAGATCGATACCGTCGATGCAGCTCACATTCAGCGCCACCACCTCGGCGCCATCAGGCTTCTTGCCGCGTGCGAATACGGCGACGCCGCAGTCGATGCAGAGCTGGTGGCGGATGGCGTGCTTGTTGAACAGGTACTCTTTCAGGTTCTCCTCGCCGGCGCGGAGCTGAAAACTCTTCGGCGCCAGAAACGTGAAATGCAGGCCCTTCTTGGTGCAGATCGAGCAGTTGCATGCCGTCACCATGGCAAGATCGCCGGTGCATTCGAACCGCACCTGGCCGCAATGGCAGCCGCCGGTGTAGGTTTTTGACTCGGGCATCGCCGGTCTCCTGGCAATTGTCGCCGCGATGTTAACTCGCGGACTTCAGTCTCGTTCAACCCACCTACGAGATTCCAGGCACCAGGCGGTAGCGCACCCTTGCGGCATAGTCCGCATAGCCCGGCAGGCCGGCGAGCAGCGCGCGTTCCTCGATGCCTGCGCGGATCGCGAACAAACCGACGAACAGCGGCGCCAGTATGACGCCCCACCACGATCCCAGCAGCAACGGCATGCCGACAAAGAACAGCCCCGTGCCGGCGTACATCGGATGCCGCACATGGGGACGGGTGTCGCTTGCGACTCGAAGTAACCGGGGTCCCGGTTCTGCGAAGCAGCGCTTCGCAAGAGCTGCGCGCTGCATCGCGCCCAGGACACGGGATTGCGTTCCTCATTCGAATTTCAAACAGCCACACTTTCGCGTTCTCGCGGCGCAATGCGTCCGAGGTTTGCCAGTCCCTCGCGAACCCAAGCGAGGGGATGGAGCGGCGGGAGGCGCCAGGGCACCAGCGGGCACCCCTTGAGGCGGGATTAACGTACCCACCTCGCGCGGCAAGGCACCGCGCGCGCCCAGTGACGTAGGGCGCGGCACCTCCCGGCGCTCCACCTTGGCCACCAGC
>NZ_DASYMN010000210.1:0-4664 GCF_036009065.1 Bradyrhizobium sp. | reverse complement strand
CAGCGACGCGGCCTGGCCGCGTCCGGTCTGGGGCGTGATGCCGCCGCTGGCGCATGACGCCGAAGAAGTGCAAAATTTCATCAGCGCGCTGCGCCGAAAAATCTGGCTTGGTTGATTCATGAGTGCATTCGATTCGTTTCCGTTGGGCCAGCCGGCCTTCGTCACCAACATCCTTGACCGCGCCGCGCATCTGCGCAGCAACGACGAGAAGCTGCTCGCGCTGGAGGGGCATCGCGACGCCCGCGCCTATGTGGTGTACCGCGACTCGCTGGTGGTGAAGCAGGAGGCGGAGGGCCCGCGCGCGCTGCTGACCATCGATGAGGCGACAAAATTCGGCGCCAATCCCGGCACGATCTTTTTGGGCTTGCGCGACGGCGCGGCCGTGTTCGGCATGGGCATCAAGGCCGAGGCGGTGGAAAAATTGCTGACCCGCAACGACGTCGCCGTCACCGAACTACGGGGCATGGCGATGCAGGGCGTGGTGCCGCCGGACCAGCTGTCGGCGATCGCGATGGCAAAATCCATGGTGAGCTGGCATCAGCGCCACGGTTTTTGCGCCAATTGCGGCACGCGCTCGGCGATGAAGGAGGGCGGCTGGAAGCGCGATTGCCCGAACTGCAAGGCCGAACATTTTCCGCGCACCGATCCGGTGGTGATCATGCTGGTGACCTCGGGCGACAAATGCCTGATGGGACGGCAGAAGCATTTTCCGACCGGGATGTGGTCGTGCCTCGCCGGGTTCGTCGAGGCCGCGGAAACCATCGAGGACGCGGTCCGCCGCGAAATCTTCGAGGAATCCGGGATTCGCTGCACCGATGTGAGCTATTACATGACGCAACCCTGGCCCTATCCGTCATCGCTGATGATCGGCTGCGTTGCGCGCGCGACCAGCGAGGACATTGTCGTCGACCGGACAGAACTTGAAGACGCCCGCTGGTTCGACCGCGCCGAGGCCATGCTGATGCTGAAACGCGAACATCCCGACGGTCTTGCCGGCCCGCATCCGTTCGCGATTGCACATCACTTGCTCGGCCGCTGGCTGCAAACCGTCCCAGATTTGCACGGATGACGGGAACCTGACCGTGACTCAATCGGTTATCCCGGCAAGCCCGGGCTCATCAGACGACCGGGCCGATGCGATGGATTCGCCAATGAATTTCCATGTCGCAGCTCCGAAAATTCCTCCGCGCATTTTATGCATCGGCATGCCGGTACGCGATCTGACGTTTCGCATCCAGGAACTGCCGGGGCGCGGACTCAAGGTCAACGCCAGCCATTTCGATGAAATCGCCGGCGGCAACGCGCTGAATGCCGCGATCGGAATCGTGCGCCTCGGCGGCCGCGCCTCGATCTGCGGCCCGATGGGCGATTCCCGCGAGACCTCGGCCAAGTATATTTTCGAGAAGCTGGCGCATGAGGGCATCGACACCAAGCACATCGTGCACATGCCGGGGCTGGTGACGCCGATCTCCAATATCATGATCGACCCCTCGGGCGAGCGCACCATCGTCACGTTCCGCGATCCGGAATTGTGGAAGGTGCGTCTGCCCGAACCCGACACGCTGCTGCGCGACTGCGATGCGATCCTGACCGAGAACCGCTGTGCGGAGTTTTGCACCGATCTGTGCGCCGAGGCGCGCAAGCGCGGCATTCCGGTCGTCGTCGACGTCGATCGCGCGATGTCGATGCGCGAGGGCCTGCTGACGGCGTCGTCGCATCTGATCTTCTCCAGCGAGGCGCTGCAGGCCACCGCCGGCGTTGCCGACGACGCCGAGGCGCTGATGAGGATGGCGAGGCTGACGTCATCTTTCCTGGCCGGCACGCGCGGGCCGCGCGGCACCATCTGGCTCGACGAACAAAAGCAACTTCGGGAAACCCCCGCCTTCCCGGTGCACACCGTCGACACGCTGGGGGCGGGCGACATATTCCACGGCGCGTTTGCGCTGGCGATTACGGAAAAACAGGATGTGCCCGGCGCGCTCCGCTTCGCCTCGGCCGCTGCGGCGCTGAAATGTACCCGTTTCGGTGGTGCTTTCGCCTGCCCGCAACGTCCTGAAGTGGAAGCACTTTTGGATAATGAGCCGGCCGGCTGCGGAGAACAGGCCGGAAATCGGGCTTGAAATAGAAGGATTTTCTCTATATGAGGGGTGATGACCTCATAAATGGAACAAAGTTCTTCTCATGACCGATCTCGCCCTTCACGTCCTGGAGCCCAACCGGCGCCTCGACGCCATCGACCGCAAGATTCTGACCGTGCTGCAGGAGGATGCCTCGCTGTCGGTCGCCGAGATCGGCGACCGCGTCGGGCTGTCCTCGACGCCCTGCTGGAAGCGCATCCAGCGGCTGGAGGCCGACGGCGTGATCCTGCGCCGGGTAGCATTGGTCGACCAGAACAAGATCGGCCTCGGCATTTCCGTGTTCGTGTCGGTGGAGAGCTCAGACCATTCCGAAGGCTGGCTGAAGAAATTCGCCGAGGCCGTCAGCGCGATGCCCGAGGTGATGGAATTCTATCGCATGGCCGGCGACGTCGATTACATGCTGCGCGTCGTCGTCGCCGACATGCAGAGCTACGACGTGTTCTACAAGAAGCTGATCGGCGCGGTCAGCTTGAAGAACGTCACGTCGCGTTTCGCGATGGAGAAGATCAAGTCGGTAACCGCGCTGCCGATCCCGGCGGTGCCGGCCGCAGGTTAGAGTTAGCGCGTTGCGTGTCCACAATTGCAGCCGTCATACGCGGGCTTGACCCGCGTATCCATCCCTCTTCACATGACTCATTTTTCGAAGTGGCTGGATTGCCGGGTCAAGCCCGGCAATGACGATCACGGTGCTCATATCTTCTGATTATACTCGCCGACCTCGGGATGGCCGCGCAGCACGCTGTCCATCGCCTCGAACATGTCGCGCATGCGCTCTTCGGAGACCGGGCTTTCCACCACCACCACCAATTCCGGCTTGTTGGAAGACGCCCGCACCAGGCCCCAGCTGCCGTCCTGCACGGTGACGCGCACGCCGTTGACGGTGACGAGATCGCGGATCTTTTGGCCCGCGACTTTCTCGCCGTCGTTCTGCATGTCCTCGAAATGCTTCACCACGCGCTCGACGATGCCGTATTTGGCCTCGTCCGGGCAGTGCGGCGACATGGTCGGCGACGACCAGGTTTTCGGCAGCGCGTTCTTCAGATCCGCCATCGACTTATCCGGTGCGCGGTCCAGCATTTCGCAGATCGCGATCGCCGAGATCAGGCCGTCGTCATAGCCGCGGCCGAGTGGGGCGTTGAAGAAGAAGTGGCCGGACTTCTCAAAGCCCGCCAGCGCGCCAAGCTCGTGGGTGCGGCGCTTCATGTAGGAATGGCCGGTTTTCCAGTAGGCGGTCTTGGCGCCCTGCTGTTGCAGCACGGGATCGGTTGCGAACAACCCGGTGGATTTCACGTCGACCACGAACTGCGCGTTCGGAGTGATCGCCGACATGTCCCGCGCCAGCATCACCCCGACCTTGTCGGCGAAAATCTCCTCGCCGGTATTGTCCACCACGCCGCAGCGGTCGCCGTCGCCGTCGAAGCCGAAGCCGACATCCGCTCTGTGCTGCAGCACCGCGTCGCGGATGGCGTGCAGCATCTCCATGTCTTCGGGGTTCGGATTGTATTTGGGAAAGGTGTAATCGAGTTCGGTATCGAGCGGCACCACCTCGCAGCCGATCGCCTGCATCACCTGCGGCGCGAACGCGCCGGCGGTGCCGTTGCCGCAGGCCACCACGACTTTCAGTCTGCGCTTCAGCCTGTGGCCTTTGGTGAGGTCCGCGATGTAGCGCGCCGGAAAGTTTTCGTGAAACTGATACGAGCCGCCGGGCTTGTTCTTGAACTTGGCATTGAGCACGATCTCCTTCAGCCGGCTCATCTCGTCCGGCCCGAACGTCAGCGGACGGTTGGCGCCCATCTTGACGCCGGTCCAGCCATTGTCGTTATGCGACGCCGTCACCATCGCGACACACGGCACGTCCAGTTCGAACTGTGCGAAATACGCCATCGGCGTCATGCACAGGCCGATGTCGTGCACCTTGCAGCCCGATGCCAGCAGGCCGGAAATCAGCGCATATTTGATCGAGGCCGAATAGCTGCGGAAATCGTGCCCGGTGACGATCTCCTGGCGCTGGCCGAGCTCGGCGATCAGCACGCCAAGCCCCATGCCCAGCGCCTGGATTCCCATCAGGTTGATTTCCGTGCCGAACAGCCAGCGCGCATCGTATTCGCGAAAGCCGGTCGGCTTCACCATCGGCTCGGATTCGTAGGCGTAGGTGTTGGGCGCCAGGACGGGCTGCGGTTTCGGGAACATTTTTCGATGGCCTTGTGGCAGGCGACGGATTTGTGTGGTTAGCGCGGAACTGACAACAGGTACAGCGTCGTCCCCGCGCAGCGGGGACCTATAACCCCTGGCGTGCATAATTACAGCACAGCGTTGCAACGGCATTTTTAAATTGAGACCACACGGCGTATGGGCCCCCGCCTGCGCGGGGACGACCGGGGCTACTGCTCCAGCACCATCTTGCCGCCGGCATATTCGAACCGCTTCAGCTTCGACAGGAACGACAGGCCGAGCAGGTTTTCCGACAGCGCCTCGTCGGGCAGCACCATGGCCTCGACGTCGCGGACGATGAGGCCGCCGAGTTCG
>NZ_DASYMN010000209.1:0-7230 GCF_036009065.1 Bradyrhizobium sp. | reverse complement strand
GAGGAATTGCCGCGCAAGACCCGCAGCATGCTCAACCTCGCCATGATCTCGATCCTGAACCGGCCGCATGAATTGCGGGTGCACATCAAGGGCGCGCTGGTCAACGGCGTCAGCAAGGACGAAATCCGCGAGGTCTTCATGCAGGTCGCCTGCTATGCCGGTATCCCCGCCGGCGTCGACAGTTTTAGAATCGCGCGCGAAGTGTTCGCCGAGATGGAGAAGGGGTGAGCCGTCGTTGCGAGGAGCACTTGCGACGAAGCAATCCAGTTCTTGCTTGTGGCCTCTGGATTGCTTCGCTCAACGGGCGGCGCTTCGCGCCGACTGTTAGCTCGCAATGACGGTGTTGGATTTTTGAAAGAAGAGGACACATCACCATGGACATCGGATTCATTGGCCTCGGCAAGATGGGATTTCCCATGGCCCGCCGCCTCATCGAGGCCGGGCATCGGCTGGTCGTGTACGACCAGCGCAAGGAGGCGGTCGACAAACTCGTTTCCCTCGGCGCAAAAGCCGCCTCGTCGCCGAAGGACGTCGCCGACCGCGCCGAGACCGTGCTGGCGAGCCTGCCCTCGCTGCAGGCCTCGCTCGAGGTCGCGACCGGCGCTGGCGGCGTGATCGAGGGCAGCCAAGTAAAACGCTTCGTCGATCTGTCCACCGTCGGCTCGCAGATGGCGGTGCGCATTCACGGGTTGCTGGCAAAACGCGGCATCGTGCAGATCGACAGCCCGGTCAGCGGCGGCGTCGGCGGCGCGGAGAAGGGAACGCTGGCGGTGATGGTGTCCGGCCCGCGCGCGGATTTCGACGCAACAAGACCGGCGCTGGAGGTGATCGGAAAGCTGTTCTTCATCGGCGAAAAGCCGGGCTCCGGACAGACCATGAAGCTCGCCAACAATCTGTTGTCGGCGACCGCGGTGGTCGCGACCTCCGAGGCCGTGGTGATGGGGGTCAAGGCGGGGCTCGACCCCGCCGTGATGATCGACGTGATCAATGCGGGATCGGGCATGAACACTGCGAGCCGCGACAAGTTTCCGCGGTCGATCCTGCCGCGCACATTCGATTTCGGCTTTGCCACGGGATTGATGGTGAAGGACGTCCGGCTCTGCCTCGAGGAGATGAAATCGCTTGATCTGTCGATGGAGGTCGCCGAAGCGGTCGGGCGGCTGTGGGAAGTGGTGATCCGCGACATGGGCGCGGAGAGCGATTTCACCTCCGCGATCAAGCCGATCGAACAGGCGGCGGGCGTGGTGGTGGGCGGAAGCAAGGCGCGGGCGGCGGAGTGATCACTCGTGCCCCGGACGCAGCGCAGCGCGTAGCCCTTGCGGAGCGGTGCGCTGCAGAGCCGGGGCCCATCCAGGGCGTGGACTCATTAGCGCGCAGCCAAATGCGAATTGGATCGCGACACGCCGACATTGCTTAATCTTGTTGAAGTCATCAACACGGGGAACGCCACGCGGCTTGTAGGCAGAAGCGACCTGATGGCACCCCATTCGAAGTCCGTGAGTTCATACCGCACGATTCGAGCCCCCGTTTGGGGCTTGAATCACATCCAAACCGATGCCTTTAATCGGCAAAACCGGACAAACGTCATTTCCGAGGTTGCCCCGTAACCGGGCATGCGGCGCGAAATGCCAAATCGACGCGGGTGACCCAAAGCGGACATCGGCCGTGATTTCCATTCGACGCCCAATCGCAAGGTGCTAGGCTTTAAACCTTGCTCATGACGTGTTTTAAGAGAGGCATATGAAGCGGCGCGAGTTCATCATGCTTTTTGGCGGCGCAGCGGCTCCGTGGCTGCCAATGGTGGCGCGGGCGCAGCCAAAGAAGAACCAACTGGGCATTTTGGTCCTCGGCAGCGCAGATAGCACTCCACTGATCAACTCCCTCAAGGAAGGACTTCGTCTGCTAGGCCATGTCGAAGGCGAGAATGTGGAGTTTCAGATTCGCTCTGCCGGGGGATCAACGGCTCGCCTGCCCTTGCTGGCCCACGAACTGGTTGAACTCAATGTCGCTCTGATCGTCGCTTTTCAGACACCTGCGATCACGGCGGCGAAGCAGGCTACCACCGGAATTCCGATCATCATGGGCGCATCGGGCGATCCGGTCAGAACCGGACTTGTCGCCAGCCTTGCCCGCCCAGCCGGCAACGTCACTGGAATGTCCGGCGTTAGCGGAGAACTCGGGGGGAAGAATCTTCAGCTTATCTGCGAAGTTGTACCGACCGCTGGCCGGGTGGGGGTGCTGGTTAACGTGCCTGACCCGTTTCACAAACCCTTCCTTGAAGCCATTCAAGCCTCCGGCCGAACCCTTGGGATTGAGATCAGGCCGCTCATGGTGACAGGCATAGAGCAACTTGACGTCGCCTTTTCCGACATCGAAGAGGAACGTTTGGCCGCCGTCATCGTGCAACCCACCTTGCCGCATAGACGGGTGATCGAACTGGCGCTTAAGCACCGGCTGCCTACCATCGCACCCAATGCGGACTACGCGGTGGGGGGCGGTTTGATGTCGTATTCTGCTGACCAACTTGCGCTCGCACGCGAGGCCGCTGCGTTTGTGGACAAGATCCTCAAAGGCCGTAAACCAGCCGACCTGCCTGTGCAACTTCCGACAAAATTCGTCCTGGTCATCAATCTGAAAACGGCAGGGGCTCTCGGCCTCACCATTCCACCAACGCTGCTGGCCCGCGCCGACGAGGTGATCGAATGAACAACCCCATGTCGGCTCTTGGCACTTTTCGGACATGGCGTGATGTTCGAGTTGAGTCCGTTATGCGAGCAACAGCGGAAATCAGCCAAGGCAACTGAGTGTATGGGTTCACGCCCCGCTTCGCCTCGTTTTAGCGAGGCCGTTGCAACGGCCGTATAAAACAAATACGCCAGGGGTTATGGGTCCCCGCCTTCCGCGGGGACGACGAAGCAATCACAGCCACGGCGCGATCTTGTCCATCGCGATCAGGGCATCGACCTCGATGCGCGGGCGGACCACCGCGTACTGGTCGTCCTTGACCAGCACTTCCGGCACCAGCGCGCGGGTGTTGTAGGTGCCGGACTGCACCGCGCCGTAGGCGCCGGCGGTCATCACCGCCAGCAGATCGCCGGGCTTCGGCTCGGGCATGGTGCGGCCGAGCGCCAGGTAATCGCCGGTCTCGCAGACCGGCCCGACCACGTCGGCCAGAATCGTGCGTGCGCCCGGCTCGGCCAGCCGCACCGGCAGGATGTCGTGATGCGCCTCGTACAGCGTGGGGCGGATCAAATCGTTCATCGCCGCATCGATGACGACGAAATTCTTGGCATCGCCGCGCTTCAGATAGATCACGCGGGTGACCAGGATGCCGGCGTTGCCGACGATCAGGCGGCCCGGCTCGAACATCAGCGTGCAGCCGAGATTATGGGTGACGCGCTTGACCATTTCGGCATAGGCCGCGGGCGCCGGCGGCGCTTCCCGGTCGGCGTGATAGGGAATGCCGAGCCCGCCGCCGAAATCGACATGCGAGATGCTGTGGCCGTCGGCGCGGAGCGTGTGCACGAAATCGGCCAGCTTGCGGAACGCGGCTTCCAGCGGACCGAGATCGGTGATCTGGCTGCCGATATGGACATCGACGCCGGTGACCTTGATGCCCGGCAGTCTTGCGGCGCGGGCATAGACCCCGCGCGCCTGGACCAACGGTACGCCGAACTTGTTCTCGGCCTTGCCGGTCGAGATCTTGGCGTGCGAACCGGAGTCGACGTCAGGGTTGACGCGCACGGATACCCGCGCAATGCGGCCCATTTCGGCCGCGAGCCGCGACAGCAGCTCGAGCTCCGGCTCGGATTCGACATTGATGCAAAGGATGTCTTCGAGGAGCGCCTGGCGCAGTTCGGCTTCGGTCTTGCCAATGCCCGAGAACAGAATCTTCTCGCGGGCAAAGCCGGCCGCCAGCGCGCGCTTCAGTTCGCCGCCCGAAACTACGTCGGCGCCCGCGCCGAGCCTTGCAAGCGTGCGCAGCACCGATTGGTTGGAATTCGCCTTCAGCGAGTAGCAGACCAGCGATTCGACATCCGCGAAGGCGCCCGCGAACACCCGGTAGTGGCGTTCCAGGGTCGCGGTCGAATAGCAGTAGAACGGCGTGCCGACGGCGTCGGCCAGAACGGCGAGATCGACCGCCTCGGCGTGCAGCACGCCGTTGCGATAGTCGAAGTGGTTCATGGCGGGCTCAGTCGGAATTCAGCAGCGGGTCGAGAATGAACGATCGTTTGTTGCCTTTGGGCGTGTTCGGCAACGCGTTGGCCCCGTAGGACGGATCGTACACGGTTCCCTTGGCGGCCGCCCGCTCCTCGTCGGTATCGCCCTCCACGGCCGACAGCGACGACGCGCCGGGCGGCGGATCGAGCGGGCCTTTGCGGCCGCAGCCGGCAAGCGCCAGCGCAGCGGTGGCCAACAGAATGACGGCCCACCTCGAAGGCATTGGGCCCGAAACACGATTCACGGCGATATCCCCAAATTCGGCGGCACCATACAAAGATTGACCTGATCTGGCGAGGCCTGAAACTCCACGAAATCGAAGCCAATTTTAAGGCTCAGCCCAATTTTCGCTCTTTTTCCAGTCGCTTGAGCCAGGCTTTGGCCTGCGCGCGGACATTTTTCGGCGCGGTGCCGCCGTAAGAGGTCCGGCTTTTCACCGACGCCTCCACCGAGAGCACTGCCAGCGCCTCGGCGGTGATCTTCGGCGCGATCGCCTGCATGGCCTTCAGCGGCAGCTCGTGCAGCGCCACGCCGTCTTTCGAGGCTGCGGCCACGATCTTCCCGGTGACATGATGGGCGTCGCGGAACGGCATTTTCAAGGTACGCACCAGCCAGTCGGCAAGATCGGTCGCGGTGGCGTAACCTTCGCCGGCGGCAAGCTTCATCCGCGCCGGATCCGGCACGAGGTCGAGCACCATGCCGGTCATCGCCCGGATCGCCAGCGACAGCGCGCCGAATGCTTCCATCGCGCCCTGCTTGTCCTCCTGCATGTCCTTCTGGTAGGCCAGCGGCAACCCCTTCATCACGATCAGCAGCGCGGTGAGCGCGCCGACCACGCGGCCGGTCTTGGCGCGCACCAGTTCGGCGGCGTCGGGATTGCGCTTCTGCGGCATGATCGAGGAGCCGGTGGTGAACTTGTCGCTAAGCCGCACCAGTCCGACCAGCGGCGAGGTCCAGATCACGATTTCCTCGGCGAACCGCGACAGATGCACCGACGCGATCGCCGCCGCCGACAGCGTTTCCAGCACGAAGTCGCGATCCGAGACTGCGTCGAGCGAATTGGCCATCGGCCGGTCGAAGCCCAGGGCTTTCGCGGTGGCGTCGCGATCGATCGGGAAAGACGTGCCGGCCAGCGCCGCCGCCCCAAGCGGCGATTCGTTGAGCCGCTTGCGCGCGTCGGCAAAGCGGCCGCGGTCGCGCGCCGCCATCTCGACATAGGCCATGAGGTGATGGCCGAAGGTTACCGGCTGCGCGGTCTGCAGATGCGTAAAGCCCGGCATCACGGTATCAGCGTGTTCGAGCGCCCGTTGCACCAGCGCATGCTGGAACGCGTTAAGCGCCGCATCCGTCTCGTCGATAATGTCGCGCACATACAGCCGGAAGTCGGTCGCCACCTGATCGTTGCGCGAGCGCGCGGTGTGCAGCCTTCCCGCCGCGGCGCCGATCAATTCGCCGAGCCGGCTCTCGACGTTCATATGGATGTCTTCGAGCGCGCGCTTGAAATCGAACGCGCCCTTGCCGATCTCTGACAAAATCGTGTCTAGACCCTTGCCGATATTTTTCGCATCGTTCGCGGTGAGTATGCCCTGCGCGGCCAGCATGGCGGCGTGCGCCTTGGACGCGGCGATGTCCTGGGCGTAAAGGTGGCGGTCGACGTCGATGGAGACGTTGATTTCCTCCATGATCGCGCCGGGGCGCCCGGAAAACCTTCCGCCCCACATCTTGTTGCTCATGGCTTGTTACTCAATATCTTGCCGCTCGTCTTTTTGCTTGCCGATCGGGGGTTTGTCGGGACACACACGTAACCGGCCGCAACCAAACCCCTGCATAACCGTATCTTGTACCGGATGACAAACGATATGCCTGACGCTTCCCCGCCGAGCCGCTCCGCCTTCAGCCGTATTCCCGTGGCGCTGGGCGCGGTCGCCGTCGGCGCGATCGTCGGATTAACCGGGCTATACGGAATTGGCGGGTTGAAACGCAACGCGCTGGCGCAAGCGCCCTGCGCCTCCGCGGTCGAGCTGTCGAAAAAGATCGCGCCCCTCGCCAAAGGCGAGGTCGCGGCGCTCACCATGGCGACAAAGCCGCTGCAGATGCCGGATCTGGCGTTCATGGACGGCGACGGCCAGCCCAAAAAACTGTCGGACTGGAAGGGACGCACGGTTCTGTTGAACCTGTGGGCAACCTGGTGCGTGCCGTGCCGGAAAGAGATGCCGGCGCTGGACAGCCTGCAGGGCAAGCTCGGCGGCGAGAAATTCGCCGTCGTTGCGGTCAATATCGACACCAGGGATTCGGAGAAGCCGAAGGCATTTTTGAAGGACGGCAACCTCACTCGGCTGGGCTATTATAGCGATTCGAAAGCCAAGGTATTTCAAGACCTTAAGAGCATCGGCCGGGCGCTGGGCATGCCTACTTCGGTGCTGATCGACGCCCAGGGCTGCGAAATCGGCACCATCGCCGGCCCCGCCGAATGGGACAGCGAGGACGCCATCAAGCTGATCACCGCGGCGACCGCGGGGTCTTAAGGCACGCGCGTGTCCCGGACGCGGTGCTTTCTTAACCTCGCCCCGCTCTTGCGGGGAGAGGTCGAAGCCGAAGCGCAGCGAAGGCTTCGCGCATCTGACGATGCGCGTCGACCTCTCCCCGCAAGAGAGTTTGTGAATCTATTCGAATTTCGACGTTTCTGCGGGTCCTAAGTCTTTGATTTGACTCATGTCGGAAAACGCAAAAATCAATAGATTCACAAGCTCAAGAGCGGGGCGAGGTTAAGCTAGCGCCTCGCCTCGATTTCCAATTCATCGTTTCAAACAGCCACACTTCCTCGTTCTCGCGGCGCAATGCGTCCGAGGTTTGCCAGTCCCTCGCGAACCCAAGCGAGGGGGTGGAGCGGCGGGAGGCGCCGGGGCACCAACGGGCACCCCTAGAGGCGGGATTAACGTACCCACCTCGCGCGGCAAGGCACCGCGCGCGCCCAAGGCTAGGCGCAGCGCCTCCCGGCGCTCCACCAAC
>NZ_DASYMN010000208.1:0-16679 GCF_036009065.1 Bradyrhizobium sp. | reverse complement strand
TTTCACGCTTTGACTGTCGATAATGCCGGCCGTTGGAGTGGGCTTGCGTCCTTGCTTCTCGCGCATCCGTCGAACCAAGGCGCCATTGACCGCGCGCCACAAGCCGGAACCGCGCCATTTGTAGAAGTAGTATCGAACCGTCGAACATGGCGGGGAGTCTTTTGGCAGCGCGCGCCATTGGCAGCCGGTGCCCGCAATGTAGAGGATCGCATTCATGATCACGCGCAGAGTGACTTCACGGGGACGGCCGCGCCGGCATGCCGGCGGCATCAACGGTTCAATTAATTTCCACTCCGCATCCCTCAAGTCACTTGCATAACGCAGCTCGTCGCGCTGATGTTGTTTGCGGGTGATTTCAGTCCAAGACATGTTGTGATCCTCCCTCGAGTCTTCGCAAACACGAAGGAATCACAACGGACTGGAATCACTCAACTTTCTTTTTCGATCAGGCTCTGAGGTGCCCGGCGCAGCCGGGCCTCGAAGGATAGGCCACGACCCGCTGCCATCCTTCGAGGCCGTCGCAAGAGCGACGGCACCTCAGGATGACGCAAGAAGCTCCCACGCCGACTCGCGACTTAAGCGACACGGCGGTCGACGCGGCCTTCGTCAGCTCCCCTGGCGGAGGCCGTGGTCGTTCTGCCATCCCGTGGTTACGACGTCACGCAAACTCCGCAGCGACGCTCCCGAGCCCCGACAGTTCCATCACCGCCTTGTCGCCGGCGTTGAGCCACAACGTCTTGACCAGGCTGCCCGTGAGCACGATCTCGCCGGCGCGAAGCTGCTTGCCGCCGCCGGCCAGGTGATTGGCCAGCCATGCCAGCGCGGCAAGCGGATGGCCGAGCACGTCGGCGCCGGTGCCGCGTCCCGCCTCGATGCCGTTGATCGCGGCGCGGCCTGTCACCTGCAGCAGGTCCGGCGCCGCTGCGCGCAAAACCGGAGCGCCGAGCACGCAGCCGGCGGCAAAGAAATCGTCGGCGACCAGGGTCGGCGCGCCGATGCTGCGCCAGTCGGCGTAACGGTCGTCGACGATCTCGATGGCCGGATGATAGGCGTCGACCGCCGGCGCAACGCTGTCCGCGGTGAACGCGGCGCCCGTCGGCGCAAGGTCGCGCGCGAGCCGCACGGCGATTTCGCATTCGACGCCGACGCGGAGGAAATCGCCGTGGCGCAGGCTGACGCCGCTGTCATGAACGCCGTTGGCGAACACGCCGCCGCCGCACGGGTGCGGGATGCCGATGTATTGCTGCATCACCGCGCTGGTGCAGCCGATCTTGTAGCCGACCAGCGGCCCGGCATCCGCCGCCAGCAGCGCGTGAACCGCGTCCTGAATGCGATAGCCCTCGGCTTCATTCTGCGGGGCGAACTCGGCAGCCAGCGGCTGCAGCGGCCTGCGACTGCGGCGGGCGGCCGTGATGGCCTTTGCAGCTTCGAGAGATTCGTTCATTGAAAGGACTTTCGTTGTTTCGGGCAAGACTGTATGACGACATTTGCTATCATGCACCCGGTAAAAGGGCCCGGATCATGCGTGCATTGGCGACGGCCAGCGGCAGAATGACATCTCACTTGTCCCGCCGCGGATCGAAGAAACTGGCCACCGGAATGATTGCGGCCGGTTGCTTCCTCGCCATGACGCCGGCGTGTGCGCAAGACGACCTCCAGACCACGCCTACCCGCCTTACCCTTCAAGTCACCGCCGATCCGCCCGGCGAGCGATGCCGGCGCCTCGAGACGTCGGATGCCGCTCCGCTCGGCTCGGTGTCCCTGCACCGAACCTTTCACGACGATTTCGACACCCATCCATTGGTGAACGGAAAGTGGGTGCCTCACTACGCCGGGGGCGCCGCCTGGCCGGAGGCCCGCTACTGGGGAGGAGACGGCTCCGACTTCAAACGCAAAACCAGTTACAACGGCGAACAGCAGATATATGTGGATCCACGCTATGGCGGACGCTCAATAACGCCGCTGGGGCTCGATCCCTTCAAGATTCAAGATGGAATTCTGTCGATCGTCGCAAGCCGTACGCCTGCCGCGTTGAAGACGCTGCTGTTCGATAATGAATATGTGTCGGGCATACTCACCACCCAAAGCTCATTTGCGCAAAAATACGGATACTTCGAGATCCGTGCAAAGATACCAGTCGGCACCGGGGTTTGGCCGGCGTTTTGGATGCTCGCAAATGACGGCGGCTGGCCGCCCGAAATCGACGTGATGGAGGGGCGCGGAGGGCGGCCGGGCGACCTGGTGATGACGACGCATTGGCGCATTCCGGCCACCGGTAAAGTGGAATCCTGCGGGTTTGACTTCCGGGTGCCGGACGCGCCCGGCCAGTTTCATGACTACGGCGTGCTATGGGCGCCCGATCGCCTTGTCTATTTCATCGACCGCAAGCCCGTGACCGATGCCAGGGTCCCTGTCGGCTTCGAAGACCCGATGTACATGATCGTGAACCTGGCGATGGGCTCGAAGTTCTTCGGCGGCGTCGGCGTGGTCGACGCTGAAACGCCGGTGACGGTCGCATTCGAAATCGACAGGATTTCCGCCTATCAAATCGATCCGTGATATACATCGCGCCCTGGCCGGCGTGCGGATGCCGAACCAGACGGGGGGAAGTCCATGCTGGGTAAGTTCTCGCGCCGGCACTTTGCGAGGCTTGCAGGCTTTTCCGCCCTTGGAATGACCAAGCCGGCGAAGTCAGAGAGCGAACAGTCCAAAGGCGCGCTCGAGCGGGACGGCGTCGCCGGTTTCCCGGACGGCTTTCTATGGGGTACGGCCACCTCCGCGTATCAGATCGAAGGCGCGGTCGACGAAGACGGCCGGGGACGCTCGATCTGGGACACCTTCGCCCACACCCCCGGCAAGATCGGCGATCACAGCAACGCCGACCGTGCCAATGATCACTATCACCGCTACAAGGAAGACGTCGGCCTGATCAAGGAATTGGGCGTGAAGGCGTATCGATTTTCGATTGCGTGGCCGCGGGTATTTCCCGACGGAACGGGCAACGCGAATCCGAAAGGCCTCGATTTCTATGACCGGCTGCTGGACGAGTTGCTGGCGGGCGGCATCGAGCCGTTCGCCACCCTGTATCATTGGGATTTGCCGCAGTCGCTGCAGGACAGGTTCGGCGGATGGCAGTCAACCGATACGTCCAAGGCGTTCGCCGATTACGCGGGCTATGTGGCGGAGCGCTTGAGCGATCGCGTCACGTCATTCTTCACCGTCAACGAACCCGGCAGATTCGTGAATTTTGGCTATGGGTGGGGCATCGATGCGCCAGGCCTCAAACTCTCCGAGGCAAAGCTCAACCAGGTACGTCATAACGTCGCGCTGGCTCACGGTCTTGCCGTGCAGTCAATCCGCGCCCGAGGGCGCGCGGGCACCAAGGTCGGCCCTGCCGAGAACATCGCGGCCTGCCTGCCGGCGATCGCTACGCCCGCCAACATTCGCGCGGCGGAGATCGCGACGCGCGAGTTGAATGCCGGCTTTCTGGGCGTCATCCTGGAGGGCAAATACACCGACGGCTTTCTCGAATATGCCGGCGTGAACGCCCCCAAATTCACCGCGGAGGAATTGAAGATCATTTCCTCTCCGAATGATTTCGTCGGCTTGAACATCTATGCCCCGCAATATTACGTGGTCGCGTCCGACCGCGCGCCGGGATTCACCGTTCTGCCGTTTCCCGCCTCCTTTCCGCATATGAACGTCGATTGGCTCAGGATCGGCCCGGAGACGGCCTACTGGGTGCCGCGGCTGGCGGCGAAGGTCTGGAACATCGATGCCATCTACATCAGCGAAAACGGCACCTCCGGAGACGACAAACCCGCCGCCGACGGCCAAGTGTACGATCTCGACCGCATCATGTACCTGCGCAACTACCTGGCGCAATTGCAGCGCGCGACGTCCGACGGCGTGCCGGTTCGCGGATATTTTCTGTGGAGCCTGATGGATAATTTCGAATGGATATACGGATTTGAACAACGCTTCGGGCTGTATCGGGTGGACTTCGACACGCAGCTTCGGACGCCAAAACTCAGCGTGTCGTTTTTCCGCGACGTCGTCGCGCGAAATGCGATCGGTCCATGAGCCCGGGGCAGAGACTAATGCGATTTGCCGTTGCGCGTGCTTACTCCCGCGCATGCCGGCGAAGGCGGGCCCTGAACCATCGGGGATAAAAGAATAAATAGAGGCCCGACAGGCCCAGCCAGAGCAAAGCCAGTCCGGAGATTGTCATCGTGACGATCTTGGCGGTCACGCCGAACACAGCGAGGCTGTGCAGGTCCATCCACAGTTGATCGCCGCGCACGCCATCATTGAGGATGCCGCCGGTCATGGCATCGACCTGAATTTCCCGCGGCGAGCTCCAGGCGCTGGCCGGCTCCAGGCGCACCTTGTACATCCGTTTGGACGGGCGGAGTTCGATGCGGTTGATCTGTTTCAGCGTCGGGGCCTCGGGAAGCTGGAGCGCGAGGATTATTTCCGCGACCCGCGCGGGCGGAATCGCCGCCGCGATGTTGCCGGCGCTGCCCGAGCGTCCCGCCGGCTGAAGGTATTCAACTTCATTCTTGAAAGCGACGAATATGCCGGTGACCGATAGCGTCACCATGATGAGGGCCAGCAGGGCGCCCACCCACTTGTGCACCCAGCGCAGGGAACGCGCGAGGCGCAGCGTCGATGCTTGCTGCTCCGTCCGGCTTGCTATTCGAGGTGCAGGCGGCGGCGGCCCAAGCACGGTACCGGGCTGCGTCGGCTCGGAAACTGACATGCCGTAACCCTCCCCGGTAAAGTGGTCGCTCGCAAGCCATCAGGGCTGATCGGCGACCAACCTCATATTGCATTCATAGACCAGCCATCGAAAGGCGAAAGCGAGGGGCATGAATTCAATGCGACGCGGTTCAGGATGCGGACCACGCGATCCGCACCAGGCTGCGTCGCGGCGCGCCGAAGCGCCGGCCTTGCTGCCTTGGTATTTTGTCAATTCGAATTCTTGCCACCTGAAGATTTCGTTTCGCCGTTTTTCCGCCCGGCCTTCCAGCTTCGATAATAAGGACCGAGTTCAGTGGGAATTTCCGCTTCGAATGCTTCGTCCATCTTGAATTGCGGCATTCCCTACTGGATCGCATCCGGCAACGCGATGCCCTGCTTTGCGTCCTTGGCGCGCTTCAGCGGATTGCGCTTGGGTTGCGCGGACATCCATAATTTCTGCAAGGCAAACCATCTCGGATCTGGAACGACCAGCCTTGCCGGGGTCGCGTCTCTCGCCACGACCACGCGGGTGACGAAACGGCCGTTCAACAGCCACTCCTGCTCGTCCAAAGGGACGGGCGTCGGCCGGACGTTGCGGGCCCATGGTCTTGACCCTCAAGGGAGCCACCAGAAGCTCGGCCTCGTAGGCCTTCGCGTTGCGGGCCTGGAATGTGCGTTCGGTGTTGACGGTGTAGGTGCTGTCGACGGACTTCAACATCGTCCACACCGGGTTGTCCTCGTCGCCGGCGACCTCGGCCGAAATCCTGCGTTTCTGCCTCGACGAATAGGCTGGGACCCGCGTTGGTGCCGATCACCAGCAGATGCGTGCCGAAAGGATCTGGGTTGCCATCGAGCGATTATCCCGCAAAGGCATAAAAACGCAAAATGCGGGATAATTGTATTTTTATCAGTCGTTTATGATGGAAAGATACACACAATCGTCGATCGTGGCGGCTTTTGGAGGACGCCTTCTGCGCATCCGGCGCCGACGGTTGGGCGCGCCCCCCTACTCGTCCCGATACACCTTCTCGCGCTTCTCGTGGCGCTCCTGGGCTTCGACCGAGAGCGTGGCGATCGGGCGGGCCTCGAGCCGCTTCAGCGAGATCGGCTCGCCGGTCTCCTCGCAATAGCCGTAGCTGTTGTCCTCGATGCGCTGCAGCGCCGCGTCGATCTTGGAGATCAGCTTGCGCTGGCGGTCGCGGGCGCGCAGTTCGATCGCGCGATCGGTTTCGGAGGAAGCGCGGTCGGCCAGATCAGGATGATTGACGTTCTCCTCCTGCAGCGTCTGCAGCGTGATCCGCGATTCCCGTAAAATTTCGTCCTTCCAGGCCAGCAGCTTTGAGCGAAAATAATCGCGCTGGCGGTCGTTCATGAAAGGCTCTTTTTCGGAGGGTCGATAGTTCTTCAACTTTTCCAAGGTCAGCCCATCTGTACGTGCAAGGCGGACGGAAAACGCTCCGTCCGCGCGCGCCTTATATAGCGGCCTCCTGTGACAGACAATATCGTCCGCAAGGTCAAAACCCGCGCACCGCCGGGTTTCACCGCAGGAACCTGTCGATAACTGAAAAGGCGGATAGGCGCCTCAGAATTGCCCGGCTTTGGCCAGTTCGACCTCGACCCGCAATTCGATCTCGGACAGCACCGCATCCAGACCGGGGTCGCCGGATGAGGATTTGAGGTTGGCCGCGGCATCGCGCAACCGGTTTACGGTGGAGGCGTCGAAGTTGCCCGACAGCAGCCCGATCTTGAGGGCGTCGAGCACGTCCAGCGCGCCGCGGCCGCGCTGCACCGAGCGCTTGCGGCGTTCGCCCGGGTCTTCGATGCCCTGCATCGCCAGCAACGCGTCGATATTCCCGGCCGCTTTTGGCGCGGCGGCCGAGCGGGTCTCGGGCGCCGCAACCGCGTCGGGCAGCGCAAAAGCGCTGGAGCCGGCGCGACGGGCGGAAGCTGCCGGAGCCCCATGCGTGGTGCCATTCGGTCCGTAAATTCGCATCGCGATGCCCAAAAGTGACTGGCCGGAGCTTCGTCGGTTTATGGTTAAGGCCAGGTAAACGGCCCGGCAAAATCTGCCGCCGCGGCAACTTCGCCGCTCCGCTTGGGCCGGCATGGCGGCGCTCTTTTTCAAATTAATCAATCCGTTCAAATGGTTGAGCGAATCCGCGGCCATGGCACGGCGCTCGCATGGTTAAGGCCGGATCAACTTCATGTGGGAGCGTGAAGTCCGTATCCGCCAAAACCTGAGCGGGGAGCAGAGGATGCCAGTTACGCGTGCGGGAAAACCGATCCAGATGGCCTGCGCGGCGCTCGCCGTGCTGGTGTTGTCCGCCGTCTCCGCGGGCGCGGCGTCGCGGATCAAGGATCTCGCCAATATCGAGGGCGTGCGGCAGAACCAGCTGATCGGCTACGGCCTCGTGGTCGGCCTCAACGGCTCAGGCGACACCCTGAACAACATTCCCTTCACCAAGCAGTCGCTGCAGGCGATGCTGGAGCGCATGGGCGTCAACATCCGCGGCGCCACCATCCGCACCGGCAATGTCGCCGCCGTCATGGTGACCGGCAACCTGCCGGCATTCGGCACCCAGGGCACACGTATGGATGTCACGGTGTCGGCGCTGGGCGATGCCAAGAATCTGCAGGGCGGCACGCTGCTCGTCACTCCCCTGCTCGGCGCCGACGGCAACGTCTATGCGGTGGCGCAAGGCTCGGTGGCGATCGGCGGCTTCCAGGCCGAGGGCCAAGCGGCCAGCATCACCAAGGGCGTGCCGACGGTGGGCCGCATCGCCAACGGCGCCATCATCGAGCGCGAGATCGAGTTCGCGCTCAATCGCCTGCCCAATGTGCGCCTCGCGCTGCGCAATCCGGATTTCACCACCGCAAAACGCATCGCCGCCGCGGTCAACGATTTCCTCGGCACCAAGACCGCGGAGCCGATCGATCCGTCCACCGTGCAGCTATCGGTGCCGGCGGAATTCAAGAGCAATGTGGTGGCGCTGCTCACCGAGATCGAACAGTTGCAGATCGAGCCGGATCTGGCCGCAAAAATCATCATCGACGAACGCTCCGGCATCATCGTGATGGGCCGCGACGTCCGCGTCGCCACCGTCGCGGTGGCGCAAGGCAATCTCACCGTCTCGATTTCGGAAAGTCCGCAGGTCAGCCAGCCGCAGCCGTTCGCACGCGGCCGCACCGTGGTAACGCCGCGCACCAGCATCGGGGTTAGCGAGGACGGCAAGAAGCTGGCGCTGGTGAAGGACGGCGTCTCGCTGCAGCAGCTGGTCGACGGCCTCAACGGATTGGGCATCGGCCCGCGCGATCTGATCGGCATCCTGCAGGCGATCAAGGCCGCCGGCGCGATCCAGGCCGACATCGAGGTGATGTGATGCCGAGCGGGGCGATCAACAGCAGCATGCCCGCCAAGGCCGTGATGCCGATGCTCAACGGCCGCCCGGACTACGCGCTTGCCGATGCATTGAAGAAAGTCTCGCCGCATGCTCAGATGAAGGCCAAGGCTTCGGCGCAGGATTTCGAATCCGTGTTCCTGAATTCGATGTTCTCGCAGATGACCTCGGGCATCAAGGGCGAAGGCCCGTTCGGCGACACGCCGGGCACCGGCGTGTGGCGTTCGATGCTCACCGAAGAATATTCAAAATCCTTTGCCAAGGCCGGCGGCGTCGGCATTTCCAACGACGTCTATCGCACGCTTATCATGCAGCAGGCGGGCCGCGCCGGCTGACTGGAGACACCGACATGAGCCCTTCCCTGCTGCGCCAGCCGCTGCCATCAGCCGTCCCGCTGGCCGCAACGCCTGACGACGCCAAAAAGCTTGCCGAAGGGCTGATGGAAGTGATGAGCGCGCTGCTCGGCGTCATCGAGCGCGAGACCGAACTGGTCCGCGCCGGCAAGGTGCGCGAGGCGATGGCGCTGGAGGGAAAGAAGTCCGAGCTGTCGCGCCGCTATGTCGGCACCATCGCGCATCTGAAAAGCAGCCAGAGCTATCTCGCCCGCGCCACGCCGGAGCTGCTTTCTGCCCTGCACCGCCATCACGACACCTTTCGCGCCATGCTGCAGGTCAATCTCACCGTGCTTGCCACCGCGCATGCGGTGTCCGAAGGCATCGTGCGCGGCGTCAACGTCGAACTGCAGCGCCGCAACGTGCCGAATACCTACACCGCAAGCGGCCAGCGCGCCGCGCCGAGCCCGCGCAACATCTCGCCGCTGGCGGTGAGCAGGTCGCTGTAGGCATCCAGTCCGAGCGCGCAACGCGCTCTGCTCGGCTATGGCAGCTCGGCCTGATCGCTGGCTCCGGACTGAGCGCGCAAACCAGCGCGCCGCTCGCCTTGCCGCCAGGTTGCTTCTTTCCGCGCCTCCAGTACCATCACCTCGGCAACCGTCGCTCAACCAGGCAAGCTTTTGCCGCGGGAGGCCACATGACGGATTCCACCGACGACCAGAACCTCAACGCGTTTTGGCAACAGATGCTCTCGGGTGAGCATCCTGCCCTGCGCCGCGGCCGTAAAATGATGCGCCTGCTATCGCCCACCGCCGGCGACCGCTGCCGCCTGTGCTGCGTGGGGTTCGACGGTTTCACCGCACCTGCGTTCCGTCTGATGGGCTTCGGGCCATGGCGGCGCAATCCGCACTTCTGCGGGCAATGCGAGAAGGTGCTGGCCAAGGAGCGCGGCGGCGCGGAGATCCAGATTGCAATGCTGTATGCCGACGTGCGCGGCTCGACTAAGCTTGCTGCGGGCATGCGTCCGGCCGAATTCGCCGCGCTGATGCAGCGCTTCTTCCAGATCGCGATGAAGGTGTTCACCAAAACCGATGCCGTGGTGGACAAGATGGTGGGCGACGAGGTGATCGGGCTTTATCTCCCGGGCTTCACCGGCTCCGACTATCGCCAGCGCGTGGTCGCCGCCGGGCTTGAGCTTCTGCGCGCCACCGGACACGCCGATCCCGCGGGTCCATGGCTCTCGATCGGCGTCGGCGTCCATAGCGGCAAGACCTTCGTCGGCTCGATCGGCGTCGAGGGTGGCAACTATCAATTCGCGGCCCTTGGTGACCCGATGAATTTCTGCGCGCGTCTCGTCGCCGCCGCCAAGGGCGGCGAGATGATCATGAGCGAAGCGGTATGGAAGCATGTGTCAGCCGAAATTGCGGCCGAGCCGTGCAACCTGGAGCTCAAGGGCTATCCAGAGCCGGTTAAAGCCTATGCCACCCGAGTTATGCCGCCGTAACGAGCCATCACGACACTTTCCGCGCCATGCTGCAGGTCAATATCACCGTACTCGCCACCGCGCATGCGGTGTCCGAAGGCATCGTGCGCGGCGTCAACGTCGAACTGCAGCGCCGCAACGTACCGAACACCTACACCGCAAGCCGGCCAGCGCGCAGCGCCGAGCCCGCGAAATATCTCGCCGCTGGCGGTGAGCAGGTCGCTGTAGGATTCGCCCCGCGTTCCCTTCCCCTCTCCGGCCGGGACACCGAGCCGCAGAATATCTCGCCGCCGGCGCTGAGTAGGTCGTTGCAGGTCGTCAACGGGAAACGGCGCTGTTCACAAGCCATTGCAGCGACAGTTCCGCCATGTCCGCTTTACCTTCACAGAAGCGGACGTCGTTACGCTTCAAGCGAGCGGTCAGCGTTCTCCTGACATGTCGACGGCGACGCCGAAAATATATTGCTGGCCTCAGTGGCCCAATGCGGAAATTCGGACTAGTTTGCGTGGTATCTTGCACATTGAGACGGCAAAGTCCGTCTTGGCTCGGAAGGATATGATCATGAGATTGTCATCCGGATCCGTCTCGCCCTCAGTTATCGCTATCCTGTCAACCGCATTGCTGAGCAGCCTGAGTGGTACGGCAATGTCACAAACCGCAACGGGCTCCGGCACCCAGCTTCCCAAGATCACGGTCGAAGCGCCGAGGCAGGTGGCAAGGCCGCAACGGCCGGAGGTAACGCAACAAGGGTCCGGTCGGGTGGCACACCGAGCGGGCCGGACATCGCGATCCACTCAAACGGCGACTGGGGCGCCGACGACCGGGACGCCGTCGGCTGCGCGGGGTCCTGTCATGGCGAAGCTTGCCCGGCTCGAGAGAGAGGCCAGCAGTTGCAACGATGGTTGCGAATCAAGCTTCAAACGCGGCAAGGACCCGTGGGTTGGATGCAGCGAATCGGCGGGATATTTCTCCGTCTTCTCAGCAACGTGCAAAGACACACTCACCCACAGGGATTACGCGCAATGCGTAGAAACCAAAATGTTCCTGGGCTGGGACCGACAACGATCCTGGTGGTATTGCACCGGCATGCTGGCTGGGGGGAAATTTCGGGTCACCGCAGAGAATCGAAACAGGTAGCGCACGGTATCGAGCCTCGATAGCGGACAGCTGAACCTCGGGTGTCATTTGTCTCCGGACAGCCCGATCGAGATGTAGTCGCTGCAAGCATCGTATCGGCTCAAACGAGTGTGCGCGAGGCGATGCGCTGGAGGGCAAGAAGTCCGAACTGTCGCGCCGCTATGTCGGCACCATCGCGCATCTGAAAAGCAGCCAGAGTTATCTGGCGCGCGCCATGCCGGAGCTGCTCACTCGCCATCACGACACGTTTCGCGCCATGCCGCAGGTCAATCTCACCGTACTCGCCACCGCGCAAGCGGTGTCCGAAGGCATCGTGCGCGGCGTCAACGCCGAACTGCAGCGCCGCAACGTGCCCAACACCTACACCGCCGCGGGGCAGCGCGCGGCACCAAGCCCGCGGAATATCTCGCCGCTGGCGGTGAGCCGGTCGCTGTAGCGAACCCGACGGGCGCGCCAATCCGTGCGCGTATAACGGGAATATCCTGCCGTTCGCTTAATCCGCGCGAGCATCGAAAGACTTGCGATTCAAGCGTGCCCCATCTAGCTTTTGGCACTGATTGCGACAGGAACAAGATGGCCACGAAAGATCGACATGTCATTGCCAGTATCGCCGGCGGCTGGAGCGTTCACGCGTCGGGCGCTTCCCGTGCCAGTCGAAGGTTCGAGAGGCAATCAGATGCAGTGAGATACGCCAGGGATCTGGCAAGGCGCGAACGAACCAACCTTTATGTGCATCGCAGGGATGGCACGGTCAAGCGCTGGGACAGTTACGCCGATGACCGCTCGCCGCAGCGCGGCAAACGCGGATAGGCGGGATGCCGTTTCACAAGAACGTTTTCGTCAACTGCCCGTTTGATTCCGATTATCTTTCGCTGTTGCGTCCGCTGTTATTCACCGTCGTCGACCTCGGATTCGCGCCGAGGATTGCTCTCGAATCGCCTGATTCCGGACGCCCTCGATTTGATAGAATTATCGCGCTAGTGCAGCAGTCCAAATTTGCCATCCACGATCTGTCGAGATTGCAGGCAGACAAGGAGGGCGAACTCTTTCGATTGAATATGCCGTACGAGCTCGGCATCGATATCGGCTGCAGATTTTTCAAGAAGGGCCAATGGGCGAGGAAGCGATGCCTCATTCTTGAGGCGCAAAAATACCGATATCAAGCCGCGATCTCCGACCTGTCGAATTCCGACATCGAGGCTCACGAAAACAAACCGGACCTGATCTCCGCCAAGGTAAGAAATTGGCTAAACAGCCAGACGCAACTGCGCGCACCGGGTCCCGGCAAATTTTGGGCCCGATTTAACGATTTTATGGCAGATACCACTTACGACCTGACTGCCACGCGCGGGTTTTCGCCGGCCGATGCGGCCGACCTGCCGATCGGCGAACTTTTGGCGGAAATGAAAGTCTGGGTCGGCAACAATCCGCTTTCGTGAATCTCTGCTCGGGGCCGACAGGGCCGCTCACGTTGGCGCAGTCGCCACCCCGTTCTTGTCCTGCGCCAGCCACGACGACAGCATCGCCGGCACCAACCCGACCAGCCCGTAGAGGATGAACTGCAGCGCGCCGCTGTCGGCGCCCCTGCCGCCGTAGAGCAATTCCGCCGCGGCAAACGCCACGGCGCCGACGATCAGCATCCGGAGCGTCGGATTGAGGCGTTTGACGTGGTAGAGGATGTCATCCACCGCGGCGACCGCCAGCGCCGGCAGGATGCCGAACAGGTAGGTGTATTGCAGCGTGGAGAACAGCACGACGAAGATCTTCTTGACCTCGCCGAGGTTGGTTTCGTTCCAGTATCCCGACATCACGGTGGTTGCGATCAGCAGCAGAAATCCGCCCAGAAATGGCCCCAGCAGCGCAAAGATCACATATCGCTTCACGCCGGCCGCGTCGAACCATGCCCGCCTCATCGCGCGTCCTCCAAAATCATCTGCGACGCCTTCTCGGCGATCATGATGACCGCCGCGTTGGTGTTGCCCGAGACAAGGTCCGGCATGATCGAAGCGTCGATCACGCGCAGGCCTTCGATGCCGCGCAGGCGAAGCCGCTGGTCGACCACCGCGAGCGGGTCGTTTCCCATCCGGCAGGTCGAGGTCGGGTGATAGACCGTGCTGCCGCGCTGGCGGCAGAAATCCAGCAGCTGTTCGTCGCTCGAAACCCCGGGCCCGGGTTCGACTTCGTCGATCGTATGGGCGCGCAGCGCCGGCGCCCGCAATATCTTTCGCAACATCTTCAGGCCTTCGACATTGGCGGTGCGATCCGCCTCGGTGGCGAGATAGTTGATCCGTATCTCGGGAGGCACCGAGGGATCGGCGCTCCTGATGCGCAGCGAACCGCGGCTCTCGGGGCGCAACTGGCAGACCGACGCCGAAAATCCGGAATAGGAATGCAGCCTTTCGCCCATCTTGTCGGTCGAGAACGGCAGGAAGTGGATTTGGACGTCCGGCGTCGCCAGGCGCGGATTGGTCTTGAAGAACGCTCCGGAAGTGCCGGCGGCAATGGTGAGCGGACCGGTGCGGAATGCGGCATATCGCAGTCCCGTCGTCATTTTGCGGAACGGGCTGCCGGCGATATCGTTGAGCGTGATGCGTTGCGTGCAGCGCGTGACGATCCTGACCTGCAGGTGATCCTGAAGGTCGTGCCCCACCCCCGGCGCATCCAGCACCACATCGATGCCGTGCTTCGTCAGCAATTCGGCGGGACCGACGCCGGAGAGCTGAAGCAGTTGCGGCGAATTGTAGGCTCCGCTTGAAACCAGAATCTCCTTTCGCGCACGGGCCGTTTGCAGCGTGCCGTGCTGGCGGTACGCGACGGCCACCGCGCGGCGTCCATCGAACAGGATGCGCTGGGCGAGCGCGGACGTTTCAACCTGCAGATTGGCCTGGCGCCGGACCGGGCGAAGATAGGACACGGCGGTGCTCGCCCGTCTTCCGCGCCGTGTCGTGGTCTGAAACCACCCCGCGCCTTCCTGCGTTGCGCCGTTGAAGTCGGGATTTATGGGGATGCCGGTCTCGGCCGCGGCGGTGATGAAGGCCTGCGAAAGCGGATCGGGGCACCGGGAATCCGAAACCGGCAGCGGTCCGCCGGCGCCGTGGAAATCGTCGGCGCCGCGCTGCTGGTCCTCCGCCTTCTTGAAATACGGCAGCACGTCGTCAAACCCCCAGCCGCTGTTGCCGAGCTGGCGCCAGCGGTCGTAATCTTCGTGCTGGCCGCGGACATAAAGCAGGCCGTTGATCGAACTGGAGCCGCCGAGCACCTTGCCGCGCGGCTGAAACACGCTTCGCCCGTTCAAGCCGGGCTCGGGTTCGGTCTGGTACATCCAGTTGACGGTTTTATTCGTGAACAGCTTGCCATATCCGAGCGGCACATGGATCCAGATATTGCTGTCTTTCGGGCCAGCCTCCAGCAGCAGCACCGAATTCTTTCCCGATGCACTCAGGCGGTTTGCCAGCACACATCCGGCGGATCCGGCGCCGACGATGATGTAGTCGAATTCGTTTGTGCCGGATTGTCCCGATGCGGACTTGCTGTTCATGCTGCTGCTCGACATTCCTTGCTCGACAACTGTTCGTTGGTCACGGTTCTGGCGCCGACTCGGCGGCTATTTCAGCATTTCGGGGACGATCAGGCGCGGCAGGAACAGCGACACCTCCGGCCAGACGATCAGCGCCGCCAGCACCACCATCATCGGCACCAGCATGATCATCGTGTCCTTCAGCGCATAGCGCAGCCGCACGCCCGCGATCGAACACGCAATCATCAGGCACAGGCCGTAGGGCGGAGTCACCAGCCCGAATGCCAGCGAGACAATCGAGATGATTGCAAATTGCACCGGATGCAGATCGACCGACCGGGCCAGCGGCTCGAGCACGGTGCCGACGATCACGATGGCCGGAATGGCGTCGAGGAAGCATCCGACCACCAGAAAGCAGAATGCGATAAAGAAGCCCGCCGCGATCGGTCCCATGCCCCAGGTCGAGACGTTGGCCAGCAGCGCTTCCGGAATCTTGTAATAGGCGAGCAGCCAGCCGAAGGCGCTGGCGGTGCCGACGCAGAACAGCGCGACCCCGGCGAGCTTCCCGGTGTCGAGCAGCGCCTTGTACAATTGCTTGACGCCGGTTTCCCGATAAAAGAACGTCGACAGCGCAACCGAGTAAAGCACCGCGACGCAGGCCGATTCCGTTGCGGTGAACCAGCCGAGCAGAATGCCGCCGACGATGATGAACGGCGTCATCAGTGCCGGCAGCGAGCGCCAGATCGCGCAGAGCATTTCGCGCCAGCTATCCTTCGGATAGGTCGGATAGCCGCGCCGCACCGCATAGACGTGCACGGTCGCCATCTGCGCGCCCGCGATCAACAGGCCGGGAATGATGCCGGCCAGATACATCGCCGCGATCGAGGTCGAGATCAGCCCGCCCCACACGATCATCAGGATCGACGGCGGGATGATGACCGCGAGCACCGCCGACACCGCGGTAATGGCGATCGAGAACGAGAGGTCGTAGCCCTCCTTGGTCTGCGCATCGATGAAGATTTTCGACTGGCTCGCGGCATCCGCCGTGGAGGACCCCGAGATGCCGGCGAAGAACACGCTCAGCACCACGTTGATCTGCGCCAGCGAGCCCGGCCAGTGGCCGACCATCGAGCGCGACAGCGCCACCAGCCGGTCGGTGATGCCCCCGATGCTCATCAGGTTGGCGGTGAGCAGGAAGAACGGCACCGCCAGCAGGATGAAGGAGTTGTAGGCGTTGAAGGTTTCCTGCGCGAGCGTCATCATCGACAGCCGCGGCTCGATCAGAAGGACCGGCAGGCAGGCGAGGCCAAGCGCAAACGCCACCGGCACGCGGATGACCAGCAGCGCGATGAACATGCCGAACAGCAGCAGCGCGGCCTGTCCTGCGGAAAGCACATTGCCGCTCATGGCGCGCGCCCGAACAGGATGCGCCCTTCATCGACGATCTGCTCACCCGCGAACACGATCCAGGTAAACCCCGTCACCGGCCAGGCGATATGGATCAGCCACAGCGGCAGGTCGGCGAGCTCCGACGTCCTATTCCACGCGAAGCGGGTGAACTCCAGACCCGCCCACACGAACACCAGCGCCAGCGCCAGCACGCCGATCCGCGCCACGATGCGCACCAACGCCTCCCCGCGGCGCGACAGATCGGGCCAGACATCGACCTCGAAATGCTGCGCTTCGCGCACGCCGATCATGGCGCCGACCATGATGGTCCAGACGAACAGAAAGCGCGCCATCTCCTCGGTCCAGATGTAGGACGGGATGAATGGCGTGTAGCGCGAGACCACCTGCAGCGTCACCGGAATGACGATGATGCCGACACAGGCGGCGAGCAGGATTTCCAGCATTTTGCCGTAAGTCGCGGTGACCCGCCGCCACAGCGACGGGCCGGAAGTTATGGGTATTTCGCTCATCGGGACTCCGGGCGGGACAAGCGTCATACGCGGGCTTGACCCGCGTATCCGTCCATCTTCAAAAGACTGTTGCGAAGAAGATTGATTGCCGGGTCAAGCCCGGCAATGACGGTCGGATGGATCGACCTCAAGCGACGTTGATTTTTTCAA
>NZ_DASYMN010000207.1:0-18253 GCF_036009065.1 Bradyrhizobium sp. | reverse complement strand
ATAGCGGTTGTAGCTCTGCAGCCAGCGCGCCTGCTTTTCCAGGGTCGCGATCGCCTGCGGCGACAATTCGGTCTGGTCGCTCTCGAAGAAGACGCGGTCGCCGACATTGACCACGAAATCCTGCTGGCTGCCCGGCGTCGCCGCACTTGCCATCGCGCCGTCAGCTCCAAGCGGGCTCTTGTTGGCGCAGGCGCCCATCGACAGCGCCACCGCGAGCACCGCAGCCAGTTTCAATCCCTGGAGGATACGCATCTGATGTTTCATTCCGGAGCCTCCACGCTCACGTTTTTCCAACTGTTATCCGGTCTACAGGGCGATGGTTAAGCGAACGTTCCGTCAACCTTGATGAGGTGTTGCGCAACCACATCAAATGCCGCCAATCGGCGAAAAGCCGCCGCGATAGTTAATGATTTGGAAATGTGGCGCCAAGGTGAAGGCGAGCGGCCAGGTTGCGGTCCCGCGTCATCGGCCGGCTGGAGCTCACCGCAGTTCCGGCCGAGCAATGCCCGGACTTAGTCCGAGGGGCGGTATCAAGCGCCGGCGGCCGGCGCGTGTTCGCACGACCACGCGGGACATATCCAACGGCTAACCGCGCTCGCGAGTGCGTTGGAACAGCATCCGGCGCTCAAAAGCGCTCGACCGCATCAGGGGAAACCTTTGAAACACCTTTTCCCGGATAACTGGATAATCCGCGGCCATCAGACCTACGGGCTTGAGAAGACCCGGGAACAATCTTGGTTCCCCCATCGGTTGCTGCAGAAAGACCCGACGATAGAACGCGCGGTGTTCGGGACGAACGCTGGCGAGCCCCAGATCGGCATTGAAATGACCGCACGCCACCCAGCCCAGTCTTACGGTTACATACGGAAGTTCGTGAAATGTCTTTGCTTTTTCGGGATCGGCGACGAAACGGGTCGGATCGACGATAGTCTTTCCCCGGTCAAGTTCGGGATGCAGGACGTCGCTGTACATGTCGGACGACGGAGACGTCCGGCACCCGGATGTCAGGACGCTGACCCGAATCGAGCTGTACAGCTCGCCGTGGACATGGACGCCGAAGATCCAGGTGTTTGGCGCTTCATCGTAGTGATCGGTGACCCGTTCAGACTGAGAAGGCAGGATTGCGCCCTCGCGCAGATAGGCGCGGTAGCGGAGCCGATATATTTCGTCCTTTTCTTCCGGCGTTTCTGCAAGGCGGTAGTCGACATGCTCAAGCGGGTCCGCGCTCCGTTCAGGAACCGCTTCGACGGCCTCGGCCGCAGACCTCATATGACACCCCCCTCAACCCAGACAACCACAGCGCGAATGGTAAAAGGTTAACCCGTTCTTAACTTCGATGCAAAGGGATCGAAACGTTAGGGTTAACCGGAGTTCGCCGCTTTCAGAGACCGATAAGCAAATCTCCCTGGAAACCGCGCGGTTGGGTAATAATTCTCAGGCGATCGACCGCGATGGAACCGCCTGCGGCGTTTCGCCCGGCACCCGGCGGCCGTGCGATGCGTTCAGCAGCTGACGCACCCGTGCCGCGGGAACGGGACGGCTGAACAGATAACCTTGCGCCTCGGTCACGGTGCCGTCGGCACTGATCAGCTCCAGCTGCTCGTTGGTCTCGATGCCTTCGACCACAACCGACATTCCAAGGTCGGCGCTCAGCCGCGCGACGCCGCGCAACAGCGTCAGCGGACGATCGGAATCGATGCCCTCGAGGAAGGAGCGGTCGATCTTGACCTTCTGCAGCGGGAAATTATGCAGATAGCTCAGGCTCGAATAGCCGGTGCCGAAATCATCCAGCGAGATGCGCACCCCGGCGGCGTGCAGTTGCGAGAGCGCGTCGTGGATCCATTGCGTATTGCGCAGCAGCGACGATTCGGTGATCTCGATTTCGAGACGGTTGGCGGGAAGTCCGGACACTTCGAGTGCATAGCGCACTTCGCTCAGCACGTCGCGCTGATGGAACTGCTGCGGTGAAAAATTGACCGCGACGCTGACACCCTCCGGCCAGGTCATGGCTTCCATGCAGGCCTTGCGCAGAATCCAGCGGCCGAGGTCGACGATCAGGCCCATATCTTCCGCAACCGGGATGATATCGACAGGCGAAACCGTGCCGCGTTCCGGGTGATTCCAGCGCAGCAGCGCTTCGCAGGTGGAAATCCGCCCGGATTTGAGATTGACCAGCGGCTGATAGAACAGCTCGAACTCCTCATCGGCCAACGCCTTGCGCAGATCCAGCTCCAGGATGCGGCGGGCCTCGACGGTCAGCGCCATCTCGTCGCGGAAGAAGCAGTAGGTACCGCGGCCATCGGCCTTGGCGCGATACAGCGCCATGTCGGCATTCTTCATCAGCGTGTCGGCGCTGATGCCGGGAGGCTGCGTCATCGCGATGCCGACGCTGGCGCCGATCTCCACCAGGTGATTGTCGATTTCATAGCGCTCGCTCAAGCGATCGACGATGCGGCGGGCAAGACCCGCGGCGTCTTCTTCGGATTTGATGTTCTGCTGGAATACGACGAACTCGTCGCCCCCGAAGCGCGCCACGAAATCCTCGGGGCGCAACATCTCGCGCAGGCGATCGGCCACGGCGCACAATAGTTCATCGCCGCAGGGGTGGCCCAGCGTGTCATTGACCTGCTTGAACTGATCGAGATCGATGAACAGCAACGCGGACAATCGCGCGGCGCTGTGCGAGATCGCCAGCAGCCGCTCCATTTCGTCGCGGAAGTTGACCCGGTTGGGCAGCGCCGTCAGCTCGTCATAGCGCGCGAGATGGCTGATTCTGGCTTCGGCGCTGCGCCGTTCGGTGATGTCCTCGACCAATACGACGGTGCCGCCGCCAGCCATCGGCTGAAACGTCCACGACAGCGCGCGGCCGTTGGCGCTGTCCGGGTCGGCGGTGGTGATATAACCCGCCTGCAGACTGTCGACTTCCGAGACGATCAACTTGCCGCTCGCCTCCGAAACCGTGCCGGCGCGGATGCAAGCCGCGACGATGTCGGGCGCGCCCGAGCCGCGATGCACGAGATTCTCGGACAGGCGCATCATCTCGCTGAAACGATGGTTCATCACCGCGAGGCGGCCATCGGCGCCGAACATGCACAGGCCATGCGGCATGTTGTTCAGCGCAGTGTCGAACTGAGCCGCAAGGGCGGCCTCGCGCTCGCGCGCGACGAGGGCGCGGACGAAAATCTTCTGCAGGCTTGTGGTTATGTGTTTCAGTCCGACAAAGAACAGCACGTTCAACAGCCCCAGCCCGACGTAATAGGGGCTGCCGTTCAATAGCAGCGCCACCGATAACGGGCCGCAAGCAAGCAGGGTCTGCAGATGGAATATCCATGGACGGCCATAGGTCCGGCCGGCGCCGGCCGCCATATATCCCAGTGTAACGGATACACAGATCATGTGCGCGACGGCATCGTCGCTGCCTAGCAGAGCGGCGACGCACCATATTCCCAGCGACACCGCATAAAGCATCGCGCCTATCTGATAACGGATCTCCCAATGTCCCGCTTCATTCTCCGTCAGACTGGACTTGCGGCGTTGGTATTGATTCATGTCGAGTGCGCGGCCTGCACCCGTCACGACAAGAAGTGCGACGCAAGGCCAGAGCCAGGCATCGTCCGTCTTCACGGCCGTCATGATCGCGGCGACCGCCGCGCAGAGCGCGCCCGCAAACATCGGTGCGGGATTTTGGAACAGCGAATAGACCAGCGCCGCATAGATCGACGGCGACATCTTCTGATCGGAATCCGAGTTTTGGCCAGTCAGTTGCATTGGGGCGCGCGCACGTCCTTTTTAGACGCGCAGTGTTACCTGCCGCAGATGAAGTCTTTCTGAGGGAATATCGTTACCGAGTCGTTGCCTTCGCCGAATGCGAGCAACAATCTGCCCGGCAAATCAGCAGCCTAGGCAAGCTTTGCCGGTATGCCGGCCACCAGGCGAGGCCACTTCACGATAACCATGTCACGATAATAGCGGCGACCATGCCGGATCGGATGCGAAGCCGGGAGTTGGAACGCGCAGCTCATTGCGCCCCGAAATGTCCACGGTGAACAGCGAAGGACCGCCGCTGCCGCCGGGATCGCGGAAGAACATCAGGACGCGGCCATTGGGCGCGAAGGTCGGACCTTCATTGTGGAAGCCCGAGGTGAGAAGCCGCTCGCCCGAGCCGTCGGTCTTCATGATGCCGATCGAAAACTGTCCGCCGCCCTGCTTGGTGAAGGCGATGTAATCGCCGCGCGGCGACCACACCGGGGTCGAGTAGCTGCCCTCGCCGAACGAGATGCGCTGCGCCGGGCCGCCGGTCGCCGGCATGATGTAGATTTGCGGCTTGCCGCCGCGGTCGGATTCGAAGCACAGGCGGGCACCGTCGGGCGCATAGGACGGCGAGGTATCGATGGCCGGCGTATCGGTGAGACGCGTGGTGGATTTCGAGCGCAGATCCATCACGAACAGGTTTGAATTGCCGCCCTGCTGCAGGCTCATGATGACGCGCTGTCCATCAGGGGAAAACCGCGGCGAGAACGACATGCCGGGGAAATTGCCGACGATCTCGCGCTGCCCGGTTTCGACATTGAACAGATAGACTTTGGGGTCGCCCTGCCCGAATTCCATGTAGGTGATTTCCTGGGTCGACGGCGAGAACCGCGGCGTCAAGACGAGGTCGGCGCCGCGCGTAAGATACCGCACATTGGCGCCGTCCTGGTCCATGAGCGCGAGACGCTTGACGCGCCGTTCTTTGGGTCCCGTCTCATCGACGAACACCACGCGGCTATCAAAATAGCCTTTCTCGCCGGTCAGGCGCTCGTAGATCTGGTCGGAAATGATGTGCGCGATCCGCCGCCAGTATTCCGGCGAGGTGAAATACTGCTGGCCGGTGAGCTGCTGGCCGGCAGCCACGTCCCACAGGCGGAATTCCGCCTTCAACCGTCCGTCGCCCTGCCGGGTCATGCGGCCGGTCACCAGCGCCTGCGCGTTGATGGTCTTCCAGCTTTGAAATTGCGGTGCTGCGTCGATGTTGGCGATTTTTTCGATGAAGGCGGCCTGGTCGATCGGCGCGAACAGCCCGGAGCGCTTGAGGTTGTTGGTGATGACCTGGGCGACGCCGACGCCGACTTCGCCGTCCGCCGGCGTGCCGGCGACGAAATTCGGGATCGCGATCGGCAGCGGCGCCACGGTGCCTTCGGTGACCTGCAGACGCGTTTGCGCGTTCGCCAGGGATGGCAGCAGCAATCCGGCGGCGGCGCCCGCGCCGCCCAGCAGGGCATGGCGGCGGCTCAGCATCGGCGGCGAAAGTCTGGTCGACGTCACGGACATACCTGGCTCATTTCAAACGGCATCAACTGTGAAACATCTGTTTTGGATCGAAATCGATGTCCATGTATTTCCACTGCTCGTAGGTTTCGTCGCGCAGCATGGTGTAAGGCTGGCCTTGCAGGACGGCGCGAACCGCGGCGTCCGCTGCCGCCTGATAGCGCGGCGAACTACCGGTCGAGACGATCTGCGGGGGACCGGCGAGGCGGCGGTCCGGGTTGAGCCGGATCCTTATGGTGACGAACAATTCCTCCGGCCGCTCGGTGCCGGGCTGCACGTTCCACAGGCTCGCCAGCCGCGCGCGCATGGCGTCAAGTTCGGATTGCGACAGGGTTGCCGCGGTGCCGCGCGAGCTGCCGAGCGACGCCGACGAATTCAAGCTCGCGCCGGCCGCGGCCTGCCGGGTCGGATCGCGCTTGTCGAGCAGGGCGGCGATCTTCGACTGGTCGAAGCTGCGTTCCTGCTTCGGCTTCGGCGGTTGCGGCGGCGCCGCCTTGGCTTCCGGCTTCGGCGGCGGCTTCTTGGCGTCGTCGGTTTTCAGGGCTTCCGCGATCGGATCGACCTTGGGCGGATCGGGCTTCTTCTCGATCGGCTTCGGCTCGTCCTTGGGCTTGTTCTCGGCGACCGGTTTTGGTGGATCGGGCTTCTTCTCGACCGGCTTTTCGACCGGCTTCGGCGGCGGCGTCGGAGCCACGGCGGTCTCGACCGGCGGCTTTTCGGTGATCTTGCCGACGGTATCGTCGACGGGTTTTGCGTCGGCGACTTTTTCGACCAGCGGTTTTGGCTTGTCCTTTTCGCCGGTCTTGCTGCCGGCGGTGATTTTGGAGAGCTGATCGGCCGAGATGATATCGACCGGCATCGATTCCGGCGGCGGCGCCTCCAGCGAGCGCGCGGAGAACGACACCAGCCCCCACCCGATCACGAGGACGTGCAGGGCAACCGACGCCGCCAATGTCTTGTCGACCTTCAGCTTCACTCGCGCTCTATCCCTGCTCCACCTCGGTCACCAGCGCCACCCGCCGAAAACCGGCGGCCGACAGCCGTCCCATCACCCGCATCACCGTGCCGTAGTCCACCTTCTTGTCGCCGCGCACGAAGATGCGCTCATCCAGCCCGCCGCGCGCCTCGGTGATCGCCTTCAGCTTCGGCACCAGTTCCTCGAGGCCGATCTGGGTATCGTTGAGAAACACCTGGCCTTTCAGATTGACCGACAGCGTCAGCGGGGTCTTGTCCTGGTCCAGGCTCTTGGCCTGGGTTTGCGGCAGGTCGAGGGGCACGCCGACCGTCAGCAGCGGCGCCGACACCATGAAGATGATCAGCAGCACCAGCATCACGTCCACCATCGGCGTGACGTTGATTTCCGCCATCACCGCCTTGCGCCGGCGCGCGCGGCGTCCGCCGCCGCTGGAGGCGCCCGCCCCGCTCATCGCCATGATCTTAGCCCCACGCTGGCCTCACATCATATCCCGTTCTCAGGCGCGTTCATCGATCTGGCGCGACAAAATGGCCGAAAATTCATCCGCAAACCCCTCCAGCCGCTGGGCCTGCCGGTTCACCTCGGAGATGAACTTATTGTAGAAAATTGTCGCCGGAATTGCGGCGATCAGGCCGATTGCGGTGGCAAAAAGCGCCTCCGCGATGCCGGGGGCCACCACCGCCAGCGAGGTGTTTTTGGAGGCGGCGATCGACTGGAAGCTCGACATGATGCCCCAGACCGTGCCGAACAGGCCAACAAAGGGGCCGGCGGAGCCGACCGTCGCCAGCACCAAGAGCCGCCGCTCCAGCCGCTCGATCTCGCGGGCGATCGAGACATTCATCACCTTCTCGATCCGCATTTGCAGGCCCGCAAAGGAGCGGGTCTGGCTCTCGAACGAGCGTTTCCATTCCCGCATTGCAGCGACGAAGCAGGCCGCCATCGACTGCGTCGGGTTGGCCGACAGCGCGCGGTAAAGCTCCTCGATCGACTGGCCGGACCAGAACGCCTGCTCGAACCGGTCCATCGCGCGCTTGGTGCGCGAATAGAGGAAGATCTTGTCGATCGCGATCGCCCAGACCCAGACCGAGCAGGCCAGCAGCCCCAGCATCACCGATTTGACGATCCAGTGGGCCTGCAGAAACAGCGCGATCAGCGAGACGTCGGAAGACGCCAGCGGCAAGGCTGACTGCGCCACGTCGCCTTGCGCGAATGCGGCGTTGCTTGCGGCCAACAGCGCCGCGGCGATAGAGAGGCTCGCCAATCTCGCGGTATTCATAAGCGGATTCCTCTCAACGCAAGTGTCCCCTTTTGCCCGGGCGGCTTCCGGTTCCCCGCAAAACCACGCGCCACGCACGGCGGCAGGCGCCAACGCCAAGGTTCCGATCTATCGCAAGGGGGGCCCGTCCAAAGCCGGGTCCGTAATCCCCTGCCAACATGTCAAAACGAGGGCTGATGGCGCGCCTTTGCCTGGAGTTAGCAGACGCTAATCATGGTTAAGGGGAGGTTACCAAAGGGGGATTTGGGGACGGGAAATGGGGTGGGGGAAGGGTATTGGGACGGCCGTGCCATCCTCGTTCCCCGGACGCAGCGCAGCGCGTAGCCCTTCGCGAAGCGGTGCGCTGCAGAGCCGGGGTTCAGCTTGCTTAACCGGGATCCCGGCTCTGCGGAGCGGCATGAAGAATGCCGCACGCGTCCGGGACACGCGGCGCCGCCACGCCCTCCGTCATACGCGGGCTTGACCCGCGTATCCATCGATCTTCACAAAAAGCGCTTTTCGAATTGGATGGATTGCCGGATCAAGTCCGGCAATGACGCCGTGTTTGTGGAAGCCCATGCGCCGGATTATCATTGCGCAGAGGAAGAAACTGATGCCCCGCCCCGCGATACATCCCGGCGAAATCCTCGCCGACGAACTCTACGAACTGAGCGTCACGCCGACCGAATTGTCGCGGCAGCTCGCCGTTCCGCCGAACCGCATCTCGCAAATCATCCAGGGCAAGCGCGCCATCACCGGCGACACTGCGCTTCGGCTCGGCCGCTGGTTCCAGACCAGCGCGCAATTCTGGCTCAACCTGCAATCGGCGTATGATTCTGCGCGTTCGAGATAGGTTTTGCAGTCATTGCGCGGAGCGAAGCGACTAAAGCATGATGAATTTAGTTGGAGCGCGCGTCACCTCTCCCCTGCGAGGAGAGGTGAAGTCGGAGCGCAGCGCAGGCTTCGGGTGAGGCGACTCTCCACACGCTCGTACTTGCGGACAAAGCCCCTCACCCGGATCGCATCTGACGATGCGATCCGACCTCTCCCCTGCGGGGAGAGGTGAAGGGAGCCGCGTCAACCTAAATTTATCGCGCGCTAAGTCGAGAGATGAGGCGTTCCTGCTAGCTAATTCGGCGAGGAGGCTGTCACGTGGTCTGCTATGTGCGATTCGAACTAACCCGCCTGCAGCGCAACCAGATACGCCAGATCACAGATTGAAGGAGGGCTGCAGCGACCCTCGTAAATCTTCCAAACGACGGACGAAATGAATTTTGTTGTTGATGCTGCGATAATCGCTCTCGTCGCAATGGCGAAGCAACATTTGTACGTCATTCGCTTGTTTTAGGATGTGGAATGTTTTGTCTGGTCCGTAATAAACGACAACCGCTTTACCATTTTTCATAAGCTCCAGCACGTTGTTGATGGAGCTCGCACTTTTACCGTCCCAAAGTACAAAACCGTAATCGGACTCAAGGGCCATTGCCTTGTCTTTCTGAGTATAAAAATCACGTCCCTTAAGCTTGGAGTCGACATCGATATTTCTGACGGGCCAGTTGCCTATGTTGTTACGACAGACGCTACCTACACAAAATACGACGACCTTTTCGTAACACGATTCCGCCAGATAACCTTGAAGAGCCTTGTCCGCACCGTTCGCGTCTCCGATGATGACATCAAAACGCTGATCAATGACGTTTTTCAGCCGAAAACGAATCAAATCGTTTAGTCTACTGATTGTTCGCGAGCCAGATAAAAAGACCGTAGTCATCGGTTACTCCGAGTCTTTGTCATTGTCAGAACACTGACCTTTTCCGCTTTCGCTTTTTTAACAACAAATCTGTTGCGACTCGCAGAGTTGCTCCTGATCGATAGGATCATCTACCAAAAGCACCTTCTTCCCAGCAAGAAGCTCTTTGCCTTCAATGGAAAGCGATTCTTGCAGGAGCTTTTCCCGTTCTTCGGGATCATCAACGTTCTTGAGCTGTTTTCCACCCGCAGCCTTTGCTAAAAAATTTGGAAGTACCTTGACGCCGCGATGTTTTCCCAACGCACTCGCGATTTCTGTAACGGGCTGGAACGGACGAGACTTATCCGTCGGTGGAATTGGTATGATGTAGTCAAATTGCTCGACACCCTTAATCTTGTCTAGCAAGGTTACGATTGCTGACGCCCGCCCGCCCCTAGCCTCCCCACAATCGGCTTCAGCAGCTGCGGCGACAGATAAATCGGAAACTGCGACAGCGCGAAATACAGCCAGGTCAGGCCAGGCAGCGCGCCGCCGGTGGCGGCGACCATCAGGCCCATGTTGCGCTGGGAGACCAGCAGGCCGAGCGCCAGCGCGCGCTGGTGGCCCAAGCGGCGGAACACCAGCATGGTCGCGCCGACCAGGGCGAAGAAAGTCGCGAAGGCGAGCAGCGTCAGCCCTGCGACCTGCAGCGGGTCGGACCAGAGGTCGCCGGCGACCGACCCCATCACGGCGCTGACGAACACCAGGAGGATAACGATGTTGACGCCGTCGATCGGCTCGCGGTGGCGGCGGATCGCGGCGATGCCGAACATCCAACGGATCGTCATCGCGACGCCGAGCGAGCCGGCCAGCATCAAGGCAAGCTTGAGCCCCAGCGCCAGCGGCGACAGCGTCAGCGCCGTGCCGAAAAACATCCAGGCGAACAGCGGCGCGGTCAGCGGCACTAAAGCGGTGCCGGTCACCAGCGTGATCAGCGCCAGCGTCGACTCGAGGCCCATCAGCGCCGCCAGCGCCGGTGCGGCCATCATCGGCGAGGCCACCGCCTGCAGCATCAGCGCCAGAAACAGATCCGGCGAGGATTTGTCGACGCCCGCCGCGAGACAGCCGATGCCGATCATCGCCGGCACCGCGATCATGGTCCAGGCGGATGCTGCAATCACGATGCCGGGCCGCCTCAAATGCTCGCGCAATGCTGCGACATCGACGCGCATGAACGAGATGACCAGCAGCAGGAAGATCGCTTCGGCGACATAAGGCTTCAGCAGTTCGCCGAGCGGCGGCAGCGCGATGCCGATCAGCACCAACGCCGCGACGGCGCGGGTGCCCTGCCGGCCGAGCCATGCGAGGGCGCGCACGGGCAAGGCGAAGCAGTTGAGCAAAGCGGCAGGCATGACGTTCTCCTGCCCCGCGTCATACGCGGGCTTGACCCGCGTAGCCATCCTGAAGCCGTCATTCCGGGATGCGCCGCTTGCGCGGCGGCGCGGGAACGCAAGCGCTTGGCTGTTTGAATCGTCGAATCGAAATTTGAAGCGAGGCACCTCTTAAACCTCGCCCCGCTCTTTCGCGGGGAGAGAGCCTGCCCTCGGGCTTGATCCGAGGGTCGGCGCGAAGCGCCGGGTGAGGGGCCGGGCAGTGGGCTCACCAAACCAAAAACCTATCAGGTCGAAAGGCCTTCAGCGCAATTGGCCGACCCGAGAACCTCCATCGTGTTCGAATCACTGCCTGGCCCCTCACCCGAAGCCTTCGCTGCGCTACGGCTTCGACCTCTCCCCGCAAGAGCGGGGCGAGGTTGAAAAACAAAACCGCCCACTTGCTTGCGCGAGTGGGCAGCTGTGTCGCCGTCAGGTGAAGGGGGCGCTTGCGCCTTTAAGCGACAAACCTTGGCTAATTCTTCAACCTTAACTCTGCGGCGCGTCGTTCGGCGGGGTCGGACGCGGGCGGTGCTGCGCCATGAACGCGTCGAACTCTTCCTTGTCCTTGGCGTGACGCAGGCGATCGAGGAAGTTGCGGAATTCAACCTGCTCTTCCTCGAGCCGGCGCAGCGTGTCGGTGCGATATTCGTCGAAGGCGCGGTTGCCGGATGTGGGCGGGCCGAACGGAAAGCCGCGGCGCTCCATGCGGCCGCGCATCCGCTCCATCTTGTCCTGCATGCGCGCCATCTTGTTCTCGAAACGGTCCGAGTGAGTCCAGCAACCCATTTTTCTGCTCCCGATTGTGTAGAAGAGAAGTGCAAGGCCGATCGGCCACCAGAAGATGAAGCCCAGCACGGTGAGCGCGATCCAGCCGGGATGCCAAGGATTTTCAAAGAGATGCGGGCGGTAAGGCTGTTCAACCGGGCCGCGCCATTGATTGACATCTGCGGTGTAGGCCATGTTCCTCTCCATGACGGCATCTGCCGTTGTGAATGTAAATAACATTTACATAGCTAGCGCAATCCGTAATTTTGTCAAGCGGGGGTGCCAAAGGTCCGCTCACATTATGTTGAGCGGGTGCCCCAAGGACTTGGAGGCGGACTTGGAGGCGGACCAGGAGGCGGTTGATCCGGCTGCGGTTTCCGGCGGTCGGTCGGAAAGCCGAGCCCGCGCAAATAAATCAGCATTTCCGCTTCAAGCAGCTCCTCCGCCGACATCGGCAGCTTGCGCCGCGCGCCGTCGCCGCGGGCGAACAGCGAAGCTACGCCGTGCGACATCGACCAGATATGCAGCGCCATCATCAGCGCCGGCGGACGCGTCGCGCCGGGCGGCGCCAGCGCGGCGAGGCGTTCGGCGGCGGCGCGGATGATGCCGAAGGCACGCTCGCCGGCGGCCTGCAGCGCAGGGTTAAGATCGACGGGAAGCCCGGATTCGAACATCGCCGAATAGAACGCCGGCTCCTCGCGCGCGAATTTCAGATAGGCTTTGCCGACGCGCTCGAACGCAGTGACGGTGTCGGGGCGGCCGTCGTCCCACGCCGCGTTCAGCGTCGATTCGAACATCTCAAAGCCGCGTTGCGCGATGCTCGACAGCAATTCATCGCGGTCGCGAAAATGCCGGTAGGGGGCTGCGGGGCTGACGCCGGCCATGCGCGCGGCGTCGGCAAAGGTGAATCCGGCCGCACCCTTCTCCGCGATCAGGCCGAGCGCCGCCTGCAGCAGCGCCTCTTTCAGATTGCCGTGATGGTAGCCGCGCTCGGCGCGGCGCGATTCCTTGCGCCAGCTCATGTGAAAGACTTTTACATGAGCCGCGTCAAAAGGTCACGAGAAATGGCCGCATCCGGCTTCGGCGCTCTCAGGGCGATTTTGGCGAGCGATCAACGCGTTAGTATCGGTCCGGGCCGGAAGCTACTTCTTGCGATTGTCGTGCGGCAAAGCGGCGGCGGATCGTGATTTGCCATCCGTCACCGGCGAAAAAGCCGTGATACCGCCTAAGCTCGGGATTTCTTTTGCATTTTCTCGAATCCCGCGGCCGCCTGTTGCACATCCTCAGGAAAATCGGCCATTTCCTGCACCTGGCGGATTTCGATCGTCTCGTTCGGTCCGGCCGGGCATTTTTTCGCCCAGGCGATCGCCTCGTCGCGCGAAGCGACGGCGATCATCCAGTAGCCGCCGAGCACTTCCTTGGCCTCGGTGAAGGGACCGTCGGTGACCAGCGGCTTGCCGCCGGCGAACGACACCCGCGCGCCCATCGACGGCGGATGCAGGCCGTCGAGCGTGATCAGCACGCCGGCCTCTTTCAGCGCCTCGTTGTACTTCATCATCGCGGCCACCGCGTCGGCCGGCGGCATGGTGCCCGGCGCGCTCGTAGCCTTTCGGAATCATCAGCATCATGAATCGCATGGTGGGTCCTCGTATTGAATGAGTGAGCGCGGTTACGTCCTTGCCTTCGCGCGCAGGCGTTCTTCCTGCTCGCGCAGTTCGGGGGTCAGCGCCTCGCCGAAATCGTCGGCCGAGAATATTTGCCGGATTTCGATCTCTGCGCCGCCGTCGAACGGCGCGCGCTTCATCCAGTCGATCGCCTCATCCAGCGATTTCGTTTCGATCAGCCAGAAGCCGGCGATCAGATCGCCGGAGAGCGCAAACGGACCGCGCGTCACCGCGGGCGTGGCGCCGGAATATTTGACCCGCGCGCCTTTCGAGGTCGGATGCAATCCCTCGCCGGCCAGCATCACGCCGGCCTTGACCATCTCCTCGTTGAATTTCCCCATCGCCGTCAGCAATTCCCTGCTCGGCATCACGCCTGCCTCGGAATCCCGGCTGGCCTTCACAATCACCATGAATCGCATGAAGTCGCTCCGTTCAGGTTACGTCTTGCCGCAGCGTCTGGACGGCGGCTGTATCATGAAGACGGGCGAGGGTTTATGGCCCCGACATTTTTCCGGAAATTATTTCAGGGGCGCTGCGGCAGATTCTCCGTAGCCCGGATGAGCGCAGCGATATCCGGGACTGCGCTAAAGACCCCGGATATCGCTGCGCTCATCCGGGCTACGGTTCTACGATCCCCATCGCCGCACCATCTCCGCAGCGCCCTCCGGCATCGCCTCGAACACCGGCGATGCCAGCACGGCGTGAATGTGCAGCGTCACCGTGCCGGAATTGCGGAAACCATGATTGCGGCCGGCGGGAACGATCAGCGACTGGCCGGCGGAGACGATGGCGCGGAGATCGTCCAGCCACATTTCGGCTTCGCCTTCGAGCACGGTCAGCACTTCCTCGACCGGATGGCTGTGGGTCGGCGCGCCGTTTCCGGGCGCGATCCATTGTTCGAAGATGCAGAGTTGCGCTGCGCCATTGACGGCGGAGACGCGCATGCGGGTTTCCACGCCCGGCCGCCATTGTTCGGGGGGCGCGTCGCGGGGGTCGATGATCTGCATGAATGCATCCTCTTAGTCCGTAGGGCGGGCAAAGGCGCTTTTGCGCCGTGCCCACCATCTTGCTCCCGCGCGTGTTGCGAGGTGGTGGGCCCGCTTCGCTTTGCGCACCCTACGACCTATAACACTGTCCGAATATTGCGGAGATGGACGGATGACGGAACTCAAAAAAGTCGCGCTGGTGACCGGGGCTGCGCGCGGCATCGGGCTCAGCGTCGCGAAAAAATTTCTTGCCGAGGGCTGGCGCGTCGCGCTGCTCGATATCGAGGGCGAGTTGCTGCGCGCCGCGCGGGCGGCGCTTGACGATGCGGACGACACGCTTGCGCTGCAATGCGACGTCTCCGATGCCGGCCTGGTGGCCTCGGCGCTGTCGGCGGTGAGCATCCGCTTCGGCCGGCTCGACGCGCTGGTCAACAATGCAGGCGTCGCGGTGTTCGCGCCGCTGCTGGAAACCACCGACCACGACTGGAACCGGGTGCTGGCGGTCAATCTCACCGGGCCATTTCTCTGCACCAAGGCCGCGGTGCCGCTGATGCGCGAGCATGGCGGCGGCGCCATCGTCAATATTACGTCGATTTCCGCCGTCCGCGCCTCGACGCTGCGCACCGCCTACGGCACCAGCAAGGCTGGGCTGGCGCATCTCACCAAGCAGTTCGCGGTCGAACTCGCCGGTTTTGGCATCCGCGTCAACGGCGTGGCGCCCGGCCCGGTCGAGACCGCGATGGCCAGGCAGGTTCACACCCCGGAGATCCGCGCCGATTATCACGCCGCGATTCCACTCAACCGCTACGGCCTCGAGGAGGAGCTGGCGGAGGCGGTGTTTTTCCTGTGCAGCGACCGCGCCAGCTACATCACCGGACAGATTCTCGGCGTCGACGGCGGCTTCGACGCCGCGGGCATCGGCCTGCCGACGCTCAGAGGAGAGCGGAGGAATTCGTAGGGTGCGGCCGTCATCCGCGCGAAGGCGGGACCCATAACCCCTGGCGTTGCTTGTTACGGAAGGCCTCCGCCCCGTGCCGAAACGAGGCGACACGGCGTATGGGTCCCCGCCCTTTGCGGGGACGACCGGCGGCGATGTGGTCGCGCTTGTGATGAGCCCTCACGCTGAACTTGCAGCGCGCTTCGCCTTTGCCTAGCTAATATCGTCATCCGGATCGAAGGAGCCGCGCATGCGCGCAGCTTTCGCAACATCAGCACTGCTCGCGGTCGCGCTGCTCGCCGCCGCGCCGGCCTCGGCCGAGGTGCGCATCCTCGCCAGCCCCGGGGGCGAGGTCGGTCCGTTTCTCGACCTGTTCGCGCGGGTGCGCGCCTCCGGCGAGCGCGTGGTGATCGACGGGCCGTGCCTGTCGGCCTGCACGCTGGTGCTGTCGAGCGTGCCGAACAACCGCATCTGCGTGACCCGCCGCGCCGTGCTCGGCTTTCACGCCGCGCGCTCGATAGATGCGCGCGGAAGAATGTATGCCGAGCCCGAAGCCTCGGCGGCGGTGCTGCAGGCCTACCCGTCCGCGGTGCGTAGCTGGATCCGCCGCCACGGCGGCCTCACCTCGCGCGTGCTGCTGCTGCGCGGCCGCGAGCTCGCGGCGATCTATCCGGCGTGCCGGTGAAATGCGTAGCGCTCATTTTTCTCTTCGTCATAGCCGGGCTTGTCCCGGCCATCCACGTCTCAAAGGCTTCAAGGTCAGAAACACGTGGATGCCCGGGACAAGCCCGGGCACGACGAATTGAGATGCCTCACATCTCCATCGGGCAGATCACCATCCAGGGAATTCCGAACTTGTCGACGCACATCCCAAACCCCTTGGCGAAGAAGGTCGGCGCGAAAGCCATGTTCTCCGTGCCGCCCTCGCTAAGCGCCTTGAACTTCTTCTCGGCGTCGGCGGGATCGTCGACCGTCAGCGTGACCGAAAATCCCTGCGGCTTCCGGAAATGATCAGGCGGTGAATCGGAGCCCATCAGGATGTCGCCGTCGAAGGTAATCCGCGCGTGCATGATCTTCTTCTTCCAATCCGGCGGCATCGGCATGTCCGGCGGCGCGCTCTCATGCGTCATCATCACCTCGATCTTGCCGCCGGCGGCCTGCTCGTAGAACTTGAACGCCGATTCGCAATTGCCGTCGTAATGCAGGTAGGGATTGACTTGCATGGGTAGGCTCCTTTCGTGGGGTGAAGACTTGCAGCATTCCGGGCCACACATTCCGCCGTCATCCTGAGGAGCCGCGCGCTTGCGCGGCGTCTCGAAGGACGCAGACGAAGTGCGTGTGGGCATCCTTCGAGACGCGCGCCCAAGAGGGCACGCTCCTCAGGATGACGGTAATGTTCGGTGCGGTCCCGGCGCTGCGAAGCGGCACTACGTGCCGCACCGCGTCCGGGTCATGTCTCCACAACGCGTTTCAGATTGGCGAGGCCTGCCGCAAAATCCTTGCCGACCATATTGTCCATGTTCATGAACACCTGCATCACTTTCGACATCAAGGGCGCCGGACCATGCATCCGCCATGTGACATTTGTTGAACCGCCTTGCGGCAACAGCGTGAATTCGGCGGTGTTGTGGGCCTCGAAGGGTTTCAGGAAATCCAGCTTGATCACCACCTTGTCCGGCGCCGGCGCATCGAGGATTTCCATGCGGCCGGAGCCGACATTCTTGTTGCCGTTCCACGCATAGACCGCGCCCTTGCCGCGCTCGGCGCCGCTGAAGCTGCGCTGCATCGCAGGGTCCCGGTTTTCATAGGGTGACCACGATCCCCACTGGTGGAAATCGTCGATCAGCGGAAAGATCTTTTCCGGCGGCGCCTTGATGGCGGCCGAACGTTCGACCCGAAACGTGCCGGGTTTTCGCGACGCAAGAATCAGCACCACGGCGATGGCAAGCGCGAGAATGACGGCGATGGTGACAAGGATCTCGAACATGGCTGGCTCCGGACAAACGGGGCGGTCAATCTAGCCCAGGGACGAACCGCGCGGCGCCGTTCCGACAGCCCGGCCGAAATTTTTTGCGGCCCGTGCCCCGGACGCAGCGCAGTGCGCCGCCTCTTTGCGGCGTGGTGCGCTGCAGAGCCGGGGCCCAGCTATCTTCGCTAAACCGGGGTCCCGGCTCTCGCGGAGCGGCATGAAGAATGCCGCACCGCGTCCGGGACACGGGACGAGCACATCATCCCTACCGCTAGTCCGACAGCGTTTCGGCGAGCTTGTCGTAATATTTGGTGACGAGGTCGATGTTGCCCTTGTTCTCGATCACGGGCGCCGGCGTTTTCAGCGCCGCGTTCATTTCGGCCAGCGCCTGCTTCTTGTCCTTGGGCAACATCTTCTTGTCGGCCTGGACGGCTGCGATCTGCGCCTTCAGCACGGCTTCGGCGCCGACATACTGCTTGGTCGCCGGATCGAAGCCGGCGAGCACCATGCTGACGTTGTCGGTGACGTCGTTGTATTCGGCGGTGCCGGCAAAGCCGTTCTTCTTTGCGACCGCGTCGAGCTGCGCGTCCACTTTCGGATCGGGCTTGGCGTTGTCCGGGATCTTGTCGGTGATCGCATCGATCTCCTTGGATGCCGCAAGCACGCCCTCGATCTGCTTTTCGGTCAGCGCGATCTGCTTCATCGGCGCGGGCGCGGGTGGCGGCGCGGCCTGCTGCTTGGCGGCCGGCGCCGGGGCCTTTTTCGGCGCCTGCTGCTTGGCCTGCGCGAAGGCGGCCGAGTTCGGCACAGCAGCCAATGTCATCGCAAGGCCAGCAATGCTCAGCGCGGCGGCAACGGAGCGAACGATCTCACGCATGGAATTCTCCTTAGCTGCAGGGGGGTGTGGACGCCGGAGGGGCTTTTCAATGGGTCTTTGGCGGCCGGAGATGGTTCAACACGGACGACGGCACTCGAAGCTGGCGGCAAATCATGACCGAATAGCAGATGCGCGGTGGCCCGCAGGCACAAAAAAACGCCGCCTCCCCGAAGGGAAGCGGCGTTTTGTCGGGTCGTGACACGTAAAGAGGAAATGCTTTGTCCTTGGCAGGCCTGGCAGCGACCTACTCTCCCAGGGCTTAAGCCATAGTACCATTGGCGCTGAGGAGTTTAACGGCCGAGTTCGGGATGGGATCGGGTTCAAGCTCCTCGCTAGAACCACCAGGCCGGCGAAG
>NZ_DASYMN010000206.1:0-1510 GCF_036009065.1 Bradyrhizobium sp. | reverse complement strand
AGAGAAAGAGGGACAACGAAATTGCAGAACTCGGGCGAAATGAGCCGCGGGAATGCAGACACTTGCTCCGTCGTCGTCCCGGCGAACGCCCATAGGCGCTAAAATAGTGTTGCGGCGCGGAATCGTTTGTGATTCCAGCATGGGATGACACACGAATCGCTTGTGAATGAAGACTGGACGAATGTTGTCGTCCGGCTTGGCGGAGCGGAGACGCTGGATGTTACGGCGCGGGAGACGAAGGCTTTCGTTCGTCCGCGTGAGATCAGGAATGCGGTGGATTTGCTGCGCCTGATCCTGGCCTATTGTCTGGGTGAGCGGGGCTTGCGATCGACCACAGCGTGGGCGACGTCGGTCGGCCTTGTCGACATCTCCAATGTGGCTCTGCTGTACCGCTTGCGTCAGTGCGGGGACTGGTTCGCGATGCTGGTGGGTCAGGCGCTTGCTGGTGCCGCGCCGAAGGCGAGCCGAGGTCGATTGATCCGCATCATCGACGCCACGACAGTGCCGAAGAAAGGACCGGCGGCCCGGAAGAGCAACGAGTTGTGGCGCATTCACAGCGCATTCGATCTTCCGCAGGAACGCTTTGGCCACTTCGAACTGACCGATCAGCAGGCGGGCGAGACGCTTGACCGGATCCCTGTAGTCAAGGGCGAGATCCGTCTTGGCGATCGCGCCCATCTGCAACCCGACCGCATGGCGAACGTGATTGAAGCCGGCGCGGACGTCGTGATCCGGGCCGGCTGGAAGAGCGCATGCTGGCTCGATGCCAAAGGTCATCCGCTCGATCTTGTCGCCGAACTTCGCAAGGCGGCGGCGCGCGGGCGCGGACTGATCGATCGGCCGATCTGGATCAAACGCAAGCACGGCGCGCCTCTCGCCTTGCGTCTGGTCACCGTCAAGAAGCCGGCGCAGGCTGCTGCGGAAGCGCGACGCAAGGCGCGCCGGGGTGCACAGCGGGGAGGCCACCAACTCTCGAAGCAAACGCTCGACGCTGCGGATTGGGTGATCCTGATAACCTCACTCAAGCCGAAAGACTTCGCGACCGCCGATGTTCTCGCCCTCTATCGCCTGCGATGGCGGATCGAACTCGGCTTCAAGCGGCTGAAGAGCCTGATCGGCCTGAAGGGACCTCCAGGAACCGACGAACGCTCCGCCAGACCTCATGTTCTGGCTCATCTATTGACTATTCTTCTGCTCGAGCCGCTCGTCGACGAACTCGAGGTCTCTCCCCGCTTAGCCGAAGCCGCCTGACGCGGCCCGGCGCTTGGCGCCTGCTCCAGCAACTCATCGCGGCGCTGCTTCAAGCCATCATTCCGCAGCCCACGATCAGTCGCCTGTGCCGATCAAGGCATGCCCTCCAACGTCATCTCCGCGAGCCCCCGAGAAAACGTCGATATCAAACAATGATCCAGCTATCTTAGCGCCTATGGGCCTGCGCCGGGACGACAGTGAATTTGCGGCACCGCTTGTCATGCCATCATTGCGAGCGAAGCGAAGCATGGTGGGGAGA
>NZ_DASYMN010000205.1:0-20373 GCF_036009065.1 Bradyrhizobium sp. | reverse complement strand
CCTGACGCTGCAGGCCGGCAAGTTCGCGGTGATGGATATTTTCGACGGCAACGCCTACGCCAAGGACACCCGCAAGGATTTCATCAACTGGTCGATGTGGGCGCCGGGCGCGTTCGACTATTCCGCCGACAAGGTCGGCCTGACCTATGGCGCCACCGCGGAATTCAACCAGAAGCAATGGGCGTTGCGGGCGGGCTATTTCCTGATGGTCGGCACGTCAAACGCCAACAATTTCGACATGCGGGTGTTTGAGCGCGGCAGCTATGTGCTCGAGCTGGAGACGCGCTATTCGCTGTTCTCGCTGCCCGGCAGGCTGCGCACCATCGGCTGGTTCAACAGCGCCTTCTCGGGAAGCTACCGGGAGACGCTGAACAACCACGCCCTCAACCTGGATATTGCGCAAACCCGCGAGGGCCGCATCAAGTATGGCTACGTCTTCAACCTCGAGCAGGCGCTGACCGACGACATCGGCCTGTTCGGCCGCTGGAGCTGGAACGACGGCAGGACCGAGATCATGTCCTTCACCGATATCGATGCCAGCCTTGCAACCGGCCTCTCGATCAAGGGCGCCCGCTGGGGACGGCCCGACGACGTGATCGGGGTAGGCGGCGCCATCAACGCGCTCTCGAAGGATCATCGCGACTTCATCGCGGCCGGCGGGCTCGGGGTGCTGATCGGCGACGGCGCGCTCAACTACCGGCGCGAGCGCATCTTCGAGGCCTATTACGCGTTCGCTCTCAACAAGCAGATCACGCTGACCGCGGACTATCAGTTCATCACCAACCCCGCCTACAACGCCGACCGCGGCCCGGTGTCGGTCTTTTCGGGCCGAATGCATGGCGAATTTTGATGTCTTGGCGTCCCCCCGCGCGGCAGCGCCTTTTCTTGCTTGCAAGTTCGTACCAATTTTGGTACGATGAGTAGAGTAATAGAGGATCGTGAAGCGCCTTCCCGCCTTCTTTTATGAATTGCCGTCCGGGCGTGTCCCGGTCCGCGAATGGATCAGGAGCCTTGATGCCGGCGACCGCAAGATAATCGGCGAGGACATCAAGGACGTGGAGTTCTCATGGCCTATCGGCATGCCCCTTGGTGCGAGCGCTAGGGCCAGGCCTCTGGGAAGTCCGTAGCAGCTTAACGCAAGGCCGCATCGCCCGCGTGCTGTTCTGCATCAACGAGGGGCAGATGATCTTGTTGCATGGCTTTATCAAGAAAACGCAGAAGACGCCGCAAAGCGATTTGAGTTTGGCGTTGAAGCGAAAGAAGGAGATCACATGACGAAGAAACAGAAGGGACGGATCGGATCCTCGTTCGATGACTTCCTGAAGGAAGAAGGCATCTACGAGGGTGTGACCGCACGCGCCATCAAGCGCGTGATCGCCCGTCAGCTCGATGCGCTCATGCAAGAGCAAGGCATCTCCAAAACCGAACTTGCCAAGAGCATGAAAACCAGCCGCGCTCAACTTGACCGGCTGCTCGACCCCGAGAACGAGTCCGTGACGCTTGGTACGCTCACACGCGCCGCGCAGGCGGTCGGGCGCAATTTGCGGATGGAATTGGTGTGACGTTAGATCGTAGGGTGGGCAAAGGCGCGCCTTCGCGCCGTGCCCACCACATCTGAATCGAGGAATGTGAGGGCGTGATGGTGGGCACGCTTCGCTCTGCCCACCCTACGACGCTTCACCCCGCCGGCGAGAACGACTCCGCCCGCGCCATCGCCCAGGCTTCCTTGAACCGGACGTCCTCCGTGCCGTCGAGCAGTTCGCCCGGCCGCAGCGACGGATACAGTTGCGCGAACGACTTCACATCGTTGCTGGCGACGCGTTTCGAGAAGTGGATCGGCCTTATGTCCTGCGGATGATCGAGGCCGGCGGCCGCGATCAGTTCGGCCAGCGCATGCAGCGTGGCGTGATGATAGTTGTAGACGCGGTCGGTCTTGAGCGGGACCGATAGCGCGCGGTTGCGCGACGGATCCTGCGTGGTCACGCCGGTTGGGCAGCGGTCGGTGTGGCAGCTCAGCGACTGGATGCAGCCCAGCGCGAACATGAAGCCGCGCGCCGAATTGCACCAGTCCGCGCCGAGCGCCATCGCGCGCGCGATGTCGAACGCGGTGGCGATCTTGCCCGAGACGCCGATCTTGACGCGGTCGCGGGCGTTGATGCCGATCAGCGCGTTGTGCACGAAATTGACGCCCTCCCGCATCGGCATGCCGAGATGATCCATGAATTCCAGCGGGGCCGCGCCGGTGCCGCCTTCGTTGCCGTCGACGACAATGAAGTCCGGATAGATTCCGGTCTGCAGCATCGCCTTGCAGATCGCCAAAAACTCCCATTTATGGCCGACGCAGAGCTTGAAGCCGGCCGGCTTGCCGCCGGACAGCCGCCGCATCTCGCCGATAAAGGCCATCATTTCCAGCGGCGTCGAGAATGCCTTGTGATAGGGCGGCGAGATGCAGTCCTCGCCCATCGCCACGCCGCGGATCTTTGAAATCTCTTCCGACACCTTGGCTGCCGGAAGCACGCCGCCATGACCGGGTTTGGCGCCCTGGCTGATCTTGAGCTCGACCATCTTGATCTGGTCGTCGGAAGCGATCCGGGCGAACTCCTCCGGATTGAACGTGCCGCCATGGCGGCTGCGGCAGCCGAAATAGCCCGACCCGATCTCCCAGATGATGTCGCCGCCGTTTTCGCGGTGATAGGGGCTGACGCCGCCCTCTCCGGTATCGTGCGCAAAGCCGCCCTTTTTCGCGCCGGCATTCAGGGCCCGCACCGCGTTCGGGCTGAGCGCGCCGAAACTCATCGCCGAGATATTGAACACCGAGGCCGAATACGGCTTGGCGCAATCGGGACCGCCGATGGTGATGCGGAATTGTTCGGTGGCATGCGGCCGCGGCGCCATCGAATGATGCATCCACTCGTAGCCCTCGGCGTAGATATTCTCCTGGGTGCCGAACGGCCGCTTGTCGAGCACCATTTTCGCGCGCTGATAGATCAGCGAGCGGGTGTCGCGGCTGAACGGCATGCCGTCCTTCTCGCTCTCGAAGAAATACTGCCGCATCTCGGGGCGGATTTCCTCGAGCAGGAAGCGGATATGCGCCGAGATCGGATAATTCCGTAACACCGCGTGATTTGGCTGCAGCAGGTCGCGAAAGCCGAGCAGCGACAGCCCGCCGAAGATCAGGATCGGGATGATGACGATATCGATGAGCTTGTGGTCATGTATCCCGATGCCGATCAGCAGCACCGTCACGACGCAGCAGATCGTCAGGACGATGAAGCGCGGCGAGAACGGAATCATCAACGTATCCATGGGACCCCTCGGGCAATTCGATTGCCGTGTTTTCTCGGCGCAGCTTACACCATCGGTTCTATTCTTACGCCCGAAAGACGACAACCGTTACGCGGCACCGTTTGTCGCAGTGCAGCGAAGATAGCTCAATGGCTGTGCGGACGCAGTTCGCCCGGAATACCACTTTGCTCCAGGCCGCCCCGCGCCAGCCAGGCGTCAGTGGTCCGGATCGCCCGCGCAATATGATCCTCAGTTCGCGAAAAGTCATAGGGCGAGCCGACCAGCGGGCACAGCGGCGGCACCACGAAGTGTTCGATTCCGGGATCGAGATTTTCCAGCTCATCCACCAACTGCCGCGCAATCAGCAGCGTCAATGCGTGCAGCGCGGTGGCGACTGCGCCTTTCGGCGGCTCTTGGGGCGCACAAGCATGTCCGGTCGGCAACACGATAAGGCGCCGCGCGCCTCGTGCGACGGCGATCCGGACCGGCGTGTTGCTCGAGACCGCGCCGTCGGCCAAATAGAGATCCTTGTACCTGACCGGGGCAAAGGCGCCGGGAATGGCGGTACTGGCGATAATTGCCTGCGCGAGCGGGCCTTCCGATAGCACGACGCTGTCGCCCGAAACGATATCGGTGGTGACGATGTGGAGGGGAAGCCTGGCGTCCTCGAGATTGCGATAGGGGATGTGATCGTCGACCAGCTTCCGGATACCGTCGTGCGGGATCAGGAAATCCCGCCGCCACAGGAAGCTAAGCACCGCTCGCATCGTGAGCGGGAATACATCCTGCCGTCGCAAACCGCGCCAGATCGTCTCCAGTTGCAACACACCCTTGAGCGTCGGATCGCCGGCATAATAGGCGCCGTTGATGGCGCCGACGCTGGAGCCGACCACCATGTCCGGGAAAATCCCGTGCGCGGCGAGCGAGTGCATCATGCCCACCTGAATGGCGCCAAAACTGCCTCCGCCGGCCAGCACGAAGGCGGTTTTCTTCAGGCCGGGGTCGGCTATGGACAAGGCGCGATCGCTCCCGCTGGCTGCCGCGCCGGAGCATGCTTCCCGCGCGAAGTTTTGCCGCGCTTATAACAGCCGGCCGCCGGGCGGCGGTATCAATCTGTCGTCATTCCGGGATGCGCCACTTGGCGCAGGCCCGGAATCCATAGTCCCTGTGCCGGCGTGTGGATGCTGGGGTTATGGATTCCGGGCTCGCTCGCTTTGCTCGCCCCCCGGAATGACGAATCTTCAGCGCTCGACGAACGCCTTTTCGATCACGAAATGGCCGGGCTCGTTGTGGCTGCCTTCGAGAAAGCCGCACGCCTCGAACATTCCGCGCAGTTCTTCCAGCATGCTGGGGCTGCCGCACATCATGATGCGGTCGGTCTCGATATCCAGCGGCGGCAGGCCGATGTCGTTGAACAATTGCTCGGAGGTGATCAGATCGGTGATGCGGCCGCGATTGCGGAACGGCTCGCGGGTCACGGTCGGGTAGTACACCAGTTTTTCCGCCAGCAGCGGTCCGAACAACTCGTCGTCGCGCAGCTTCGCGACCAGTTGTTCGCCATAGGCAAGTTCGGACACTTGGCGGCAGCCGTGGACCAGAACGATGGTTTCGAACCGTTCGTACACGTCCGGATCCTTGATCAGGCTCGCGAACGGCGCGAGGCCCGTCCCGGTCGACAGCAGCAGCAGCCGCTGGCCCGGCATCAGGTTGTCCGCAACCAGCGTGCCGGTCGCCTTGCGCCCGACCAGGATGGTGTCGCCTTCCCGAATCTTCTGCAGCCGCGAGGTCAGCGGGCCGTCGGCGACCTTGATCGAGAAAAATTCCAGTTCTGCCTCATGATTGGCGCTCGCCATGCTGTAGGCGCGCAGCAGCGGACGGCCATCGACATCGAGGCCGATCATCGCAAATTGCCCGTTTTGAAAACGAAAGCCGGAGTTGCGGGTAGCGGTGAAGCTGAACAGCGTATCGGTCCAATGCCGGACGGAAAGAACTTTCTCTCTATTGAGCGCGCTCATGTGTCTTCGTTTTCCCGTTTGCAGATTTTGTGAAACAACTCACTACGATGTTCGAAATAGTGAAAAACCCTTGGTACGATTGACGTTTTGTGGCCTTCCATGGACGCCGACATCACAGCTAGTCAAGAAGTTTTCTCGCGCAACTGCGCGCTGAGCATGGCAGCCGATTTATTTTCCGGATCTGGTCATCGCATCACACAGATGCCGCGCAAATTAACTTGCCGAAATTAGTCATGTTCCGGGAGACATTGCCCCTCATTGCGAGCAGCACTTGCGACGAAGCAATCCCCCACCCTAACCCTCCTCCGCAAGCGGGCAGGGTAATCGCATGTGTGAATCGAAGCGTGAACAAAGGTGAATCGTTGGACGAACATATCGACCAAAACCGTCGGCGATTCCTTATTTGTTCATGCACATGCGATTCCCCTACGCAAGCGGGGGAGGGAAGGGAGGGGGCTTCTGGATTGCTTCGCGGAGCCTGTCATCGGGCGGCGCTTCGCGCCGACCCGTTGGCTCGCAATGACGCTTGCTCCGCCGGAATCAACGCGTCTCGGACGAAATCTCGTCGTCGATTTCGACGGTCGCGTCGCTGGCCGCTCGCGGCAGCGCGGCGGCTGTGGGATCGACGACCACGGCCCAGTGCAGCGGTGCTTTCGCATGGTTACGCAGCAACCCGTGATGCACGAAGCGCCCTTCGGTGCTGCAGGCGTGGAGCGCCGCCAGCATCACGTCGGCGCTATTTCCGCGGCGGGCGTAGGGCAGAAAGATTTGCTCGATAGTGACCGGGCAGCCGTCGCGGTCGGACACCGGAATGATGCAATAGACCGGCAACTTGGTCCAAACGCAGGCGTCCCAGATCGGTTTTGCCGCCGCCGCCATGCAGGGATCCAGGCATTCGCTCAAGAGCCGCGACGACATCTTGGCATCATGTACCTGCTCAAGGCGTGGGCCGGCCTGCCGGCACAGATAGGCAAGTCTACCGCCCTCGCGTCTGACCTCGCTGATCGACAGGTCGGTCAAATCGCCGGCGCGTTCGTTGGGGACGAAATCCGAAAACTCGGGCAATTCGCGGGTTCCCCGCGCGCGGTGCCAGTCCCGCACCAGGCTGACATGCCGGATCGACCTGACGATGCTGACATGAGCTCTTTGAAAATGCATCGGCCGATCAATCCCGGTGCCGCAACTAAAGACAATGAGGGCGGGTCGAACCAGGAAAGCGCCGTCAAAAATCGATCCTGATTCGCGAATGCCGGGAAGCCTAACACGAAAATAATCGCAACGTCACGCGCGACGGCGCCCCGCAAATGCCTGCAGGGTTGCGCGCAATCTGGATCGCCGCCCGCGCATCCGCTAGGCTGTCGATTGCGGTTTCGACAGGATCGTTTTTTCCACTCAAACGCTACGGCGAGGCCTCGCAATGTCGGTCGTCGCAAGCGGCGGGATCAGAAATGCAGGGGAGCCAGCGAATATTCGTCAGCGCAGTGCAGAAATACTGCGCCGAGCACGGGATCGCGGTGGAAACGAGATCTCACGGCTGGCTGCTGGTCATGCGGAAGGGGCCAAGGCGGCACCTCGCTTACGGATATGATGTGGGATTGAACAGCGCGGTCACCCACCGCATCGCCAATGACAAGGCTGCAACGGCGGAGCTGCTGGAGATCGACGGCATTGCCTGCGTTCCGCATGCACTTTTTCTAAGTCCGGCACTGGGCGAATACATTCCCTCCACAGGATCATGGCAAGCGATGCTTGGTCTTCTCACGCAAAACCCCGACGCAATCGTCGTCAAGCCCAACGAGGGCACCAGCGGCAATTTGGTGTTCAAGGTTCGGGACAAACCAGCCCTGGAACGCGCGGTGAACGAGATTTTTTCCCTGAATCTGAACCTCGCCATTTCGCCGTATCTGCAGATCAAAAACGAAGTACGGGTAATCCTCGTCGACACCGTTCCAGTCATTGTCTACGGCAAGAGCCGTCCTTCGGTTACAGGGGACGGCGTGCACTCGATCCTGCAGCTGGCGCTTGCGACGATGCCCGCAGAACGCCTCTCGGCTATCTTGCCCCGCATGGTCGATGATCTCGATAGGGCAACCCTCGACACCGTTCTGCCTTCAGGCCAGTATCATGCATTGAACTGGCGGCACAATCTCGACTCAGGAGCAGAGCCGGTTCTGTTGCAGCAGGGAGCTGTGCGGGAGCGTTGCGTCGAGCTCGCGATAGCGGCGGCGAAAGCCACCGGCCTGCGATTCGGATCGATCGACGTCGTTGAGGTCGATAACGCCTGGAGGATTCTCGAAATCAATTCCGGCGTCGTGATGGAAGCATTGGGCAAAGTGCATCCGGACCTGGTTTACGCGGCTTACGCTGCCGCGCTCGACAAGGTTTTTGGCGAACCACACACTGAGGCGTCATCCTGAGAGGATGTGAATGTTACGTCATTGCGAGCCAACGGGTCGGCGCGAAGCGCCGCCCGATGACAGGCTCCGCGAAGCAATCCAGAAGCCACAGGGGAAGACTAGATTGCTTCGTCGCTTCGCTCCTCGCAATGACGAAGAGGTCGCGGCCACAAGCAATATGTCTGAGGAGCGCGCCCTTGCGCGCGTCTCGAAGGGTGGCCGCAGGCACTTGTGGCCCATCCTTCGAGGCTCGCTCGCAAGAGGCGGCGAGTACCTCAGGATGACGATTGCAAGGTTGCTCGGAAGGCCGGGCAATTGGCAACGTTCTCGTTGTGCAGTGAACGCCATCGGACTAGCGTCGCATTAACGCCAGGGAGGCAATGCCATGAACGACACCGTCAACCGCCAGATCCTGCTGGTCGAGAAACCAAGTGGAAAACTCGGCCCCGAACATTTCAAGATGTCAAAGGGCGGCATTCCCGAGCCGAAGGACGGCGAGGCATTGCTGCGCGTGCGCTATATCTCGCTCGACGCCGCCAACCGCGCCTGGATGCACGGCGCGACCTATCGCGCCGCGGTCGAGGCCAACACCGTGATGGCCGGCGGCGGCATCGCCGAAGTGGTGTCGTCGAAGGCGCCTGGCCTTAGCCCAGGCGATATCGTGTTCGGAGACACTGGCTGGCAGGATTTTGCCGCGGTGCCGGCAAAGCACTTGAGCAGGATGCCGCGCATGGAGCCGATGACGCATCTGCTCAGCGTCTACGGCATCGCCGGCCTCACCGCCTATTTCGGCCTGCTCGATGTCGGCAAGCCGAAAGCCGGCGAGACGGTGGTGGTTTCCGCCGCCGCAGGCTCGGTCGGATCGATCGTCGGCCAGATCGCCAAGATCAAGGGTTGCCATGTCGTCGGCATCGCCGGTGGCAAGGACAAGTGCCACTGGCTGACGAGCGAACTCGGCTTCGATGCCGCGGTCGATTACAAGGATGGTGCTACGTTCAAGGCGCTGAAGGCCGCGGCGCCGAAGGGCATCGACGTCTATTTCGACAATGTCGGCGGCGACATTCTCGAAGTCTGTCTCGCGCAGATGAACAACCGCGGCCGCATCGCCTGCTGCGGCGCGATCTCGCAATATGACGGCGCCCCGTCGGCGCACGGCCCGCGCGGCGTGCCCGGACTGATCGTGGTAAAACGCCTGATCATGCAGGGTTTTATCGTGATGGATTACATGGACCAGCGCGACAGCGCGCTGGCCGATCTGCAGTCATGGGTGAAAGCCGGCAAGCTGAAAGTGCAGGAAGACGTCATCAACGGGCTGGAGAACACGCCCGGCGCGCTGATCGGCCTGCTCGCCGGCGAGAACCGCGGCAAGCGCATGGTGAAGCTGTAAAATCTCGTGTCCTGGGCGCGATGCAGCGCGCCTCGCGCTGCATCGCAGAACCGGGATCGTACCAAACACCGGCGCTCGTTACGGCCCCGGCTCTGCAGCGCACCACGCCCTGAAGAGCTGGAACCAGAAGCCCCTGCGTTCCGTTTTCCTTGTCATGAAAATCATATTTCTGGACATCGACGGCGTCTTGAACAGCGACAACACGCCGAACCCGCGCAAGTTTCCCTAATCGTCGACAAGAAGCTGCTGGCGCGGCTCAAGAAGCTTCTCGAGCGAACCGGCGCAAAAGTCGTGCTCTCTTCGTCCTGGCGGTGCGACCCGGTCGGGCTGTTCGCCGCGAAACATTGGGGCGTGCCGTTCGTCGATACATGCCCCGACAAGCCGAGGAGTCCTCGCCGCAACGAAATGCTGGCGTGGCTGCGCGATCACCCCAGGGTGACGCGATACGCGGTAATCGACGACGAGGACGACGAACTGGACGACCTGCCGCTGTTCCAGCCTTCAGCCAAGACCGGCCTCACCATGGAGATCGTGCGGGCTGCGACAAAATATCTGAACGGCGAGAACGACGAGACCATGCGCGCCAGCGCCGTGGTCCGGCTGGGACAGAATATCCACTCGCTGTTCAAGCGGAATAAGAGCTAAAATGCTTGGTGCTGTCGGCGCCGCAAATCTTCACCTCTCCCCGTTGGGGAGAGGTCGACCGCGAAGCGGTCGGGTGAGGGGTTACGGATTAACGATAGAGCATAACCCCTCACCCGGATCACATCTGACGATGCGATCCGACCTCTCCCTGCGGGAGAGGTGAAGAACCGTGTGCGGGCGCTCGGCGAGGTCAAATCGCCTTGTCTTGGTAAAGCCCCTTGTCCCGCGCCCGGCAGATGGCCAAGGCCGCGAACACGTCGAGCGTCGGCGTAACTAGTCCCGCGGCCCGGGCGAAGGCCTGGGGCGCCCGCACCAGCGCATCGATTTCCATCGGGCGGCCGCGCTCATAGTCCTGCAGCAGCGAGGGCCTGTGAATGGGCGCCGCTCCGCTTCCGCGCGTGGCGTCAGGATAGCAACTGCGGGCGATGGACTGCGCCTCATCGAGCATGCGCGACACCACATCCTGCAGCGCCGGATCTTCAACCGCCGCCCGTGCCGTCTTCGCGGTGAGCATGCACAGCACCGATACGGACATGTTACTTATCAGCTTGGTCCAGATTGCCTCGCGAATCCGCGGCACCGCTGGCGACTGGATCAGCGCGCCGTCAAGCGCCGTCCTCAGCCGTTGAATGCGTTCGCCCGCGCGGTCGTCGCATTCGCCGACCAGCAGCATGTTGCGCTCAGGCGAGTCGTTCACGACAATGCCGGGCGCGGCAATTTCATTCGACGAAAAGATCACGCCGCCGACGATCCGCTGCGGCGAGACAGCGGCGCGCAATGGGCCACCGGGATCCAGAAACGCGAGGTCGGGAGGCGGCGGCTGATCCGGCGGCAGGCCGATATCGTACCACCAGGGAATGCCATTCTGGGCAAAGACCACCGCGGTATCATCGCAAAGCAGCGGCCGCAGACCCGCCGCCAGGCTACGCAAGCCCGTTGCTTTCAGCGTGCTGATGACAATATCCTGCGGACCAAGCGCAGCCGGATCGTCGGATGCTCTCACCCTTGCTGAAAACTCGGCGTTATCAACGCGAAGCGTCAAGCCCTTCGCCTTCACCGCCTCAAGATGCGGCCCGCGCATCACGCAGGACACATCATGTCCGGCAAGCGCCAGCCGCACCGCAAAATGGCTGCCGACCGCGCCCGCGCCGAAGATGCAGATTCGCATGAAGGTGAGGTCCTGATGTTCGACGATATGGAACGTAGTTTCCACGAGCAGATGCGGATGCGCAACCGTTCACGAGGTGCTAGAGGCCTTGCTGAGATAGCTAAAATCCTCTGTTCAAGGCATGATCATCTGCCGATCATCAGGAACCCGACGTGCCCCCTCACACCATCACCGAACCCGCACGCCAAGTCCCGCTATATGGCGAGTACGAAGTCGCCGTGCTCGGCGGCGGTCCCGCCGGCATCGCCGCAGCCGTTGCGTCCGCGCGCGCGGGGCGGCGCACGCTGCTGGTCGAGCGCTACGGCTCTCTCGGCGGCATGGGCACGGCGGCGGGGGTAACCAATTTCTGCGGACTGCATGCCAATGTTTATGGCGAGATGCGCCGCGTGGTGCAGGGCGTCGCGTCCGAATTGCTGGCGCGCATCGACCGGCTCGGCGGGCTCAACGCGCCGCACCTCATCCTTGGCAAAATCCTGGCACAGGCTTACGACACCGCGGCCTACAAGATCGCGGCCGACGATCTGCTTGGACATCACAAGGTGGACATCCTGTTCCACGCCCTCGGCGCCAGCGTGGTGATGCAGGACGAGCGTCGCATCAATGCGCTGATGGTCGAGACCAAGGCCGGGCGGCAGGCGGTGCGCGCGGAGGTTTTCATCGATTGCTCCGGCGACGGCGATCTCGCGGCATGGGCCGGCGCGCGCTTCGAGGTCGGCGACAACGCGGGAAGCATGCTGTATCCGTCGATGATGTTCCGCCTCAACGGCATCGATCCGGAAAAGGCCGGCGAGGCGTGGCGGACCATTCCGGCGCTGATGGAGCAGGCCGAGGCCGCCGGCACACATCATTTTCCGCGCAAGGCGGCGATCGTCCGGCCGCAGCGCTCGCAGATCGAGTGGCGGGTGAATTTTACCCAGCTCGCGCGCGAGGACGGGACTGCGATCAACGGCCTCGAGCCGGACCAACTCACGCGCGGCGAGATCGACGGGCGCAAGCAGGCCGTCGACGCCTTCAACTTCCTGCGCACGGTGCCGGGGTTCGAAAAATCTTACATCGTCGACCTGCCGCCGCAGCTCGGTATCCGCGAAACCAGGCGGGTGGTCGGCGGCATCATGCTCGGCGGCGAGGACGTGCTCGGCTGCGCTTCATTCGAGGATTCGATCGGCGTCAATGGCTGGCCGATGGAGAGCCACGTCGCCGGCGACGTGATCTTCAAGTTTCCGCCGATCCCGGAATCGCGCGGTTTCAACGAACTGCCGTATCGCATGCTGACGCCCGAGGGCATCGACAATTTGCTGGTGGCGGGGCGCTGCGCGTCGATGACCCATGACGGCCAGTCCGCGGCGCGGGTGTCCGGCGCGTGTTTTGCCATGGGCGAAGCCGCCGGCACCGCGGCGGCGCTGGCGCTCGGCGGCAACACGATTCCGCGCGACATTGCGGTGGATAAATTGCAAAACCAACTCAGACAGCAAGGGGCCTTTCTCGGCCAGGATCAAAAGGTCCCCGAAGGCCTGTAGGCAATAAACGGAGGAAACCAATGACGACGCACCAACCGCGCGGCGGCGCTTGGCCGGGATTTTCGCGGCGTGCCTTCGCCACTTTGCTTGCGGTGGCGACGACCTTGGTGGCGCCATCGCACGGCTGGTCCCAAACCGCGCTGAAGGCAAAGGTCGGCGTGCTCCGGCTGTCGTCGTCGGCGCCGGTGTTCATCGCGCAGGACAAGGGCTACTTCAAGGAAGCCGGCCTCGACATCGAACTGAAATTCTTCGACGCCGCGCAGCCGATCGCGGTCGCGGTGACCTCGGGCGATGTCGATTTCGGCGTCACCGCGTTTACCGCCGGCCTCTATAATCTCGCCGGCAAAGGCACCTTAAAAGTGATCGGCGGCATGAGCCGCGAGAAGGCGGGCTATCCGCTGATCGGATATTTTGCCAGCAACAACGCCTACGCCGCGGGACTGAAGACGCCGAAGGATCTCGCCGGCAAGCGCATCGCGGTGACGCAGGTCGGATCGAGCTTTCACTATTCGCTCGGACTGCTCGCGGACAAATACGGCTTCAAGCTGAGCGACGTCAAAGTGCTGCCGCTGCAGTCGCTGTCGAATGCCGCGGCCGCCCTGAAAGGCGAAACGGTCGATGCCGCGCTGCTGCCGGTCTCCACCGCGCGCACGCTGATGGATGCCGATGGCGCCAAACTGCTGGGTTGGGTTGGCGACGAGACGCCGTGGCAGCTCGGCGCGGTGTTCGCATCGCCGAAGACGCTGGCTGACAAATCGCTGGTCACAAAATTCCTCGGCGTGCTGGCGCGCGCCGACCGCGAATATCACGACGTGATCCTGTCCGCGGTCGCCGACGGCAAGGCGCCGATCAACGACAAGACAAAGCCGCTGCTGGAGATCATCGCTAAATACACCAATTTGCCGGTCGAGCAGGTGGTCGGCAACTGCGCCTATATCGATCCCGATGGAAAACTCGACGTCAGGAACGTCGGCAACCAGATCGCCTGGCTGCAGGAACAGGGATTCGTTGACAAGGGATTTGGTGCCGACGCGATCATTGCCAGTGAATATGTGAAGCCGGACTAATTCGTTCATGGATCTGATCGCCGACCATATCAGTCACCGCTTCGGAACACTTGAGGTTCTTGACGACGTATCCTTTACGATAAGCTCCGGCGAAGTCGTCGCGATCGTCGGTCCGTCCGGCTGCGGCAAGAGCACGTTACTGTCGATACTCGGCGGCTTGCTGCAACCGAGCTCCGGCCAAGCCGAACTGCGCGGCGCGCCGCCGCCTGATAGCCTCAACCCGCTGACATTCGTATTTCAGGATTTTGCGCTGCTGCCGTGGTGTACGGTCGAGGAGAACGTCGAATTCGTTTTGCTCCACACCGGCCTGCCCACCGTCGAGCGCAGCGCCATCGTCAGCGATGCCCTCTGCCGCACCGGCCTCACCGATTTTCGCGGCGCCTGGCCGAAGCAACTTTCCGGCGGCATGCGGCAGCGCGTCGGCATCGCCCGCGCGCTCGCGGTACGGCCGGCGATCCTTCTGATGGACGAACCGCTGTCGGCGCTGGATTCGCAAACCCGCGAACTGCTGATGGAGGATTTTATCGGCTTGCTCGCCGACGGCGCCATGGGCGCGGCCTACGTGACGCACAATCTCGAAGAAGCCGTTCGCCTCGCCGACCGCATCGTCGTGCTGTCGCGCCGCCCCGGAAAGGTCCGGGAGGTCGTCAGCATCCCCCTCACCCGCGCCGAGCGCGGGGACATCAATGCCCGAGGCCAGTTGCTCGCGTTGCAGAGCGAGCTCTGGTCGCTGATTCGCGCGGAAGCGATCGACGCCGAGCGCGAGGTCCAGCATGCTTGAGCGCCCCAAAAACGCCCAAGGTTCGCCGCAACAGGATCGCAAGGCCGAAAGGCGGCCGGTGGCGTTTCGCGGCGCAGGCTTTTCCCCGAAAGCCGGCCGCTATTCGGGCTGGATAGCCATCATGCTGGCGATCGGGCTTTGGCAACTGGCCGGCAGCGCCGGCTGGGTCAACGCGTTGTTTCTTCCGACGCCGCTCGCGATCGCGCGCGCGATCTATCAGCTCGCAATCTCAGGCGCGCTCTGGCACCACGTGTCGGTTTCGGTCATGCGGATCGGGACCGGATGGATCCTCGGAACGATTGCCGGCGTCATCGTCGGCTTCGCCATCGGGCTGTCGAGCCTTACGCGCGGCGTCGGTATCACCTTCATCTCGGCGCTGTTTCCGATTCCGAAAATCGCGCTGCTGCCGCTGTTGATCCTGTGGCTCGGCATCGGCGAGGAGCCGAAGATCGCCACCATCGCGCTCGGCGTGTTCTTTTCCACCGCAATCTCGGTCTATAGCGGCGTCGACCAGGTGCCGCGCAACCTGATCCGCATGGCGCAGAGTTTCAACGTGCCGTTTCCGACCATCGTACGCCACGTGATCTGGCCGGGGGCGCTGCCCTCGATCCTCGCCGGCTTCCGCATCACCGCCTCGGTCGCATTGCTGCTGGTGGTCAGCGCCGAGATGATCGGCGCCGAATTCGGCATCGGCGCCTTCGTGCTGCAGGCCGGCAATCTGATGCAGACCGATCAACTGCTGGCGGGCGTCGTCATTCTCTCGCTGTTCGGCCTCGCGGTCGGACGCCTGATCAATCTATTGGAAACACGCCTGCTGCACTGGCGCTGAGAGCGAACCGTCATGCCCGGCCTTGTGCCGGGCATCCACGTCTTACTTTTGGTGACTAAAGACGTGGATGGCCGGGTCAAGCCCGGCCATGACGAAGAAGAGCTAAAAGAAGTCCTTAGGGTGGGCTCGACGTGCAAATAGACCCGCGACTTGACCCGCCCCGGCGCCTCATCGATCATGGGATTGGCCGAGGGAGGGCACCATGCCGCTTGTCGAGAACAAGACCAAACTGAAGCTGAAGAACAACCAACTGGCGCTTGGCTTTGGCGTCCATCATCTGCGCACCAGCGCGACCGCGATGCTTGCGGCGGCGGCCGATCACGACTGGCTGTTCATCGACATGGAGCACGGCGCCCATTCGGTGCACGAGGCGGCGCAGCTCTGCATCGCGGCGTTGCCGACCGGCGTCACGCCGATCGTGCGCATCTGCGCCGGCGCGCTCGACGAAGGCACCCGCTGCCTCGACAACGGCGCGCTCGGTGTGATCGTGCCGCATGTCGACACGGCGGAGCGGGGCGAGGAAATCGCCCGCGCGTTCCGCTATCCACCGCTCGGGACACGTTCATGGGGTGGCCCGCCGGCGCCCTACGGTTTCCGCGCGCCCGGCAATGCCGAGGCGCAGGCCGCGCTCAACGAGGCGGTGCTGGTGGTCGGGATGATCGAAAGCCCGCAAGCGGTCGGCAACGCGCAGGCCATCGCCGCCGTCGATGGCGTAGATTGCCTGCTGATCGGCACCTCCGATCTTACTGCCGAGATGGGCATCCCAGGGCAGATCGATCACCCGCGCGTCGTCGAGGCTTATGACAAGGTCGGTGCTGCCTGCCGCGCCAGCGGCAAGGCGCTGGGAATGGGCGGCGTCTACGACAAGGAGATCGCGAGCCGCTACATCAAGGCAGGCGCCCGCATGGTGCTGTCGGGCTCGGACCACACCTATCTGCTGGCGGGCGCGACCGCACGCTCGGAAGTTTTACGCGAGGCAGTGTGAAGCTTCGGCTGATCCGCTTCTGCCGTGCGCGGATGTATCGCGTTTCCCATTGATCGAAGCCCTGATACTATGAGCGCAACACGAAGCCTAAAGGCTCGCCATCGAAAGGGAGACGACGCATGCCACGGACATTCGCAAGCGTAACGGGCGCCGCGGCGCTGGCTGGTTTGGTTGCAGCGCTTTCGGCGCCCGCGATGGCACAATATCCCGATCGCCCGATCAAGATGATCGTGCCCTGGGCCGCGGGCGGCGATACCGACAACATCTTCCGGCCATTCGCCGCCGAATTCCAGAAACACCTCGGCCAGCCGGTGGTGATCGCCAATGTCAGCGGCGCATCCGGCACCGTCGGCGCCCGCGAGGCCAAGACTGCGGCGCCCGACGGCTATACGGTTTACGCGGTGCACGACTATATCCATCTGACGTTCTATGCGGGCATCAGCGACGTCAAATACAGCGACTTCGAGCCGATCTGCCTGGTTGCGGCGACGCCCTCGGTGCTGACCGCAAGCGCCAAAACGCCCTGGAAGAACTGGCAGGAGCTCACCGAGGACGCCAAGAAGCGGCCGGGCGAGATCACGGTCGGCGCCACGCTCGGCTCGACCAGCCATATCTTCCCGGCCATGGTCGAAAAGGCGGCCGGCCTGAAATTCAAATACGTGTCCTATGACGGCCTGGCGCCGCGGATGAACGCGCTGCTCGGCGGCCATATCAACCTGACCGACTCCAACCTGACGCAGAAGGGCAAGGTCGAAGCCGGCCTGCTGCGCTTCATCGCGATCGCCAGCGAGAAGCGCGATCCGGAATCGCCGGACGTGCCGACGCTCAAGGAGCTCGGCATGAACATCGTGTATGAAGTGGTGCGCGGCATCCTGGTCCCCAAGGGCACGCCGGCGCCGGCGCGCGCCAAGCTCGAGGAGGCCTGCACCAAGGCGACCTCGGAGCCAAGCTTCGCCCAGGCCATGAAGCTGCAGGGGACGCGCGTCGCTTATCTCAATGCCAACGACTACGCGGCGTTCCTCACCAAGATCGACGGCGAGAACAAGACCGTGATGACCGATCTCGGCCTGATCAAGAAATGAGCATCGGCCGCGACGGAATTGCCGGGATGGTCCTGCTCGCGATCAGCCTGGTCCTGCTGGTCCAGTCGTTCCAGCTTCCGTCCCTGCCCATCGTTCCGGTCGGGCCGGGCTTTTACCCGGCCATCGTGCTGTCCTTCATGGCGGCCGCGAGCGCGCTGCTGGTGGTGCAAGACGTCATCAAACACCGCGCGCCGGCGGAAGCCGGCGTCAGCGATACGCCACGGCGCAACTATCGTCTGGTCGTGGCCGCGTTCGCGATCGTCGGCGCCTATGTGGCGCTGCTGCCGCTGCTCGGCTATCGCCTCGCCACGGTCCTCTTCGTCGGCGGGCTGCAGGCCGCGCTGGACCGGCCGAAATCGGCGCGGCAATGGGCGGTGCTCACCGCAATTGCGCTTGGCACCGCGCTGGTGAGCTATCTGGTCTTCGAACGCTACCTGCTGGTGCTGCTGCCACGCGGCGCGTGGACGGGGTTCTAGATGCTCGATTTGCTCTGGAACGGCCTCGTCAACATCGCCCAGTGGAAATACATGTTGCCGCTGTTTGCCGGCACCTTCATCGGCGTGATCGGCGGGTCGCTGCCGGGCGTCACCATCACCATGACGGTGATCGTGGTGCTGCCGTTCACCTACGGGCTCGATCCGCTGGCGGGCCTTGCGGCGATGACCGGCGTCTATGTCGGCGGCTCGACCGGCGGCCTGATCGCCTGCTGTCTGCTCGGTATCCCCGGCTCGCCGGCCTCGATCGCTACCACCTTTGACGGCTTTCCGATGGCGCGCAACGGCGAGCCGGGCCGCGCCATCTGGCTTGGCGTCTGGGCGTCGGTGTGGGGCGGGCTGCTCGGTGCGCTGTTCCTGGTGTTCCTCACCGGCCCGCTCGCGGCAATCGCGCTGGAATTCGGGCCGTGGGAATACTTCTCGCTGTTCGTGCTCGCGATGGCGATGGTGGCGGGGCTCACCGAATCCTCGCTGCTCAAGGGGCTGCTCTCGACCGCTATCGGGCTGTTGATCACGGTGGTAGGCCACGATCCGATCGCCAGCGTGCCGCGCTTCACCTTCGGCTCCGAGTTCATCGGCGGCGGATTCCCGTTCCTGCCCGTGCTGATCGGCATCTTTGCGTTTGCGCAGATCATGACCGATCTGGAGAAGCTGAATCTGCCACGCGGCCAGGCGGTGGAATCGCTCGCCGGCATCAAGCTCGAGCGCTTCTCGCACCTGAAGGTGAACTGGGAGATTTTCCGGCAGCCGTTCCAGTTGCTCTGGGCAACCATCGTCGGCCTGATCATCGGTATCCTGCCGGCGATCGGCGGCAGCGCGTCGAGCGTGATGGCCTATGACCAGGCCAAGAAATTCTCGAAAACGCCGGAGCGCTTCGGCAAGGGCCACCCCGAGGGAATCATCGCGTCGGAAGCCTCGAACAACGCCAATGTCAGCGGCTCGCTGATGACCATCATGGCGTTCGGCATTCCCGGCGACGCGGTCACCGCCGTGATGCTCGGCGCAATGACGATCCACGGCATTCAGTCGGGCCCGCTGTTCATCTCGCAAAACCCCGACATCGCCTATGGCATCTATGCGGCCTACATCCTGGCGCACCCCTGCATGCTGCTGATCTGCGTCGTGCTGATGCCGCTGATGATGCGCGTAACCTCAGTCCGGATGGCGGTGCTGGCGCCGGTCGTGCTGGTGCTCTGCGTCGTCGGCGCCTACGCGCTCAACAACACGATGCAGAGCGTCTATGTGCTCTTGCTGTTCGGCGTCGTCGGCTATGGGCTGGTCAAGCTCGGCTTTCCCCTTGCGCCGCTGATCCTGGGGCTGATTCTCGGTGACCAGATCGAGATCAACCTGGTACGCGCGATCATGACCGACGGAAATCCGTGGCTGTTCCTGACGCGGCCGATCTCCGGCGGCCTGCTGCTGGCGGCAGTGCTGTCGGTCGGGCTCGCCATCTGGCAGCATTTGCGTCACCAGAATCGGGTGATCGAGGAAGAGCCCGATTTTTGAACCGAGGTCCCGATGGTAAGCCCGGATAAACGCTCACGACCCGAATTGCGGATTGCGGTTGCCGGGTTGGGAGCAATTGGAGCCAAAGTCGTAGAAGCGCTGGACCGGGGAATAGATGGATTGGTACTGACCGCAGTGTCGGTGCAAAATCCGGAAAAGCATCGAAGCCGGCTGGCAAATTTGACAACACCGCCTGCCGTCCTGCCGATCGAGGCGCTCGTCGAGCTTGCCGACATTGTGATCGAATGCGCCCCGAGCACGCTCGTCAGGTCAATCGTTGCGCCGTTTGTGGGATGTGGAAAGACCGCGGTCGTGCTTAGCGCCGGTGCGCTTCTCGACCACGACGACCTCATTGAACTTGCCAAGCAAAATGGCGGTCAGATTGTGGTACCCACGGGCGCGCTGATCGGTCTCGACGCCGTGACCGCCGCCGCGGTCGGGAAAATCCATTCGGTTCGGATGGTGACCCGCAAGCCGGTTCGGGGACTCGCCGGCGCTCCCTATATCGTCGAAAACAACATCGACATCGAACAAATCACCGGACCGCTGAAAATATTCGACGGTAGCGCACGCGAGGCGGCAAAAGGATTTCCGGCAAATGTAAATGTTGCCGCCGCACTGTCGCTTGCCGGGATAGGTCCCGATCAAACGAAAATCGAGATTTGGGCAGATCCCGCATTGACGCGCAACGTGCATCGGATCGAGGTGGAATCCGATTCCGCCCGCTTTTCCATGTCGATCGAAAATGTTCCATCAGAAAACCCAAAGACGGGTCTCATCACCGCGCTCTCGGTCATTGCCTGTCTTCGCAAGCTGCGCGCCTCGCTCCGCATCGGAACATGAACAAGCCGTAGGTGGGCAAAGGCGCTTCTTGCGCCGTGCCCACCATCCATACACACCTTCGTCATCCTGAGGTGCTCGCCGTTCTTCACGGCGAGCCTCGAAGGATGGGTCACAAGCGCGTGTGGCCATCCTTCGAGACGCGCGCAAGAGCGCGCTCCTCAGAGTGACGGCGGCGTGTGTGCGGCGATTCAAGGATGGTGGGCACGCCACCGGACGCTTTCGCGCCCGGTGACTTTGCCCACCCTTGTATAAGCGCGAGAGATTATACTGGCGTCGTTCCCTGAGGAATGGCCCGGTTCGGGTGGCCGCCCGAACCGGGTCGCCGATCGATCGGATCGATGCCCACCGAAGCCTTTAGGGCTCTAGTCGTAGC
>NZ_DASYMN010000204.1:0-39934 GCF_036009065.1 Bradyrhizobium sp. | reverse complement strand
ATACAGGCCGGCGCCGCCTGACTCGTGGCGGTCGATCGGCGCCGGCCTGTATACCGGCATCCCACCGCCCCGCTCGTCGACACGCCGCGCCACACGCAGCGACCCTCTTGACACGTCAACCCCCATACAAGGATGACGGGTGAGTGTGTGGCGAGTGCTCCGGCAACGAGAGCCCGAACGTATTCGATAAATCCTTCACCTGCGCCGGCGTCAGATACCGCGGATTGAGCCCGCGCAGCAGCAGGTACAGCTTCGCGGTTTCCTCCAGTTCCTCCATCGCGAACACCGCGGCCTCCAGCGAGTCGCCGGCCACCACCGGGCCGTGATTGGCTAGCAGCACCGACGCATATTTCCCGGCGAGACCCTGAATCGCGTCTGCAACCGCCGGATCGCCCGGCCGATAATACGGCACCAGCGCGGTCAAGCCGCATTTCATCAGGTAATACGGCGTCATCGGCGGCAGCACCGCGCGCGGATCGATCTCCGGCAGCATCGACAGCGCCACCGAATGCGTCGAATGCAGATGGACGATCGCACGGGACGCGCTTCGGCTCTCATACAGCGCTGCGTGCAGCGGGATTTCCTTGGTGGGCGGATCGCCGGAAACGAGGCGGTTGTCGGCGCCAAGGCGCGACAGTCGCGCAGGATCGAGCGAACCCAGGGATGCGTTGGTTGGCGTCACCAGCCAGCCGCCGTCCTCACAGCGCACGCTGATATTGCCGGACGAGCCCGGCGTCAGCCCACGCTCGAACAGCGAGCGGCCGAGGCGGCAGATATCATCGCGGAGCTTCGTTTCATCCATGAAGACGTCCTTTTTCCGACTTTTCTCACGCTTTGGCAGCGCGGCCAAGCCGTGTTATCCAGAGCGCAATAACGAAAACAGGAAGCGCATGCCCGAGCCTGCATCTGAAAAACCGCGCGTCGCCGTTATCGGGCTCGGCTCGATGGGCTACGGCATGGCGACCTCGCTGCGGCGCGCCGGTTCTGAGGTCACCGGTTGCGACGTGGCGGCTGAGACCGTTGCGCGGTTTGTTGCCGACGGCGGGCTGGGCGCACGGACGCCAGCGGAAGCCGCTGAGAAAGCCGACATTGTCGTCAGCGTGGTGGTCAACGCCGCACAGACCGAAACCATTTTGTTCGGGAAGGATGGCGTTGCCGAAACATTGGCGAAAGATGCGGTGTTTGTCTCATCCGCGACGATGGACCCGGATGTCGCCCGTCGGTTGGCGAAGCAGCTTGAAGCCACTGGCCGGCACTATCTCGACGCGCCGATCAGCGGCGGCGCGCAGCGCGCGGCACAGGGCGAACTCACGATTCTCGCCTCCGGCAGCAAAGCCGCATTTGACAAGGCGCGGCCGGCACTCGATGCCATGGCGGCAAAGCTCTATGAGCTCGGTGACGCCGCAGGGCAGGGTGCCGCCTTCAAGATGATCAACCAGCTGCTGGCGGGCGTACATATCGCCGCGGCGTCCGAGGCGATCGCGTTCGCGGCGAAGCAGGGGCTCGACATCCGGAAGGTTTATGAGGTGATCACCGCGTCAGCCGGCAATTCGTGGATGTTCGAGAACCGCATGCCGCATGTGCTCGACGGCGACTACACGCCGCGCAGCGCGGTCGATATCTTTGTGAAGGACCTCGGCATCATCCAGGACATGGCGCGCACGGCGAAATTTCCGGTGCCGGTTTCGGCGGCGGCGCTGCAGATGTTTTTGATGACCTCGGCCTCCGGCATGGGCCGCGACGACGACGCCTCGGTGGCGCGGATGTATGCCCGCGTCACCGGCACGACGCTGCCGGGCGACTCGACATAACGCCGATAACAAGAGGACATTCGATGCCCCGTTTCGCCGCCAATCTCAGCATGATGTTCAACGAAGTGCCGTTCCTCGATCGCTTCGACGCGGCGGCGAAGGCCGGCTTCACCGCGGTGGAATTCCTGTTTCCCTACGATCATGCGGCGGAAGCGATCGGCGAACGCCTGCATCGCAACGGCCTGACGCAAGCGCTGTTCAACCTGCCGCCCGGCAATTGGGAGGCCGGCGAAAAGGGCTTTGCGGCGCTGCCGGACCGGTTTGGCGATCTGCAGCAGAGCCTGCGCACCGCGCTGCCCTATGCCAAGGCGACCGGCGTCAAGCGGCTGCATCTGATGGCGGGCATTGCCGATCGCGGGGATCCGAAGGCGGTGGCGGCGTTCCGCAAGTCTGTGATATGGGCCGCGGAATTTCTGGCGCCCGAAGGCCTCGACGTGGTGATCGAGCCGATCAATCCGCGCAATGTGCCCGGCTATTTCCTCAACGATTTTGCCTTTGCGCGCGACCTGATCGGCGAGCTGAACATTCCGAACCTAAAACTCCAGTTCGACATCTATCACTGCCAGATCATCCACGGCGATGTGACCATGCGCTTGCGCGAGATGATGCCGATCACGGGCCATATCCAGATCGCCAGCATACCCTCGCGCAACGAGCCGGACAGCGAGGAACTGAATTATCCGTTCCTGTTCGACGAACTCGACCGGCTCGGCTACAGCGGCTTCGTCGGCTGCGAATATAACCCGCGGGCCAAGACCACCGATGGCCTCGGCTGGTTCAAGCCTTATGCCGGAGCGAAATCGTGACGCTGGCGCTGGGCTGCATCGCCGACGACTATACCGGCGCGTCCGATCTGGCGAACACGCTGACCCGCTGCGGCCTGCGCACGGTGCAGACCATCGGCGTGCCGTCGGACGATCTGGAGCTGCCCGAGGTCGATGCCGTGGTGGTGTCGCTGAAGAGCAGGTCCATCGAGGCATCACAGGCGGTGGCAAAATCGCGCGCGGCGGAAAAATGGATACGCGGGCGCGGCGCCTCGCATGTGCTGTTCAAGATCTGTTCGACTTTCGATTCCACCGACGCCGGCAACATCGGCCCGGTGATGGACGCATTGCGCGCCGACTCCGGCGACGCCATCGTGCTGGTGACGCCCGCCTTTCCGGAAACCGGCCGCACGGTGTATCAGGGCAATCTTTTCGTCGGCTCCGCGCCGCTGAATGAAAGCCCGCTAAAAGATCACCCGCTCAACCCGATGCACGATTCCAATCTGGTGCGGGTGTTGGCGCGGCAGAGCAGGACCAAGGTCGGCCTTGCCGATCTCGCGGTAATCGCGCGTGGACCGGACGCCGTGCGCGTGCATCTTGCCGACCTCGCAGCGAAAGGTATTGGCGCTGCGATTGCGGATGCGGTATTCGAGCGCGACCTCGAGACCATCGGCACGGTCGCGCTCGATCATCGTGTTTCCGTTGGTGCATCGGGCATCGGCCTCGGGCTTGCCCGCGCGCTGGTGGCCTCGGGCCGCGCGAAGGCGAACAAGACGACGGACGTTTCCGGAAAGCCCGTCGGCGGCGCGGCGGCGTGCCTGGCCGGCAGCTGCTCGCAGGCGACGCTGCAGCAGATCGCAAAAGCCGAGCAGGCAATGCCGGTGCTGCGCCTCGATCCCGAACAGGTTGTTGCGGGCAAGAATGAAACGCAGCGCGCACTCGATTGGGCGAAAGCGCGGCTTGCAAAAGGCCCAATCCTGATCGCAAGCAGTTCGACACCCGATCAAGTGGCGGCACTGCAGGCGCGCCATGGCCGCGACGCCGCCGGTCATGCCATCGAAGAGGCAATGGCCGATATCGCCGAAGGCCTGGTGAAATCCGGCGTGCGCCGTCTGGTCGTCGCGGGCGGCGAAACTTCCGGCGCCGTGGTCGATCGCCTCGGTATTCCTGGCTTTCTGGTCGGCCCTGAAATCGCGGCTGGTGTACCAGTATTGCGCGCCGTCGGCGCCAGGGACGGCGAGATGCTGCTGGCGCTGAAGTCCGGCAATTTCGGCGGACCGGAATTCTTCAGCGATGCGCTGAAGCTGATGGAGTAATCACCGCCGTCATCCTGAGGTGCTCGCCCTCTTGGGCGAGCCTCGAAGGATGGAAGCGAACGCAAGTAGCTATCCTTCGAGGCTCGCCGCGATGCGGCGAGCACCTCAGGATGACGGCGGAGTTTTTCGCGGGGACGACGCTATCCCAGCATCTGGGTGTCGCCGCAGATCGAGATCGCCTGGCCGGAAATCGTTTTTCCCCGCGGGCTGCACATGAACAGGATCTGGTCGGCGAGTTGCTGCGGCGTCACGTAGTCCTTGATCGAGGTATAGGAGAACGCGGTGCGCTCCATTTCGGCGTAGGAAATCCCGCGCTGCTGCGCTTTGGCTTCCAGCACGCGGCGCTGGCGGTCGCCGGCGACGAGCCCGGGCAGGATGGCGTTGACGCGGATGTTGTCGGGGCCGAGTTCGATCGACAGCGATTTGGTAAAACCGATCACGCCCCATTTCGCCGCCGCATAGGGCGTGCGCATCGCAAAGCCGAGACGGCCGGCGGCCGAGGCGATGTTGACGATCGAGGCGTTCGTGCTCCGGCGCAGCAGCGGCACCGCCAGCCGCGTGCAGTTGAATTGCCCGGTCAGGCAAATCTCCAGGCAGCGATCCCAATCCTCGGGGTTCATTTCCTCGACCTTGGACGTCGGACCCGCGACGCCGGCATTGTTGACCAGCACGTCGAGGCTGCCGAGTTTCGCCGTGGCTTGCGCGAACAGCTTCTCGACCGCGGCGCGGTCGGATACATCACAGCGTGTTTGCGTGATGGCGGGGTCGCTGGACGCGAGTGCCGACAGCGCCGCCTCATCCACGTCGCAGGTATGGACCCTGGCGCCCTCTGCGGCAAACGCGCGCGCGATCGCAAGCCCGATGCCATTGGCGCCCGCGGTCACGAGTACCCGTAAACCCTTGATTTCCAAATCCATGCGGACTCGACAAACACCCGATCTTTTGCAACCCTAGCTGCGATCAAAGATCACGGCAAGCGACGCAAGCGCGCAAGCATAAAGCGCAACGCTGCCGGGAGAAAATAACGCGTCGCCGCGAAGCGAACGCTATCCAGGGAGAAGAAAAACCATGTCGGACAACACAGAATTCACGCGCCGCAGGCTGCTCAAAACCGCCGGCGGGCTAGCGCTGGTGTCGGGGATTTCCGCGCCGGCGATTTTGCGCGCGCAGACATCGGACGTGATCAAGATCGGCCATCTGACGCCGCGCACCGGCTTCCTAGGTCCATTGGGCGAATACGCGGTGATGGCGATCGATCTCGCGGTGGAAGAGATCAACGCTTCCGGCGGCATGATGGGGCGCAAGGTCGAACTGCTCAAGGAAGATTCGGTCAACCCGCAGACCGCCTCGACCAAGGCCGAGCGCATGATCGAGCGCGACAAGGTCACCTGCATCATCGGCGAGATTTCGTCGGCGTCGTGTCTGACCATTGCGCAGGTGGCGTCGCGCACCAAGACGCTGTTCATCAACACCGGCGGCAATTCGGATGCGCTGCGCGGCAAGGATTGCCAGCGCTACATGTTCCATGTCGAGTCGCAGAACTCGATGTATGTCAAAACCGTCGGCCGCTCGTTCCTGCGCGACGGGCTGGTCAAGGGCAAGAAGTGGTATTCGCTGACCGCGGATTACGCGTTCGGCCATGACCTGCTGAAAGTCTCAAAACGCTTCATGGAAGCCAATGGCGGTCAATTTGCCGGCGACGATCTGGTGCCGACCGACGCCACTGACTTCTCCGCCTACCTTTTGAAAATCCGCGAAGCAAAACCCGACCTCGTCGTGATCAATCTCGCCGGCAACCAGATCACCAACTTCCTCAAGCAATATGCCGAGTTCGGCCTGACCTTCCCGGTCGGCGGGTTCGGCTTCGACACCGCGCTGGCGTGGGCCGCGGGCAAGGGCAATTTCGTCGGCACCTGGCCGGTGGTCTGGCATCATCTGATCGACACGCCCGGCACAAAGGCGTTCGTGGCGGCCTTCACCAAGAAATACAACAAGCCGCCGGAGAACCAGGCCTGGGGCGACTACATCGCGACCAAGATCGTGGCGCAGACGGTCAATGATTTGAAGTCCGTGGAATCGCCTAAAATCATCGAGCATTTCGAGAAGGGCGCCAAGTTCGATCTATTGAAGACGCGGCAAGGCTATTTCCGCGGCTCGGATCACCAGCTGATGCACGAAATGTATGCGGTGACCGCGCTGCCCGCCGACAAGATCAAGAACCAATGGGACATCTTCGCCTCGAGCCCGGCGGTGCCCGGCCCGAACGAGGATCTCGAAGTGATCGCCGCGACCAAGGAAGAGAACAGCTGTACGTTCCCAAGCTGAGCGCGTGTCGTCATTGCGAGCGCAGCGAAGCAATCCAGAGGCCGCAAGGAAGGACTGGATTGCTTCGTCGCAAAGGCTCCTCGCAATGACGGAGAAATTGCGCTCCGTTAGCCACGTTTCACGCGCGCCGAGGCCAAAACCATGTCCGCCATGCTATTGGCGCAGCAAATCCTCAACGGGCTGCTTGACGGCGTCTACTATCTGCTGATCGCGCTTGGCCTGTCGCTGATCTTCTCGCTCGGCGGCATCGTCAATCTGGCGCACGGCGCGTTCTTTGCGATCGGCGCTTATTTGACGCTGGTGGTTTCGCCCTATCTCGGTTTTGGGGGCGCCTTCGTCGTCGCACCCGTGACAGTGGCGCTGCTCGGCGTGGTGATCGAGCGGCTGTTGTTTACGAGATTCTACCGCTCCGACCCGATCCTGTCGCTGCTGATGACATTCGGCCTCGCCATGGTGGCGGAACAGGTGCTGCGCATGATCTTCGGCGCGCCGCCTTTGTCCTATTCGATTCCCCAGGCGTTGCGCGGACAGGTCGCCATCGGCAGTTTCATCTATTCGTTCTACCGCATGGTGCTGCTCGGCATTGCGATCACCTGCATTGCCGGCCTGTGGGTGCTGCTGCAAAAGACCTCGTTCGGCCGCGTGGTGCGCGCCGGCGTGCAAAATCCCGACATGGTCGGCGCGCTCGGCATTTCGCTGCAGCCTTACATGTCCGCGGTCGCCGCGCTCGGCATCGGCCTTGCCGGATTGGCCGGCGTGTTGCTGGCGCCGATCTACGCGGTGCATCCGGCAATGGGCCAGGAGATCATCACGCCGGCCTTCGTCGTGGTGGTGATCGGCGGCCTCGGCTCGTTCTGGGGCGTGGTCGCGGCCGCCTTGCTGGTCGGCCTCGTCAAGGGCGTGATGGTCGGCATCGGCTATTCGGCGGCCTCGACCGCGGCGATCTATCTGTTGATGCTTCTGGTGCTGCTGTTCCGGCCGCGCGGCCTGTTCGGCGAGCGCATCACGCGGTTCGAGTGACGGCGATGTGGAAGCGCTTGCCTATTCCGCTATTCGTCGCCGCGCTCGGCCTGCTGGTGCTGCCGCCGATCCTGCTCGCGCTCGGCCTCACCATGACCTCCGCGACCGAGGTGGTGGTATTCGCGCTGGCCTGCATGGCGCTGAACATCCTGGTCGGGCATACCGGGCTCGTGTCATTCGGCCACGGCGCCTGGTTCGGGCTTGCCGCCTATGCTGCGGCGCTGATCCAGCGCAATTTGATGCCGGACTCGTTTTTTGGTCCGACCATTATCGGCGTTCTGATCGTCGCCATCGTCGCCACCGCCTTCGGCTTCCTGATCCTGCGCCGCCGCGGCGTGTATTTCTCGCTGCTGACGCTGGCGCTGGCGGCGATGCTCTATTCGATATCGTTTCGCTGGACCGAGGTCACCGGCGGCGAAAATGGCCTCGGCGGTATCACCCGCCCGACGCTGCTTAGGTTCAATCTGGAATCCTCGACGAATTATTACTGGTTCGTGGCGCTGATCGCATTCCTCGTGCTGATCCTGTTATGGCGGTTTCACAATTCGCCTGTTGGCAGCGTGCTGGTAGCGGTCCGGGAAAACGAGCAGCGCGCGCGCTTTCTCGGCTATCCGACCAACCGCTACAAGCTGGCGGCGTTCGTGCTGTCCGCCTCGATCACCGGACTCGCGGGCATCCTGCTGCTGTTCCAGAACCGCATGACCTCGGCCGATCCGATTTCGGTGGCGTTCTCCGGCGATCTCCTGGCCATGGTCGTGATCGGCGGCATGCGCAGCTTTTTGGGCCCGGCGCTGGGCGCGCTGTTCTTCATCCTGTTTCGCGAATTCCTCAGCATCTACACCGAGAACTGGCTGTTCTGGTTCGGCCTGATCTTCGTCGGTTTCATCGTGTTTTCGCCGACCGGTCTCGTCGGCGTCGCCGAGCGCCTGATCGCGCCGTTCCGCAAGAAAGTTATCGAAGATGCCGCAATGTCGGCGCGCCGGATCGAAGTCTTGCCGCTGCCGGAATTCTTGAAGCCGAAATCACACGTCGATGGCCCCGTGCTTTCCGCCCGCCACATCGTCAAGAGTTTTGGCGGCATCAAGGCGGTGCAGGGCATCGATATTTCCATCGCCGACCGCACGCTGCACGCGCTGATCGGCCCCAACGGCGCCGGCAAGACCACGGCATTCAACCTGTTGTCCGGGATGTACCCGCCGGACGAAGGCGCGGTGTCGCTGCTGGACCAGCCGATCGCGGGACACACGCCGGAAGACATCGCAAGCGCGGGCATCGGCCGCTCGTTCCAGATCACCAACCTGTTTCCCGCGCTCAGCGTCGGCGAAAACATCCGCCTCGCCGTACAGGCGCGGCATCCGCGCCGCTTCGATCCCATCGCCAATGCGCTGTCGATCGACGCCATCAATGCCGAGACCGACGCCACCATCCGCTATCTCGGCCTTGCCGGCATCGAAAAGGCGGAAGCCGGGATGCTGTCCTATGGCGGCCAGCGCCTGCTCGACATGGGCGTCGCGCTCGCCACCGCGCCGCGGGTGCTGCTGCTCGACGAGCCGCTCGCGGGCCTCGCCGCCGCCGAGCGCGAACGCATCGGCGCCATCGTCAAGCGGATCTCGGCCGACCTGCCGGTGCTGCTGGTCGAGCACGACATCGACCGGGTGTTCCAGTTGGCTGACCACGTCACCGTCATGAATGAGGGGCGGGTGCTGCTCGACGGCACTGTCGAGGATGCGCGCGCCAGCCCCAAGGTGCAGGAGGTCTACATCGGCTCCGGCGCCAGCGCAGTCGCGGCGCGTCCGCGCGAAACCGCCGCCCGCGTCAATGCGCTGCTGACGGTCGAGCATGTCGACACCTTCTACGGCAAGAGCCACATCCTCAATGACGTGAATTTTACCCTGCACGAGAACGAGATCATCGCGCTGCTGGGGCGCAACGGCGCCGGCAAGTCGACATTGCTCAAAACCCTGATCGGCATCGCGCCGGCGTCGAACGGCTCGATCAAGCTCGCGGGCAACGAGTTGATCGGCAATTCGTCGGCGCAGAATGCGCGGCTCGGCATCGGCTATGTGCCGCAGGGCCGCGGCCTGTTCGCCGGGATGAGCGTCGAACAGAACCTCGAGCTCGGCGGCCTGAAGCGGCAGACCGGCCATGGCGTGCACTGGACGCGGGAGCGCATCTACGAATACTTCCCGCGGATCCGCGAGCGGCTCGACAGTCCGGCGGATTATCTCTCCGGCGGCGAACAGCAGATGGTTGCGGTGGCGCGCGCGCTGTCCGGCGACGTGCGGGTGCTGCTGCTCGACGAGCCGTTCGAGGGCCTGGCGCCGACCGTGGTCGAGCAGCTGTTCGAGACCTTCGACCGGTTGCGCAAGGAAATCGCCATCATCATCGTCGACCACAATCTCGATCTGGCGCTGGCGTTGTCCGATGCCACGGTAGCGCTGGAGCGGGGCCGGGTGATCCATCAGGGGCCTTCCAAAGCCTTGCGCGACGATCTCGATTTGCGCCGCAAGGTGCTCTGGCTGTGAGAATGAAATGAAAAAACAAGAGCGAACTGTCGCCATCGTCGGGGTCGGCCTGATCGGACGCGCGTGGGCTGCGATTTTCGCACGCGGCGGCTGGAACGTGCGGATCACCGATCCGCATGGCGAGACGCTGGCCGCCGCGCCCGGCCTGATCCGCGACGAATTGCGCGCGCTGGCGCGGCATGGCCTTGCCGCCGATCCGGATGGTGCGGCGGCGCAAATAACGGTTACGAGCAGCTTCGAGGACGCAGTGAGGGACGCCGAATTCGTCCAGGAAAACGGACCCGAAAACGTCGATCAGAAGATCAGGATTTTCGCCGAGCTCGACCGGCTGGCGCCGGCGGATGCGCTGCTGGTGTCATCCACCTCAGCCATCGTCGCATCCCGCTTCACCGAAATGCTGCCGGGCCGGGCGCGCTGCCTGGTCGGCCACCCCGTCAATCCGCCGCATCTGGTTCCGCTGGTTGAACTGTGCGGCGCGCCCTGGACCGCGCCGGAAAGCATCGACCGTGCCCGCGCGATCTATCGCGAGATCGGCCAGGTACCGGTGACGGTGAACCGCGAGATCAACGGTTTTGTCCTCAACCGGCTGCAGGGTGCGCTGCTGGCGGAAGCGTTTCGACTGGTAGGTGAAGGTTTCATCTCCGCCGAAGACCTCGATCACACGGTCAAGAACGGGCTCGGCTTGCGCTGGTCGTTCCTCGGCCCGTTCGAGACCATCGAACTCAACGCGCCCGGCGGCATTCCGGATTATTGCGCGCGCTACACCGGCTTCTATAAGGAGCTGGCATCCGCATCCGCCGGTCCCGAGGTTTACCAAAGCCCGAACGTGGACCGGGTGATCGCGGCGTGGCCGCACCAGCCTTCGCCCGAACGCATCGCCGCGCTGACGCAGCGGCGCAACGAGCGCCTCGCGGCGCTGGCCGCGCACAAGGCATCGCAACAGGACTAGAGCCTGATGTTTTCAAGTCGAATCGGCACGGCGCTCACCTCACCTCTCCCCGGAGGAGAGAGGGCCTGCCCCCGACTTGATCGGGGGTCGACGCGCATCGCTAGATGCGCGGCGGGTGAGGGGCCTCTCCGCGAATCCGAGTGTGTCCAGAGACCCCTCACCCGAAGCCTTCGCTGGCGCACCGGCTTCGACCTCTCCCCTCCGGGGAGAGGTGAGGAGCCGCTGCAACCTGAATTCATCATGGTTCAGTTCTGAACTTGTCGAAACGAGAAAGCGAGACAGCATGGCACGCAAAGTCATCATCACCTGCGCCGTGACCGGCGCGATCCACACCCCGTCGATGTCGAAGGCGCTGCCGGTGACGCCGCAGGAAATCGCCGACGCCGCGGTCGATGCCGCCGAGGCCGGCGCCGCGATCGTTCATCTGCATGCGCGCAATCCCAAGACCGGCCAGCCCGACCAGAGCCCGGAAGCCTTCGCGCCGTTCCTGAAAGTCATCAAGCAGCGCTCCAACTGCGTGATCAACCTCACCACCGGCGGCGCGCCGACCATGACGGTGGACGAGCGCGTGCGTCCCGCCGCGGTCTACAAGCCGGAGGTGGCGTCGCTGAACATGGGGTCGATGAATTTTGGCTTCTTCGGCATGCTCAACCGCTTCAAGAAATTCGAGCACGAGTGGGAGCTGAAGCATGTGCAGAACAAGGACATCGTGTTCCGCAATACCTTTCAGGATATCGAATTCGTGTTGAAGACGCTGTCGGAAACCGGCACCCGCTTCGAGTTCGAATGCTACGACACCGCGCATCTCTACAATCTCGATTACTTCCTGCAGCAGGGCCTGGTGAAGCCGCCGCTGTTCGTGCAGACGGTGTTCGGCCTGCAGGGCGGCACCGGCGCTCACGCTGAGGACGTGCTGCACATGAAGCGCACCGCTGACCGGCTGTTCGGCGACAAGTTCGTCTGGTCGGTGCTCGGAGCCGGGCGCAACCAGCTGCCGATCGCGGCGATGGCCGCCGCGATGGGTGGCAACATCCGCGTCGGCCTTGAGGATTCGCTGTGGGCCGCGCCGGGCCGGATGGCCGCCTCCAACGCCGAGCAGGTGACGCTGGCGCGCAAGATCATCGAGGGGCTGGGACTTGAGGTCGCAACCTCGGACGAGGCGCGGGAGATTCTCGACCTCAAGGGCGGCGACAAGCTGGAGGTTTAGGACCCGCGTGCCCCGGACGCAGCGCAGCGCGCCGCGCTTGGCGGCGTGGTGCGCTGCAGAGCCGGGGCACGGTTGCTTGCTGCCCGAAGAAACCGGGGTCCCGGTTCTGCGAAGCAGCGCTTCGCAAGGGCTACGCGCTGCATCGCGCCCGGGACACCCATCAAACTTCGTGAGAGTTCCCCTGGAAGGTCCCCGGCGTTAAGATACCGGTCGATTGCATAGCCTCATGAACGCCGGATATTGGCATTTTCCGGCAAGTTCGGGTACATCAGCGCGGGCGAATTGCCGGCGCCCGCGAGTCCCGAGGCCCGTTCGCCCGCCCGAGGAATGCCTGTTTCATGATCGCGCTGGTCCGCATCGCCCTGAGCCGGCCCTATACCTTCGTCGTGCTGGCGCTGCTGCTCCTGATCATCGGACCGCTGGCCGCACTGCGCACGCCGACCGACATCTTTCCGGACATCCGGATTCCTGTGATCGGCGTCGTCTGGAACTACACCGGCCTGCCGCCGGACCAGATGGCCGGGCGCATCACCACGCCGTTCCAGCGCGCGCTGACCACCACGGTCAACGATATCGAGCACATCGTCGCCAATTCCTACAACGGCATCGGCATCATCAAGATTTTCTTCCAGCCGAACGTCAACATCCAGACCGCCAACGCCCAGGTCACCGCGATCTCGCAGACGCTGCTCAAGCAGATGCCGCCCGGCGCCACGCCGCCGCTGATCCTCAATTACAGCGCCTCCACGGTGCCGATCATCCAGGTCGCGCTATCAGGCGAAGGCCTGACCGAGCAGAACCTCGCCGATATCGGCATCAATCAACTTCGCACGCCGCTGGTCACCGTGCCCGGTGCGGCGATCCCATATCCGTTCGGCGGCAAGCAGCGCCAGGTGCAGATCGACCTCAATTCCACGGCGCTGCAGGCGCGCGGGCTGTCCGGACAGGACGTCGCCAATGCGCTCGCCGCGCAGAACCTGATCACGCCGGTCGGCTCGCAGAAGATCGGCGGCTTCGAATACGTAATCCAGCTCAACAATTCGCCCCTGAAGATGGAAGACCTCGGCAACCTGCCGATCAAGACCGTCAACGGCGCCATGGTCTATGTCCGCGACGTCGCCAGCGTGCGCGACGGCAATCCGCCGCAGACCAACATCGTTCACGTCGACGGCAACCGCTCGGTGCTGATGATGGTGCTGAAGGCCGGCTCGATCTCGACGCTGGATATCATCGCCGGCATCAAGCAGAAGGTAATCGACGTCAAGGACGCGTTGCCCGAAGCGCTCAAGATCGGCTTCATCGCCGACCAGTCGTTGTTCGTGCGCGGCGCGATCACCGGCGTCGCCAATGAAGGCGTGATCGCCGCGCTGCTGACCAGCGTGATGATCCTGCTGTTTCTCGGAAGCTGGCGCTCGACGGTGATCATCGCGGTGTCGATTCCGCTCTCCGTGCTCGGCGCCATCATCATGCTGTCGGCAATCGGCGAGACGCTCAACATCATGACGCTGGGCGGCCTTGCCCTTGCGGTCGGCATCCTCGTCGACGACGCCACGGTGACGATCGAGAACATCAATTATCATCTCGAGCAGGGCAAGGAAGTCGAGCCCGCGATCATGGACGGGGCGCGGCAGATCGTGACCCCGGCCTTCGTCTCGCTGCTGTGCATCTGCATCGTGTTCGTGCCGATGTTCTTCCTGCAGGGCGTCGCGCGCTTCTTGTTCGTACCGATGGCCGAAGCTGTGATGTTCGCCATGATCTGGTCGTTCATCCTGTCGCGCACGCTGGTGCCGACCATGGCGAAATATCTGCTGCGGCCGCATGTGCACCACGCCGAAGGCGAAGGGCCGCCGCCGTCGCGCAATCCGCTGGTCCGGTTCCAGCGCGGCTTCGAGGCGCGTTTCGAGCGGTTCCGCGGCGGCTACCGCGATTTGTTGTCACTGGCGCTGACCCGGCGGCCGATCTTCGTGATCGGATTCTTGAGCTTCGTCGGCGTGTCGTTCCTGCTGGTGCCGTATCTCGGCCGCAACTTCTTTCCCTCGGTCGATGCCGGCGGCATCCTGATGCATGTGCGCACCCAGGTCGGCACGAGGGTCGAGGAAACCGCCAACCAGTTCGCCGATATCCAGAAGGCGATCCGCAAGATCATCCCTCCGAACGAGATCGAGACGCTGGCGGACAACATCGGCATGCCGATCAGCGGCATCAACATGACCTACAACAACACCGGCGTGATCGGCCCGGCGGACGGCGACATCCAGATCAAGCTGAAGGAAGGCCACCGGCCGACCGACGAACACGTCCAGGCGTTGCGCGAACAATTGCCGCGTCTGTTTCCGGGCATGCAATTTGCCTTCCTGCCGGCCGACATCGTCAGCCAGATCCTGAATTTCGGCGCGCCGGCGCCAATCGACCTGCAAATTCGCGGCGCCGATTTGGCTGCGAACTATACCTATGCCAACAAGCTGCTCAATCGCATCCGCCGGATTCCGGGCATCGCGGATGCGCGCATCCAGCAATCGCCCAACAATCCGACGTTCAACATCGACGTCGACCGCACCCGCGCGCAGTATGTCGGCCTGACCGAGCGCGACGTCACCAACAGCCTGGTCGTCAATCTCGCCGGCAGCGCCCAAGTCGCACCGACCTATTATCTCAACCCTGATAACGGCGTGTCGTATTCGATCGTGATGCAGACGCCGCAATACCAGGTCGACTCGCTCGGCGCCTTGCAGTCCTTGCCGGTCACCGCGGCCGGCATTCCTCAGTCGCCCATTTTGGGCGGCATCGCCGATATCAAGCGGTCCACATCCAGCGCGGTGGTGTCGCAATACGACATCGTGTCCATGGTGCAGATTTATGCCACGCCGCAGGGCCGCGATCTCGGCGCGGTCGCGGCCGACGTCAAAAAAGCGATCGACGAAACCGCGAAAGAGGTGCCCAAGGGTTCGTCGGTTGTGCTGCTCGGCCAGGTGCAGACCATGAACAGCGCGTTTTCCGGCCTGCTGTTCGGGCTGCTCGCCGCCATCGTGCTGATCTACCTGTTGATCGTGGTGAACTTCCAGTCATGGTCCGATCCCTTCGTGATCATTTCCGCGCTGCCGGCGGCGCTTGCCGGCATTGTCTGGATGCTGTTCACGACCCAGACCACGCTGTCGGTGCCGGCGCTGACCGGCGCCATCATGTGCATGGGCGTCGCCACCGCGAACAGCGTGCTGGTGATCAGTTTTGCCCGTGAGCGCTATGCGGAGCTCGGCGATCCCGTCGCGGCGGCGCTGGAGGCCGGCTTCGTCCGGTTCCGCCCGGTGCTGATGACGGCGCTGGCGATGATCATCGGCATGGCGCCGATGGCGCTGGGCCTCGGCGAGGGCGGCGAGCAGAACGCGCCGCTTGGCCGCGCCGTGATCGGCGGACTGATTTTTGCAACGATTGCGACGCTGATGTTCGTCCCCGTGGTGTTTAGTATGGTACACAAGAAGCAAGGCGCCAAAGACGCCGCCGCACCGGAGATTTCGCATGCCCACTGAAAACAGCTCGCCGGTGTCGCGCCGGAAGTTGGGCATTTTTGGCGTGGTCGCCTGCATCGCCGCCGTGCTGATCGTGGTGACGGGTATCCGGGCCCGCGAAGATTCCAGCGCAAAATTGCGGGAATGGACCGACACCCAGGCTATTCCGACGGTCGCGGTGACCCTGCCGGACGCGCGGGTGCTCAACGCGACGCTCGATCTGCCGGGCCGGCTCGAGGCCTATCAGCGCGCGCCGATCTACGCGCGCGTCAGCGGCTACCTGAAGACCTGGAACGCCGATATCGGCGCGCAGGTGAAGGCCGGGCAGGCGATCGCCGAAATCGAGGCGCCGGACCTCGACCAGCAATTGTTGCAGGCGAGGGCCGACCTCGCCAGCCAGCAGGCCAGCGCGAAACTGTCGGAGGCGACGCTGACCCGCCGCCGCTCGCTGCTGGCGTCGAATTTCGTCTCGATGCAGGAAATCGACGAGCGCACCGCCGACCTCTCCAACAAGAAGGCCGCGGTCAATTCCGGCCAGGCCAATGTCGAGCGGCTGGAAGCGTTGGCCGGCTACAAGAAGATCACCGTGCCGTTCGACGGCGTGGTCACTGCGCGCGATACCGACGTCGGCGCCCTGATCAACGCCGGCGGCGGCACTGGCCCCGCGATGTTCGTGATCTCGGACATCAGCAAGCTTAGGGTCTATGTCAACGTGCCGCAGAGCTATGTGCCGGCGATCAGGATCGGCGCCAAGGCCATCATCTCGATGCCGGAATATCCGACCCGGACGTTTGCGGCGACGGTCGAGGCCTCGTCGCAATCGGTCGATGTCTCCTCCGGCACGACACGGATGCAGCTTGCGCTGGACAATGCCAAGAGCGAGCTGATGCCGGGCGGCTATGCCAACGTCAAACTGAGCCTGCAGCGCGACGCGGTGCCGCTGCATATTCCCGCCAGTGCGCTGATCTTCAACAAGGACGGCCTGCGCGTCGCCACCGTCGGTGTGGACGACAAGGTGCTGTTCAAGACCGTGACCATCGCCCGCGATCTCGGCCGCGATATCGAGCTGGCATCGGGCGTCTCCCCCGACGACCGCATCATCATAGCACCCCCGGACGGCATCGCCGACGGCGATCAGGTCCGCGTCGCCGGCGGCAAAGGCAGCGAGCCGAAGAAGGTGTCGGAGAAGTAGGGCCCCGTTCCCCGGACGCTGCGCAGCGCGCCGCTCTTCGCGGCGTGGTGCGCAGCAGAGCCGGGGCCGTCACGCACGTCTACCCTTTGTCATGCGCGGGCTTGACCCGCGCATCTATCCCTCTTCGCAAGAATCTTTCGAAGAAGATGGATTGCCGGGTCAAGCCCGGCAATGACGGTGGTGTTTGATACGGTCCCGGCTCTGCGGAGCGGCATGAAGAATGCCGCACCGCGTCCGGGACACGGGATCAACTCACCCGCCACTCCAATATTCCGTCATCCGCGCCGACGATGTCGCCCTTTGATCCCACCGGCGTACGGTCCATGTTCGTCAGATGCGCCAGCGTCGCGCCATCTCGCGCGGGCACACGGGCCAGCGCGCGGGCGTTGTCGGCGGTGCGCAGCATCACCACGCCGTGCTCGACATCGCCGTTACGGCCGCCGTAGAGCACCGTAAAACTTTCGACGGTGGCTTGGCCGTCGGCTTCGGTCACAAAATCCGGCACCTCGCCGCGACGACGATCCGCCTCCGCCTGCACGCTGGTGTCCAGCGCCAGCGGCTCCCGCGGCGCCTGCCGCGACAGCACCAGCGCGTGATGTTTTGTCACGAAGCCGCCCTGGCCGTAGAGCAGGCCGAGTTTTGCGCCGCGGCGCAGCTTGCGCACCATCGCGCAGGCCGCGTGAGTCATGTAGGTGTTGAGCGGCGCGCCGTGGAAGGTGAGGCCGCCGGTTACCGTCGGCTGCACATCGGCGCCCAGCCCCAGCGTTCGCCGCGCCATTTTGGGAACGACGGGAAAGCAGCTGTAGAGTTCGATCGCGTCGAATGCCCGGCCATCGCCGCCGGCCATGTCGAGCACCGCGCCAAGCACGGCATTCTGGGCGTGGCTTTCGTAAAACTGGTCACGGATCAGATAATCGCGCGGCTCCTCGGCCGAAGCGCCGCCATGGATGTAGATCATGCGCTCCTCAGCGATCCCGGCGGCTCGCGCGCGTCCCAACGATGTCATCAGCAAGGCCCCGCCCATGTTGACGGTCGGGTTCGCTACCATCAGTTTGGTATAGGGCCAAGCGATCAGCCGGTTGTCGGGCGAGGGCGTCGTGATCACGTCCGCCGGCACCGCGCGCTTCATCCAGGATTGGGGATTGCCGGCTGCGACGTCCGAATAGCGCGACCACAACTCGCCGGATTCCACCAGCGCTTCGCGCGGTGTCTGACCCCAATGCGCTGAAGTCGCCGCCTCGTAAAGCGGGTAGACCGTGATCGGCCTGAACACGCCGAGCGTCACGGCCATCGGCTTCTGGAACGTCGCGCTGCGCTTCGGTTCGGGCACGTCGTGGGCGAACGGTGTCCATGGCAGCGTGATTTTGGCGCGCTCGGCCTTGGTCGCGGTCGACTGCGCCTCGGCGCCGCAGACCACGGCGACCTTGGTCTCGCCGCGGGCGATGCGCTGCGCTGCTTCGTGCAGATAGCGGATCGGGCTCTCGCCGCCGACCGGACCGTAAAAGCAGTGCGATGGCTTGATGCCGAGCCGGGCTGCGAGCAGTTGCTCCGGGTCGCGGTAGCGCCAGCTCAGAAAATTCACAACGTCGAGCGAGTCGATCTCGCCGAGCAACGGCGCCGCGGCATCCTCTGCCGCGCGTTTTACCGCGGCTTCAAGCAGCGCCAGCGGTTCGAGGCCCGCGGTCAGCTCAGTTGGATGATCGGCGATTTCGCCGACGCCGACGATGACGGGAATGCGATCGTCTGGGACAGGGGAATGCGCGTTCGCCATTTTTGTTCTTCACCGCTCAAGAGTACTCAGAACCTCATCCTGAGGAGCGGCGGCCTCTTGGCCGCGTCTCGAAGGATGAGATGTGTGTCGCTCATGGTTCGAGACGCGCGAAGAGCGCGCTCCTCACCATGAGGGCCGGTGGCTATTCCGCCACCAGCGCATTCATGTGCTCGATCGCGTCGGCAAAATCCTCCTTGAATTCCTGCACCACGGCGCCGGCGGATTTGACGCTGTCGATCAGGCCGACGCCCTGGCCGACGAAATAGCTGACAAGGTCGCGCGCGGCGGTATTGCCTGACGCGGCAGAGCGATCGATCGAATTGAAGGCGTCGCGGCTGATGATGCTTTGCAGCGGCATCGGCAGCGCGCCGGGGCTATCGGAGCTGCGATCCCATGCGTCGGTCCAGACCGAGCGCAGCTGCCGCGCCGGTTTTCCGGTGCGGCCCTTGGAGCGGATCGCGTCGCGCGAGGACGCCGCAATCATCTTCTCGCGGAAAATCTCGGTAGTCTCGGACTCCACCGTGGCGAGCCACACCGAGCCGGTCCAGACGCCGGCCGCGCCCATCGCCATGCACGCCGCCATCTGCCGTCCGGTCATGATGCCGCCCGCGGCCAGCACCGGCACGTCGCGGATCGCCTTGACCGCCTTGATCACTTCCGGCACCAGCACCATGGTCGAAACCTCGCCGCAGTGGCCGCCGGCCTCGGTGCCCTGCGCCACCAGGATGTCGACGCCGGCCGCGACCTGGCGGATCGCGTGCTCCTTGGCGCCGACCAGTGCCGCCACCGGCACGCCGTGCTTCCTGCCGATCTCGATCATCGCCTTCGGCGGCACGCCGAGCGCGTTGGCGATCAGCCGGATCGGATGGGTGAAGGCTGTGTCCAGCACCTCCATCGCGCATTGCGCGTCGAACGGCTGCGGCGCATTGTCGGCGACGTTGGTGGTGGCCAATTCGACGCCGTATTTCTTCAGGAGGTTGCGGGTGAAAGCTCGATGCTCCGGCCTCACCCGGGCTTCGAGGCTTTTCCAGGTGACGTCCTTTTCGCCCGCCGTGGAAATATTTTCAGGGATCAGCACGTCCAGCCCATAGGGCTTGCCGTCGACGTGATCGTCGATCCATTTCAGCTCCTGCTCGACGGTTTCCGGCGTATGGGCCGTCGCGCCGAGCACGCCAAAGCCGCCGGCGCGGCTGACGGCCGCGACCACATCGCGGCAATGGCTGAAGGCGAGCAAGGGAAATTCGATCCCGAGCAGGTCGCAGATCGGCGATTTCATGATCCAGTTTGCTCCCTGCAGTCTTTTGCAACAGTCCATCTAGCGTGACGGATTCATCGTCACGCTAGCGCATCATGGCCGCCTGTGCCAAGCGCAGCAAGCTCTGCCGTCATTCTGAGGAGCCGCGCTCTTGCGCGGCGTCTCGAAGGATCGCCACGAGCGCCTGCGGCTATCCTTCGAGGCTCGCCCCAGGAGGGCGAGCGCCTCAGGATGACGGTGATGGCTGCGGCAACCTGGGTCCCCTTGCCTGATATGCAGACCGGGATAGCCGATTTGGCTCTTGCGCTTTGGTGCGTCGGGTTGAATTGTATCGACAAAGTCGAGAATTCCAGATCAGGGAGCACGAACCGATGCCTGCCTTGCAGCCCAGTTCCAGCCCGAACCGCAGCGCGGACCAGTTCGACGTCGTTGTGGTCGGCGCGGGCTTTGCCGGAATGTACATGCTGCATCGTCTGCGGGGATTGGGGCTCTCGGCGCGGGTGTATGAACAGGGCGATGGCGTCGGCGGCACCTGGTACTGGAACCGGTATCCCGGCGCGCGCTGCGACGTCGAGAGCATGCAGTACTCCTACTCGTTCTCCGACGAACTGCAGCAGCAATGGGACTGGAGCGAGCGCTACGCGCCGCAGCCGGAGATTCTCAAATACGCCAACCACGTCGCCGACCGCTTCGACCTGCGGCGCGACATCCAGTTCAGCACGCGTGTCGAGTCCGCGGTGTTCGATGAAAGCGCCAATCGATGGTCGGTGACGACGTCCGACGGCAAGACGGTATCGGCGCAGTTCGTGATCCTCGCCACCGGCTGCCTGTCGAATGCGCGGATGCCCGATATCGAGGGTCTCGCCGACTTCAAGGGCAAGGTCTATCACACCGGGCACTGGCCGCATGAGCCGGTGGATTTCAGCGGCCTGCGCGTCGGCGTGATCGGCACCGGATCGTCGGGAATCCAGTCGGTGCCCGTGATCGCCGAGCAGGCCAGTCACCTTACGGTGTTCCAGCGCACCGCGAATTTCAGCATTCCCGCGCGCAACGCCGCGCTGACGGCGGAAGAACGCGAGGAATTCCGTTCGAACTATCCGGAAATCCGGCGCTTTGCACGCGAGGAGGCCCGCAACGGCATCTACACCGACATGCCCGACCGCGGCGCGCTCGACGATGGCGACAACGAGCGGCGCGCCAGATACGAGCAGCGCTGGACCCGCGGCGGCCTCACCTTCATGTCGGTCTACAACAACCTCGCCCTCGACCAGGCGGCCAACGACACCGCCGCCGATTTCGTCCGTGGAAAAATCGCGGAGATCGTCGAGCATCCCGAGACCGCCAAGCTGCTGCAGCCGAACAGCCATCCGATCGGCACCAAACGCATCTGCATCGACAGCGATTATTTCGCCGCCTTCAATCGCCCGAATGTGACGCTGGTGGATATCAAGTCCAACCCGATCAAGGAGATTTTGCCGAATGGAGTTCGCACCGCCGATGAGACCTACGAGGTCGATGCGCTGGTGCTGGCGACCGGTTTTGATGCGATGACGGGGTCGGTGGCGAGGATCGATATCCGCGGCCGCGCTGGACAAACGCTCAATCAGAAATGGGCCGAAGGTCCGCGCACCTATCTCGGCCTGATGAGTGCCGGCTTTCCCAATCTGTTCATCATCACCGGTCCCGGCAGCCCGTCGGTGCTGAGCAACATGATGGTCTCGATCGAGCAGCATGTCGACTGGATTACCGATTGCATCGGCTATATGCGCGAGCGCGATCTCGATGCGATGGAAGCCGGCAGGGATGCCGAGGACAGTTGGGTCGCGCATGTCAACGAGGTCGCGCACGGCACGCTCTATCCGCAGGCGAACTCGTGGTACATGGGCGCCAATATCCCGGGCAAGCCGCAGATCTTCATGCCCTATATCGGGGGCGTCGGCGTCTACCGCCAGATCTGCAACGACGTCGCGGCAAAGGGATATCAGGGTTTTGCAATGACGCCGGCGGAGCGGACGAGGATGGCGGCGTCGTCGTGAACCCGTGTCCCGGACGCGGTGCGGCATTCTTCATGCCGCTCCGCAGAGCCGGGACCCCGGTTTCCTTCCTTGTACAAACCGGGGCCCCGGCTCTGCAGCGCACCGCTTCGCGAAGAGCTGCGCGCTGCGCTGCGTCCGGGGCACGCATGCTAAAACGCCGTGTATCCGCCGTCGATCACGAAAGTGTCGGCGGTGTGATACGACGACGCCTTGCTCATCAGGTAGACCGCGATGCCGCCGAAGTCGCTGGGCTCGCCGAAACGGCGCATCGGAATCCGCGGCATCACCGCGCCGGCGAATTTGTCGTCGTTAAGCACGCGCACGGTCATGTCGGTCCTGATCCAGCCCGGCAGGATCGCGTTCGAGGTGACGCCGTGACGCGCCAGCTCCACCGCGAGCGCCCGGCACAGCGCGTTGATCGCGGCCTTGGTCGCGGCGTAGTGTTCGTTGCGCGCGGTGCCGAACAGCGAGGCGAGGCTGGAGGTTGCGACCAGCCGGCCGAACTTGTCGCCGGCATTGGCGCGCTCGGTCATGTGGCGCGCGGCGGCCCGGAACACATGAAACACGCCGTCGAGGTTGGTAGCGAACATCGTGCGCCATTGTTCTTCGGTGCGGTCGATGAAGGCGTGGCGGCCGCCGCCGCCAATGCCGGCATTGGCAAAGCAGCCGTCAACGCGGCCGAATTTTTCCAGCGTCTCGGCCATCGCCGCTTTCACCGATGCGGGGTCGCTGACGTCGCAGATGTGCGTTTCGACCTTGCCCGGCGCGCTGGCCATCGAGGCCGCGGCGGCGCTGTTCTTCTCCGCGTTGCGGCCCCAGATCGAGACGCTGCATCCGGCTTCGGCCAGGGCCTGCGCGATGCCGAGGCCGATGCCGCCATTGCCGCCGGTGATGATGGCCACGCGGCCGGTCAGGTCGAAAATGCTCATGGACGTTCCCGTTTTGGTTGAATCGATCAATTCCAACCATGGACAACGGCGTCTCAAAAATCAAATATGGCGGTCGACATCCAATCTCGCCGCGGCGTCCAACCGCGGATCACACATGAGGAAACCAATGCAATTCAAGCACGTCACGGTCGATTTCGACGGGCCGGTCACCATCCTGAAACTCGACCATCCGGAGGTGATGAACGCGGTGTCGATGGAAATGCTGGGGGGCTTAAGCGAGGCGCTCGACGCCATCGACGACCGCAAGGCCGAGGTGCGATGCCTCGTCATTACCGGCGCCGGACGCGCGTTCTGCACCGGCGCCAATCTGCAGGGCCGCGGCAATGCCAAGCCGGGAGGCCGCAACAACGCCGGCGCAGCGCTTGAGACCGCGTATCATCCATTCCTGCGCCGCTTGAGAAACCTGCATTGTCCGATCGTGACGTCGGTCAACGGACCGGCGGCCGGCGCCGGCATGAGCATCGCCCTGATGGGCGACATGATTCTCTGCGCGCGATCCTCCTACTTCCTGCAGGCGTTCCGCCGTATCGGGCTGGTGCCCGATTGCGGATCGACCTGGCTGCTGCCGCGGCTGGTCGGCAAGGCGCGCGCCGTCGAGCTGTCGCTGATGGGCGAAAGGTTGCCTGCGGAAAAGGCGCTGGAATGGGGCCTTGTCAACCGGGTTTACGACGATGCGGCGCTGATGGACGAGACTATGAAGCTCGCGCACGAACTGGCGAACGGCCCCACCGTTGCATTGTCGCTGATCCGCAGGCTGTATTGGGAGAGCCCCGGCAATTCGTTCGAGGAGCAACTCGATCTCGAACAGCAGTTGCAGCGCGAGGCGGGCTCTGCGGCGGATTTCAAGGAGGGCGTTACGGCCTTTCTCGAGAAGCGTCCGGCAAAATTCAAAGGCAAATAGAATTTGGCCGCCAGCATCGAAGAACTGTTGAGGCGTTGCGTTGCCGCGTGGTGTCCGGGCGCTGCCGGCGTGATCGGCCCGACGCGGCTTTCCGGCGGCGCCAGCCAGGAAACCTGGTCGTTCGACATCGTGCATCCCAGCGGCAATGTCGGCGCGATCCTGCGCCGCGCCCCGCCGGGCTATGGCGCTGCGCCAACGCGCGCGGCCGGGTTGAACGTCGAGGCCACGCTGATGCGGCTCGCTTATGTCGCCGGCGTGCCGTCGCCCAAGGTGCTGCATGTGCTGCAGCCGCACGACGAACTCGGCACCGGCTTCATCATGGAACGGGTCGAAGGCGAAACCATCCCGCGCAAGATCCTGCGCGACCAGAAATTCGCCAAGGTGCGGCCAAGGCTCGCGCGCCAATGCGGCGGCGTTCTCGCAGCCATCCACGGCATCGCGCGGCCGGAGTTGCCTCAACTTCGCCCCATGACGGCGGCTACGGAAATCGCCCAGTTGGGGCATGAGTACCGCAGTTTCGATTGGCCGCGCCCGGTGTTCGAACTGGCGCTGCGCTGGCTGCGCGACCACGATCCGGGTCCCTCCGGACAGGCGACACTGGTGCACGGCGATTTTCGCCATGGCAATCTCATCGTCGGTCCCGACGGCGTGCGCGCGGTGCTGGACTGGGAGTTGGCCCATATAGGCGATCCGATGGAAGATCTGGGCTGGATCTGCGTCAACTCATGGCGCTTTGGCGAGATCGACAAGCCGGTCGGGGGTTTTGGGTCGCGCGAGGAGCTGTTCGCGGGCTATGAGGCGGCCGGCGGACGCGTCGATGCATCGCGCGTAAACTTCTGGGAAGTGATGGGCACGCTGCGCTGGGGTATCATGTGCTGCGGCATGATGCAGCGCTTTCGCCTCGGTCCCGACCATTCGATGGAACGCGCGATGATCGGGCGGCGTTCGTCGGAGACCGAAATCGATCTGTTGCGGCTGCTCGCACCGCGAGGAAAGTAGGATGCAGGACGAACCGACACCCACTGAGTTGATCAAGGCAGTTGCGGATTTTTTGCGGAACGATATCACGCCTTCAATCAGCGGGCATAGCGCGTTCAAGCTGCGGGTCGCGATCAACGCGCTCGATCTGGTGACGCGGCAGCTCGCGTTCGAGCATGGCAGCGATGCGGCGGAGACTGAGCGATTGGCACAACTGTTAGGCACACAGGGTTCGCTCGGCGAACTCAATCGCGCGCTGGCCGATAAGATTGCCAGCGGCGAAGCCGATCTGCAAACGCCGGGGCTCGCCGAGCATCTGTGGCAGACCACGATGGATAAGCTCGCGGTCGATCAGCCGAATTATGCGGCGTATCGGAGGGAGCTGGAGAAGTAGTTGCGTGTCCCGGACGCAGCGCAGCGCCCAGCTCTTCGCGAAGCGGTGCGCTGCAGAGCCGGGGCCGTACCAAACGCCGGTGCCTCGTGCGGTCCCGGTTCTGCGAAGCGGCATGAAGAATGCCGCATCGCGCCCGGGACACGAGACCTATCTCCCCAGCCATTTCGGCGCGCGTTTTTCCGAGAACGCTTTCGGGCCCTCGATGTAGTCCTGCGACGCCGCCATCGCCTTGACCGCGGGATAATCGCGCTGCTCGGCGATCGCCTGCTCCAGCGACACCGCCATGCCCATCCGGATCGCCTGCTTGGAGGCGCGGATCGACATCGGCGAGTTCTTGCAGATGCTCTCGGCCCAGCGCTCCGCCGCGGCCAGCGCCTCGCCCTGCGGCACCACCTCGTTGACGAAGCCGAGTTCGTGGCCTTCGCGGGCGGTGACATGGCGCGCGGTCAGGATCATGCCCATCGCGCGTTTCAGCCCGATCTGGCGCGGCAATCGCTGCAAGCCGCCGGCAAGCGCGGCGAGGCCGACATGCGGCTCCGGCAGCGCGAACCTGGCATTCTCCGAGGCGATGATGAGGTCGCAGGCGAGCGCGATCTCAAACCCGCCGCCCATGGCGACGCCGTTGACCGCGGCGATGATCGGCTTGTCGCAATCGAAGCGTGAGGTGAGGCCGGCAAAACCGCCCTTGTCCCAGCCGCGCTTGCCTCCTGCCGCCTGCCATTTCAGGTCGTTGCCGGCACAGAACGCCTTGTCGCCGGCGCCGGTGACGATCGCGGCCCATTGCTCCGGATCGGCGCAAAATTCGTCGAATACCTTGTTGAGTTCGAAATGCGCGTCGGTGTGCAGCGCGTTATAAACCTCGGGACGCGACAGCGTCACGATGGTGATCGGTCCCTTGCGCGTTACCTTGGAGAATTTCAGGTCCATGTTTACTCCGTATTGTTGACCTCATGGTGAGGAGCGCGCTCTTGCGCGCGTCTCGAACCATGAGGGAGCATAGAACATCTCATCCTTCGAGACGGCGCAAGTGCGCCTCCTCAAGATGAGGGCCGGCGTGCTTGACTAACGTTTGGCTTCTCACCTTAATCGATCCAACGAAACAAGAATATATCCGGGAGACCGCCTTGGATTTTTCTCTGCCCGCTGATCTCGTCGACTATCTCGACGAGCTCGACCGCTTCATCGCACGCGAGATCAAGCCGATCGAGGACGCCGACGACAATATCCGCTTCTTCGATCACCGCCGCGAATGGGCGCGCACCGATTTTGAAAACGGCGGCCTGCCGCGGCATGAATGGGAGGCGCTGCTGCGGCGGGTCAAAAATCTCGCCGACGCTGCAGGACATTTGCGCTTCGCGCTCCCAAAGCGATATGGCGGCAAGGCCGGCTCCAATCTATGGATGGCTGTCATTCGCGAGCATTTTGCCGCGAAGGGACTCGGTCTGCACAACGATCTGCAGAACGAGCACTCCATCGTGGGCAATCTGCCGCTTGTGACCATGCTCGATCGCTACGGCAGCGACGAGCAGAAGGTGATGATCGAAGGTTCGATCACCGGCAAATATCGCATTACCTTCGGCCTCACCGAGCCCGAGCACGGCTCGGATGCGACCCACATGGAAACCAGAGCGCAACCTGCGGCACGCGACAACGTCAAGGGCTGGGTGATCGCCGGCCAGAAGATGTGGACCACCGGCATGCATGTGGCGACCCACTGCGCGCTGTTCGCCCGCACCTCCGGTAACGACGGCGACGCGCGCGGCATCACCTGTTTCCTGGTGCCGGCGAAGTCGCCGGGCGTGAAGGTCGAGGAATACATGTGGACCTTCAACATGCCAACCGATCATCCGCGGGTGTCCTTCACCGATGTGTTCGTGCCGGAGGATGCGCTGTTCGGCGAGGTCGGCCGCGGGCTGTCGCTGGCGCAGTGCTTTGTGCATGAGAACCGCATCCGGCAGGCCGCCAGTTCGCTCGGAGCGGCGGTCTATTGCATCGAGGAGAGCGTGAAATACGCGCGCGAGCGAAAGCCGTTCGGCCGCGCGCTGGCCGAAAACCAGGCGATCCAGTGGCCGCTGGTGGAGCTGGCGACCCAGGTGGAAATGCTGCGGCTGCTGATTCGCAAGACCGCGTGGGAGATGGACCAGCTGACGCAGGCCGAGGTCGAGCATACGCTGTCCGACAAGGTGTCGATGTGCAATTTCTGGGCGAACCGGCTGTGCTGCGAAGCCGCCGACCGCGCCATGCAGGTCCACGGCGGCATGGGCTATTCGCGCCACAAGCCGTTCGAGCACATCTACCGCCACCACCGCCGCTACCGCATCACCGAAGGCAGCGAGGAAATCCAGAAGCGCAAGGTGGCGGGATTCCTGTTCGGCTATATGGGGGCAGGGAAGCGGTGAGAGGCGCGCCCTGCAGGTAGCACCTCTCCACTCGTCATGGCCGGGCTTGACCCGGCCATCCATCCTCTTCGGAAAATGCTTCTTACGAAGAGTGATGGATACGCGGGTCAAGCCCGCGTATGACGCGGAAAACTCTCGTGTCCCGGACGCAGCGCAGCGCGTAGCCCTTGCGGAGCGGTGCGCTGTAGAGCCGGGCCGTTACAAAGCACGGCGTTTGGCCGGTTCTGCGAAGCAGCGCTTCGCAAGAGCTACGCGCTGCATCGCGCCCGGGACACGAGCCTTCTCAATTTACCTGCCGATCCTTGCCCGCCCAATACGGATCGCGCAGGTGCCGGCGCAAGATTTTGCCCGAGGCGTTGCGCGGCAAAGCTTCGATGAAATCCACTGTCTTTGGCGTCTTGAAGCCGGCGATACGCGTGCGGGTGAAGCCGATGATCTCGGCCGGTGTCGCGGTCTTGCCGGACTTCATCACCACGATGGCCTTGACCGCTTCGCCCCACTGCTCGTCGGGCACGCCGACCACGGCGACTTCGGCGACGTCGGGATGATCGCAGATCGCACTCTCGACCTCGGCGGGGTAGATGTTCTCGCCGCCGGAGATGATCATGTCCTTGATGCGGTCTTGGATGTAGAGATAGCCGTCCTCGTCCAGGTAGCCGGCATCGCCGGTGCGCAGCCAGTTATCCTTGTCGAGCGTTTTGGCGGTGGCCTCCGGCAGATTCCAGTAGCCGGCCATGTTGGAGCCGGAGCGTGTCGCGATCTCGCCGACTTCGCCGGGAGGCAATTTGTTGCCCTGGGCATCGAGGATTGCGAGCTCGACCCCGGGCAAGGCCTTGCCGGCCGAGCGCATGCGGTCCAGCCCTTCGACATGATCCTCCGGCGGCAGTGCGACGATGCTGCCGGTGGTTTCGGTCATGCCGTACAGCTGCACGAAGCCGCATTTGAACACTTCGATGCATTCCTTCAGCAGCGCCGCCGGAATCGGCGAGGCGCCGTAGAGCATGTATTTCAGCCGCGAGAAATCCATCTCGCGTGCCCGCGGCTGCCGCACCACGAACTGCATCGCCGCAGGCACCATGAACAGTTTCGAGATTTTCGAGTTCTCGAAAAAATCGAGCACCTTGGTCGCGTCGAATTCGCGGGCGATCACCCCCCTGGCGCCGTGGTAGAGCCCGGTCAAGCCCCAGCCGGTGCCGCCAATGTGGAACACGGGCATCGCGACCAGCGAGACATCATCCTCGGACCATCTGTTCCAGTCGGGCCGCTCGCCGCCGCCGGTGCGCACCAGCGCCAGAAAATTCGCATGCGACAGCATCGCGCCTTTCGGCTTTCCGGTGGTGCCGGAGGTATAGAGCTGGATCGCGATGTCCTTTTCGTCGAGCGGCAGGTTCGGATCGTCGCCGCTTTGCGCGTCGCGCCAGGCGGCGAAGTCGAGCCAGTCCGGCGCGCCGCCTTCGGTGGTGATGAAGGTGCGCACGTCGGGCAGCTGCGACTGGATGCCGCGAACCTGTTCGATGAATTCCGGACCAACGAACAGCATCGCCGCCTTGCAGTCCTCGACGATGAAGGCGATCTCCGGCCCGGCCAGCCGCCAGTTCACCGGCGCCATCACCACATTGGCTTTCATGGCGCCGAGCAGCAATTCGAAATAGATATCGCTGTTCTTGCCGAGATAGGCGATGCGCTCGTGGCGCTCGACGCCGAGGGCTTTAAGACCGTTGGCGACGCGGTTGGTATGGATATCGAGGCCCGCAAAACTGGTGCGGCGGCCTTCGAACTCGAAGGCGGTGGTATAGCCGCGAAGCTTGCCCTGCGCCCGTATCATATCAGCGAGGTTTTGCGCGTCTGCGATGTCGGACATGTTTCTCCCATTCTTAGCGTCATGGCCGGGCTTGACCCGGCCATCCATCTTTCTCGCAAGATTCCTTATGAAGTTCGATGGATGCGCGGGTCAAGCCCGCGCATGACGTTCTATTTGTGTTGATGGGTCCCGGCTCTGCGGCGCACCGCCAAGAGGCGCTGCACCGGGTCCGGCGCACGGAACATTACCCCCTTGCGGCCCTGTCCTTTTCATTCTGCGCCTTGATCGAATCGCGGGCCTGGGTCCAGTCGGCGTCGGACCAGTCGCGCAACTGGTAGAAGTTGCCGCCCATCGCCAGCGCCTGTCCGCCGTCCATGGCGATGGTCTCGCCGTTGATCCAGTCGCAGCCGCCGGAGATCAGGAACACTGCCAGATTCTGCAACTCCTCCATGCGGCCGACCCGGCCCATCGGATTTTGCGCCTTGGTGCGCGCCCCGGCCTCGTCGCCGGGTTTTATCCGCTTGCTCATGCCTTCAGTCGGGATCTCGCCGGGCGCGATAGTGTTGAGGCGGATGCCGTAGCGGCCCCATTCGGTGGCGAGCGACATGGTCATGGCGTGGATGGCCGACTTGCTCATCGCGGAGGGCACCACATAGGGCGAGCCGTTGCGCACCCATGTCACGGTGATCGACACCACATTGCCGGGCTGCTTGGCGGCGATCCAGCGCCGCCCCACCGCGTGCGTGACATAGAACGTGCCGTGCATGACGATGTTGGCCACCGCATCGAAGCCGCGCGGCGACAGGTCTTCGCTGCGCGAGATGAAATTGCCGGCGGCGTTGTTGATGAGATCGGTGAGCGGGCCGTCGGTAAAGATCGCGTCGATCATCTCGTCGACTGCCAGCGCGTTGCGGATATCGACGCCATGGCTCACCACGCGCCCGCCATACGCATCCATCAACTCGGTCGCGGTCTCGTCGCACACGCTCTTGCGCCGGCCGCAGATATGGACCTCGGCGCCGAGCTCGAGAAAACGCGACGCCATCGACTTGCCAAGCCCGGTGCCGCCGCCGGTGACGAGGATGCGCCGGCCCGCGAGAAGGTTTTGGGTGAACATGAAAGCTTCCGCCCTGAAAGGAATTGTCGGTTTATTGTTGATTGACTAAATCCGTCCGACGCCTTTCTGTAAAGCGCCAAACACCATCGTGTCCCGGACGCGGTGCGGCATTCTTCATGCCGCTCCGCAGAGCCGGGACCCCGGTCAGCAAGCAAGCTGGGCCCCGGCTCAGCAGCGCACCACGCCGTGAAGAACGGCGCGCTGCGCTGCGTCCGGGGCACGAGGCAAAAAAGGGAGGAAACCTGCCATGGAAGATCGCGTCAAGGTCACGATGTCCGACGGCGTCGCCGATGTCCGCCTGGTGCGGGCCGACAAGATGAACGCACTGGACGCCGCCATGTTCGACGCGCTGGTCGCCGCTTGCGACCGCTTGAGCCGCGAGCAAGGCTTGCGGGCGGTAGTATTGTCCGGCGAGGGCCGCGCCTTCTGCGCCGGCCTCGACATGGGCCGCTTCGCCGCGATGAAGGCCAATGGCGGCAACGGGGTCGCCGGCGGCGAGGCGCGCGACCTTACCGCACGCACCCATGGGCCGGCCAATTTCCCGCAAGCTGCGGTGTGGGGCTGGCGCCAATTGCCGGTGCCGGTGATCGCGGCGATCCACGGCGTGGCGTTCGGCGGCGGATTTCAACTCGCGCTCGGCGCCGACATGCGGTTCCTCAGCCCCGACGCGCGGATGTCGATCATGGAAATCAAATGGGGCCTGGTGCCGGACATGGCGGGCACGCCGATTCTGGCGAGCCTGGTGCGCGACGATATCCTGCGCGACCTCACCTATACGGGAAGAATTTTCTCGGCGCAGGAAGCGCTCGCTTACGGTCTCGCCACCCGAATCGTCGACGACCCGCATGCCGCCGCCATGGAAGTCGCAACCGACATCGCCGGCAAGAGTCCGCACGCCATCCGCGCCGCAAAACGCATGCTGAACAATCTCTCGGTCGATCCGGGACCTGCGCTGCTGGCCGAATCCGTCGAGCAGCAAAAACTGATTGGCGCGCCCAACCAGACCGAGGCCGTACGCGCCAACCTGGAAAAGCGCGCGCCGAAGTTTGCGGATGTTTAAGCACAGCCGTCATCCTGAGGAGCCGCGCTTCTTAGCGCGGCGTCTCGAAGGATGGCCGCAGGCACTTGCGGCCGATCCTTCGAGGCTCGCCGTGAAGAACGACGAGCGCCTCAGGATGACGGCGGAGCAAGTTTCAAGAAGAACACCATGACTTCCCCATTCTCCCTCTTCCTCGGGATCATCTCCGGCGATCGGCGCCGAACCCACGCCGAGGTCGCCGACCGCGCCGGCCGTATCGCCGGCGGCCTGCAAGAACTCGGCGTGGCCCAGGGCGATAGCGTCTGCATCCTGATGCGCAATGACGTCGCCTTCATCGAGGCGGCCTATGCGGTGGCGCTGCTCGGCGCCTATGCGGTGCCGGTCAACTGGCATTTCAAGCCGGAAGAGATCGCCTATGTGCTGAAAGATTCCGGCACGCAGGTGCTGATCGGCCATGCCGACATGCTGCATCAGCTGCGCGATGCCATACCGCCCGATGTCACCGTGCTCAGCGCCCCGACGCTGCCGGAAATCCTGGCGAACTACAAGATCGATCCGGATCATCTCGCCACTCCCGACGGCGCGACCGATCTGGAAAGCTGGCTGGCTGAGCAGAAGCCTTATGACGGCCCGACGCTGCCGGCGCCGATGAACATGATCTACACCTCGGGCACGACAGGCCATCCCAAGGGCGTGCGGCGGCATGCGCCGACGCCGGAGCAGGCCGCCTCGAGCGAGCGCATGCGCGCGATGATCTACGGCACCCGGCCCGGCGTCCGCGCGTTGCTGCCGGGGCCGCTGTACCACTCGGCGCCGAATTCGTTCGGGCTGCGCACAGGTAAGCTCGGCGGCGCGCTGGTGCTGATGCCGCGGTTCGAGCCGGAGCAATTTTTGCGCATCGTCCAGGACGAAAAGATCGATACCATCTTCATGGTGCCGACGATGTTCATCCGGCTGATGAAGCTGCCGGAGGCCGTGCGCCGAAAATACGACATGTCGTCGCTGCGCCATGTCATCCACGCCGCCGCTCCCTGTCCGGCCGATGTGAAGCGCGCGATGATCGACTGGTGGGGGCCGGTGATCTACGAGTTTTACGGCTCGACCGAATCCGGCGCGGTTACGTTCGCCACTTCCGAGGACGCGCTGAACAAGCCGGGCACTGTCGGCAGGATATCGCCGGGCGCCGAGCTGCGCTTTGTCGGCGACGACGGCAAGATACTGCCGCAAGGCGAGATCGGCGAGATCTATTCGCGGATCGCCGGCAATCCGGATTTCACCTATCACAACAAGCCCGACAAGCGCGCCGAGATCGAACGCGATGGTTTTATTACATCCGGCGATGTCGGCTATATCGATCAGGACGGGTATGTCTTCATCTGCGACCGCAAGCGTGACATGGTTATCTCCGGCGGCGTCAACATCTATCCGGCCGAAATCGAAGCGGCGCTGCACGCGCTTCCCGGCGTGCACGACTGCGCGGTGTTCGGCATCCCGGATGAGGAATTCGGCGAGGCGCTGATGGCGGTGGTGGAACCGCAGCCCGGCGTGACACTGGACGTCGCGGCCCTCCGCGCGCAGCTCAAGACGTCGCTGGCCGACTACAAGGTGCCGAAGCATATCGAGATTGCGACCGGGCTGCCGCGCGAGGATTCCGGCAAGATCTTCAAGCGCCGCCTGCGCGACCCGTATTGGGAGCAGGCGGGGCGGCGGATTTGAGCGTGGATGCGAGTCACCTCTCCCCTGCGAGGGAGAGGTAAGAACGCGCCGCCTCCATCTTGATCTTGCGCTGCAGCGAAAAACTTGCGACTTGTGCTTGCCGGGCAGTTTTCTGGAGCCAGTCATGCCGTCCCAGATCATGCCTTCCGACCCTGACACACGGACCAATCGCGCCGACGAGATCGCCGCCCTTGAGGCGGATGCGCGGCTGCGCGAGGAAATCCGGCTGCTGGGCCGCATTCTCGGCGATACCGTGCGCGATCAGGAGGGCGCGGAAGTGTTCGACATCGTCGAACGCATCCGGCAGACCTCGATCCGGTTCCATCGCGACGAGGACCGGCTGGCGCGGCGCGAGCTGGAAAATATCCTCGACAGCCTCTCGACCGCCGAGACGGTGCGCATCGTCCGCGCCTTCAGCTATTTTTCGCATCTCGCCAACATCGCCGAGGATCAGAACAATATCCGGCAGATGCGCGGGCAGGGCGGCAACGGCACCGCGGGCACCCTTGCCCGCACGCTGGTGCATGCGCGCGAGGCCGGCATCAGCGCCAATGAGCTGCGCGAGTTTTTCAGGCACGCGCTGGTCAGCCCGGTACTGACCGCGCACCCGACCGAAGTGCGCCGCAAGAGCACCATCGACCGCGAAATGGAGATCGCCGCGCTGCTGGACCGCCGCGAGCGCATGCACCTCACATCTGACGAATTCGAAGCCAGCGAGGAGCAGCTGCGCCGCGCGGTGCTGACGCTGTGGCAGACCAACCTGCTGCGCCGGACCAAGCTTACCGTATTGGACGAGGTCGCCAACGGTCTGTCGTTCTATGACTACACCTTCCTGCGCGAGGTGCCGCGGCTGCACTGCACGCTGGAAGACCGGCTGCACGCCGAAGATGCGCCTGGTGACACCGCCGCGCGCCAGGAGCTGGCGTCGTTCCTGCGCATGGGCAGCTGGATCGGCGGCGACCGCGACGGCAACCCCTTCGTGACCGCCGAGGTCATGCGCGGCACGCTGCGCATGCAGTCGACGCGGGTGCTGAGGTTCTATCTCGAGGAATTGCACGCGCTGGGCGCCGAATTGTCGCTGGCCGCGCACCTCGCCGATGTCTCGGAAGAACTGCGCACGCTCGCGGAGCGCTCGCCCGATCCCTCGCCGCATCGCAGCGGCGAGCCCTATCGGCTGGCAGTGTCCGGCATCTATGCCCGGCTGGCCGCGACCGCACTAGAACTCGACGTCGAAACCAGCCGCGCGCCGGTCGGCGAAGCCGCGGCCTATGCCGGCGCAAAGGAGTTCAAGGCCGATCTCGACATTCTCGACCGCTCGCTGATCGCTAACAATTCTCGGGTGATCGCGCGAGGCCGGCTGCGCTCGCTGCGCCGCGCCGCCGAATGTTTCGGATTCCATCTCGCCAGCCTCGACATCAGGCAGAATTCGGCCGTGCACGAGCGCACGATCGCCGAGCTGGTAGATGCCGCGATGCCCGGCACATCGTATCTGGCGCTGGGCGAGGACGCGCGGGTCGCGCTGCTCGCCGGCGAACTGCGCAGCACGCGGCCGCTGACGTCGGTGTTCGTAAAGTACAGCGAGGAAACGCTCGGTGAACTGGCGGTGCTGCGCGAGGCAGCGAACGCGCATGCGAGGTTCGGCGCCGAGGTCATCCCTCAATGTATCATTTCGATGTGCCAGGGCGTGTCGGACATGCTGGAGGTCGCGGTGCTGCTGAAGGAGGCCGGGCTCGTCGATCCTAAAGGCCGCAGCGCCATCAATATCGTGCCGTTGTTCGAGACCATCGAGGATTTGCAGGCCTCCGCCGCGATCATGGACCGGCTGCTGTCGTTGCACGACTATCGCCGGCTGGTGGACAGCCGCGGCGCGGTGCAGGAGGTGATGCTCGGCTATTCCGACAGCAACAAGGACGGCGGCTTCGTCACCTCGGGCTGGGAGCTCTACAAGGCCGAGATCGGCCTGGTCGAGGTGTTCGAGCGCCACCATGTGCGCCTGAGGCTGTTCCACGGCCGCGGCGGCTCGGTCGGCCGCGGCGGCGGGCCGAGCTATGACGCGATCCTGGCGCAGCCAGGCGGCGCCGTGAACGGACAGATCCGCATCACCGAGCAGGGCGAAATCATCTCCAGCAAATATTCCAACGCCGAAGTCGGCCGCAACAACCTGGAAATTCTTGCCGCGGCGACCCTGGAAGCCAGCCTGCTGCAGCCGCGGCACAGCGCTCCATCAGCCGAATATCTCGAAGCGATGGAGCAGCTGTCGGCGCTGGCGTGCAAGGCCTATCGCAACCTCGTCTATGAGACCGAAGGTTTTACCGATTATTTCTGGGCGTCCACGGTGATCACCGAAATCTCCACGCTGAACATCGGCAGCAGGCCGGCGTCGCGCAAGAAAACCCGCGCGATCGAGGATCTCCGGGCAATTCCCTGGGTGTTCAGCTGGGCGCAATGCCGGCTGATGCTTCCGGGCTGGTACGGCTTCGGCAGCGCGGTGGAGGTCTGGATCTTCGAGCATCCCGACAAGGGCATGCCGTTCCTGCAGGAGCTGTATCGCGAGTGGCCGTTCTTCCGCACCCTGTTGTCGAATATGGACATGGTGCTGGCCAAGAGTTCGATCGCCATCGCCTCGCGTTACGCCGAGCTGGTGCCGGATACGGAGTTGCGCGAAACTATTTTTGGCCGCATCCGGCGCGAATGGCACGCGTCTATCGAAACGCTGCTGGACATCATGGGCCACGGCCGGCTGCTGCAGGGCAATCCGCTGCTGGAACGCTCCATCCGCAACCGCTTTCCCTATCTCGATCCGCTCAATCACGTGCAGGTGGAGCTGCTGAAGGAGCACCGCAAGGAGTTGGCGGACGGCGAAGCCGCCGACGAGCAGGTGCTGCGCGGCATCCAGCTCACCATCAACGGGATATCGGCAGGGCTGAGGAATAGCGGTTAGGTGTAGGCGACTACGCTCAACGGGTCGTCCCCGCGAAGGCGGGGACCCATAACCCCTGACGTTCGAGTTGAAGAAAGGCGTCAACCACAGTGCGTTAACGAGACGGCACGGCGTATGGGTCCCCGCCTTCGCGGGGACGACTCGTGGAGAGGTTTCGCCCGTTACGGCCCCGGCTCTGCGAAGCAACACTACGTGTTGCATCGCGTCCGGGGCACGACACCCTCAGCAATTATGCGCGCCCTGGGTCTCGACATAGACCGCATACAGCGACTGGCTCGCGGTCATGAACAGGCGGTTGCGCTTCTTGCCGCCGAAGCAGACGTTGGCGCAGGTTTCGGGCAGGCGGATCTGGCCGATGCGCGCGCCATCGGGCGCAAAGATATGCACGCCGTCATAGCCATCGCCGACCCAGCCGGCGCCGACCCAGATGTTGCCCTCGGTGTCGACGCGCAGGCCGTCCGGGAAACCCGATTTGCCGTCGAGGGTCATGTCGGCAAGCATGCGCGGATTTGAGAGCTTGTCGCCATTGAGGTCGTACTGCCAGACGATATTTTTCGCGTTCGGATAATGGGTGATGCCGGTGTCGCAGACAAAAACCTTCTTGTAGTCGTGGCTGAAGGCGATGCCGTTCGGCTTGAACGGATCGTCGGCGACTTTTGTGACTTGACCGGACGTGGCGTCGACGCGGTATATCGCTTCCTTCTGATACGGCTGCACCGAGCCGGTGTTGGTGCGCTGGCCCTCATAGAGGTTGATCGCGCCATAGCCGGGATCGGTGAACCAGATCGATTTGTCGTTGGGATGCACGACCATGTCGTTGGGACCGTTGAGCTGCTTGCCACCCGCCTGCTCGGCCAGCACCGTGAGGTTGCCGTTGTGCTCGAACCGCACCAGCCGGGTGCGCTCGGCGGTGATTTGGCGGCCTTCGAAATCGAAGGTATTGCCGTTGCTCTCGTTGGAAGGATAGCGGAAGCGCTCAGAGATATAGCCGGTCTCATCGATGTAACGGAGCTGGCGGTTGTTCGGGATGTCGCTCCACACCAGATATTGGCCGACCGTATTCCAGGCCGGGCCTTCCGCCCACAGGCATCCGGTATAGAGCCGCTTGATCACGGTGTTGCCGACCTTGGCCTTGAAACGCTTGTCGTCGATCACGACAATGTCGGGATCGGGATAGCGCTGCGGCTCGGCGCCGCGGCCGAAGTCGCGGGCCAGCGCGTCCGGTGCGAGCAGCGTGGTAGCGGCGAGCGCGGCTCCCGTTTTCAGCAGGTTGCGGCGATCGAGGCTGGCCGGTTTAGGTTCGGCCTTGTGGTCGGGCGAATTCAAACAATTTGTCATGACTTCCTCCCATGGTTTTTGTCGTTGGGACGGCAACCGTGCGCCGACATTCCGGCATAAAGCGGGCGGAGTCGCTTACGTGTCCCGGGCGCGATGCGGCATTCTTCATGCCGCTTCGCAGAACCGGGACCCCGGTTCCGGCTTTAGAAGCTGGGCCCCGGCTCTGCAGCGCACCGCTCCGCAAGGGCTACGCGCTGCGCTGCGTCCGGGGCGCGAGATCGCTAAATCGCATCCCAATTGAAAATATCCGCGGAGCGGTCGAGCTTGTAGAACGACGATTTTAGCGCCGGCATGCCGTGCGCGGCGATGGTCTCGGGCGTCCAGCCTTCGGCGCGGTGGATCGAACGCAAGGGGCGGGATTGCCCCATCAGGAAAATCTCGTTCATCCGCACCGCGAAAATCTGGCCGGTGACGTCTTTCGCCGCGTCGCTGAGCAGGAAGGCGCAGAGCGGCGCGATCTTTTCCGGGCCCATCTGCTGAATTTTTGCAACCCGCGCTTTCTCGGCCTCGGTCTCGGTCGGGATGGTGCCGATCAGGCGGCTCCAGGCGAACGGCGACACGCAGTTGGAGCGCACATGAAACCGCTCCATATCCAGCGCGATCGATTTCGACAGCCCGACGATGCCGAGTTTTGCCGCGGCGTAATTGGCCTGGCCGAAATTGCCGACCAGGCCGGAGGTCGAGGTGAAGTGCACGAACGATCCGCTCTCCTGTTCGCGGAACAGCCGGGCGGCGGCGTGCGAGACGTAGAACGAGCCCATCAGGTGCACCTTGATCACGGACTCGAAGGCGTCGATGCTCATGCGGTGGAAGATCGCGTCGCGCAGGATGCCGGCGTTGTTGACCACGCCATCGAGCTTGCCGAAGCTGTCGATCGCGGTTTTGACGATCTTGCCGGCGGGGATCGCCTCGGCAACGGTCTCGAAATTGGCGACCGCGGTGCCGCCGCGCTGCTTGATCTCCTCGGCCACTTCTTCCGCCGGCGCCGCGCTCGATCCCGAACCGTCGGCGGCGACGCCGGGATCGTTGACCACGACCTTGGCGCCCTCCGCCGCGCAGAGCAGCGCGATTTCCCGGCCGATGCCGCGCCCAGCGCCGGTGACGATGATCGATTTTCCGTCGAGTGATTTGGTCATGTGGTGCTCCTTGTTCTGCCGGGCTGCCGCCACACCCGATGCGTCATGCGCGGGCTTGACCCGCGCATCCATCCATCTTCGCAAGAGTCTTCCGAGCGGATGGATTGCCGGGTCAAGCCCGGCAATGACGCTATGCTTGTGTTGCCGCTTCGCCCTTACTTCTCGTTCGTAAAAATAATCGTGCCGCTCGCCGCGAACATGCCGCCGACGCCGTGGCACACCGAAATCTTCGCGCCCTTGACCTGCGCCGGTGCGATGCCGCGCATTTGCCGCACGCTTTCCTGCAGCGCGTACATGCCGTACATGCCGGAATGCATATAGCTGAGGCCGCCGCCATTCGTGTTGAGAGGCAGCTTGCCGCCGGGGCGGGTGTTGCCGTCGGCGATAAATTTTCCGGTTTCCTCGTGCGGCATGAAGCCGAGATCGCCGAGGCCGTACAGCGGCAGATGCGCAAACGCGTCGTAGACCATCAGGTGATCGACGTCCTTGTGGGCGATGCCGGCCTCCTTGAAGGCGAGGGGACCTGCGGTGCGAAACGCGCGCGAGGAGTCGAACGTCTGCATCTGGCTGACCATCGGCGTCTCCACGCTTTCGCCGGTGCCGAGGATGTAGACCGGTTTTTGCGGAAAATCTTTCGCGCGGTCGGCCGAGGTCAGGATCAGCGCGCCGCCGCCGTCGGTGACGAGGCAGCATTGCAGGATGCGGAACGGATAGGCGATCATCCGCGAGTTCAGTACGTCCTCGACGGTGATCGGCGTCTTCATGGTGGCGCGCGGATTCTTCGCCGCCCATTCGCGCTGCACCACGGCGACCATGGCGATCTGCTCATGGGTGATGCCATGGGTCTTCATGTAGCGCAGCACCGGGATCGGGAACATGCTGGCCGGCGTCGAGACGCCGTAGGGCAGTTCGAACTGGCCGTTCAAACTGTCGGGGCCGATCATGCGCGGGGTGCGGCCGATGTTCGACTTGCCGCTTTCGGCATGCGTGATCAGCACGGTCTTGCACAGTCCGGCCTCGATGGCCGCTGCCGCATGGCGGACGTGCAGCATGAACGAGCAGCCGCCGACCGAGGTGCCGTCAACCCAGCTAGGCGTGATGCCAAGGTAATGCGCGATCTGCTGCGGTGTTTCCACCGCGGTAGCAAAACCGTCGATGTCGGACAGTTTTAGGCCGGCGTCGGCGATGGCATTCAGCGCCGCATCCGCGTGCAGCTGAATCTGCGACACGTTGGGGATGACGCCGAGTTCGGTGGTTTCAGCGGCGCCGACCACGGCAACCTCGTTCCTGCGCATGTGATCAGCCCGTCGCCGGACGGAACAAAGGAAGCGTGATGGTGTCGTCGAGGTTTTCGAATTTCACCTCCAGCTTCATGTCGAGTTCGAGCGCCTCCGGCGTCTGCGGGCAATCGACGACGTTCGTCATCATGCGCGGGGTGCGGCCGATGTTCGACTTGCCGCTTTCGGCATGCGTGATCAGCACGGTCTTGCACAGTCCGGCCTCGATGGCCGCTGCCGCATGGCGGACGTGCAGCATGAACGAGCAGCCGC
>NZ_DASYMN010000203.1:0-13954 GCF_036009065.1 Bradyrhizobium sp. | reverse complement strand
GTTCTGCGAGCACGGCCCGGTCTCGGTGAGCTTTGCCAGCGCCGCCCATTGCGTCGGCGTCAGGTTGATGCCGATTTCGCGGGCGAAGATGGTGGCGTGGCGCTGCCAGACCTGGCGCAGGATGAAGCCGATCTGCTCCTCCAGCACGTAAGCAGGGCGCTGCGGTCTTGCGCTGCGTTTCGGCTGGACGCTTCTGGTCATGTACCCCCGCCCCTACAGCGCCAGATGCGCGTCGCGGATGTCCGGGCGCGCGTCGAGTTCGGCCATGGTGCCCGAGAAACAGATGCGGCCGCGCTCGACGATGTAAGCGCGGTCGCAGATCAGTTTGGCGAAGTGAAAGTTCTGCTCGGAGACGACGATGCTGAGGCCTTGCCTCTTCATGGCCAGGATGGCGCCGACCATCTGCTCGACGATTTTCGGCGACAGTCCTTCCGACGGCTCGTCCAGCAGCACCAATGACGGGTTGCCCATCAGGGTGCGGGCGATGGTCAGCATCTGCTGTTCGCCGCCGCTCATGCGCCCGCCCGGGCGACCCCGCATTTCGGCGAGATTTGGAAACAGCGCGAACAGTTTTTCGCGCGTCCACTGCGGCGCATTCGGCCGCTTCGGCTGGCGGCCGACCTCGAGATTTTCATCGACGGTGAGGTCGGTAAAAATGCGGCGCTCTTCCGGCACGTAGCCGAGCCCGCCGCGCACGATGGCATGGGTCGGCTGATCCGAAACATCCCTGCCCTCGAACACGATGCGGCCGCTGCGCTGCGCGACGAGGCCGACGATGGAGCGGAAGGTGGTGGATTTTCCCGCGCCGTTGCGGCCGAGCAGCGCCACCACCTCGCCGTCGCCGACCTCCAGCGCGATGTCGAACAGGATGTGCGCCGGGCCGTAATGGCTGTTGAGGTCCTGTACCGAGAGCTTCATGCCGGCGTCCCCTCGCGGTGGCGCGCGTCATAGACCAGCCCCTCGCCGAGATAGATGGCGCGGACCTGCGGGTTGCGCCGGACTTCCTTGGGCGGACCCTCGGCGATCAGGTTGCCGCGATTGAGCACCAGGATGCGGTCGGCGTGCTCGAACACCACGTCCATGTCGTGCTCGGTGAACAGCACGCCGATCGATTTTTCCCGCGCAATGCCCGCGGTGAGCCGCATCAGTTCGATGCGCTCGCGCGGCGCCATGCCCGCGGTCGGCTCGTCCATCAGCAGCAGTTTCGGTTGATTGGCGAGCGCGATGGCGAGCTCGAGCCGCTTGAGATCGCCATAGGCGAGTTCGCCGCAGGGGCGCTCGGCGTAGCCGCTCATGCCGACCAGTTCGAGCAGGCCGCCGGCTTCGTCGCGGGCGAAGCGCGGCGTCGAATGCCACATGTCGAACAGGGCGCGGGAAAACGACACCAGCGCGACCTGGACGTTCTCACGCACCGTCATGGTGGGGAAGGTCGCGGTGATCTGGAAGGTGCGCCCTGCCCCCAGCCGCCAGATCGCGCGCGGCTTCTGGCCGGTGATGTCCTCGCCGAGCAGTTTTACGCGGCCGCTGTCGGGAATGTTCTGGCCGTTCAGCATATCGAAGCAGGTGCTCTTCCCCGCGCCGTTGGGCCCGATCAGCGCCAGGATTTCGCCGGCCCGCAGCGCGAACGACACGCCGCGCACGGCATGAACGCCGCCATAGGATTTGGTCAGGCCTTCGACCGCCAACAATGTGGGGACCATGCTCATTCGGCGGTCTCGATCCGTGATGCGAGGAGCGCGGACTTCGACGATTTGGCCTTACGGCGATTCCGAATCGTCTGCAGCATGCCGACGATGCCCTTGGGGAATGCGACCACGATCAGCACGATCACGGCACCTAACACCAGTTTTGACAGGTCGGTCTGGCTCACCAGCCAGATATTGAGCGCCTTGTAGACGATGGCGCCGACCACCGCGCCCGACACCGTCTCGACGCCGCCGAGCAGCACCATGACCAGCGCATCGACCGAGAGCGAGATCCCGAGGCTGTCGGGGAACACGCTGCCCTTGAGATACGCGAACAGCGCGCCGGCAATGCCTGCGGCGGTGCCGGCGATCACGAAGGCGGTCCACTGGATGCGCTTGCCGTCGATGCCGACAGCCTCGCTGCGCAGCAGGGAATCGCGCGTCGCCCGCAGCGCATAGCCGAACGGCGAGAATACGATGATGCGAAGGGCTGCAACCACGAGCGCGGCGATGCCGAGCGACAGCCAGTAAAAGCTCGCAGGCCCTGCCGCCCACTTCTCCGGCCAGACGCCCAAAATGCCGTTGTCACCGCCGGTGACCGCGACCCACTGGAACGCGATCGACCACACGATCTGCGCAAACGCCAGCGTCAGCATCGCGAAGTAGACACCGGATAATTGCACCGCGAAGAATCCGAACACCGCCGCGCCGAGCAGCCCGAGCAGCGGGCCGAGCAGCAGGCAGGCGATCATAGGCAGGCCGGCGGCCTTGGCGAGGAAGGCGACGCCATAGGCGCCGAGCCCGAAATACGCCGCGTGGCCGAACGAGGCGAGCCCGCCGACCGACATCAAAAAATGCAGGCTGGCGGCGAAGATCACATAGATCGCGATTTCCGAACCGACCGTGAGCGCGTAATTGCCGCCGATCAGCGGCAGCGCGGCGGCCAGCACCAGCGCCGCGATCGCGGCAAGGCGCTCGTTGGTCGTCAGCGGCGCCCAGGGATTGACCGTCAGTCCCGGGGTGCGGCGCGCCGGCGCCTCCGGCCTGCCGAACAGGCCCCATGGCCGCACGATCAGCACCGCGGCCATCACCAGGAATACCAGGATGATGGAAATCTTTGGAAAGATCAGGATGCCGAACGCGTTGAGTTCCGACACCAGCACCGCCGCGACAAAGGCGCCGATGATGCTCCCCAAGCCGCCGATCACCACCACCACGAACACGTCGACGATGATGCGCAGGTCCAGCGCGTGGTGCACGGCGTCGCGCGGAATCTGCAGCGCGCCGCCGAGCGCTGCGAGGAAGACGCCAAGCGCGAACACGCTGGTGAACAGCCATTTCTGATTGACGCCGAGCGCCGCCACCATGTCGCGGTCCTGGGTCGCCGCGCGCACCAGCACACCCCAGCGCGTGCGCTGGAACAGCAGCCACAGGATGCCGAGCACCACCGGGCTCAGCCCGATCAGGAACAGATCGTAGGTCGGAATGTTCTGGCCGAAGAAATCCACCGCGCCGCGAAATCCTGGGGCGCGGCGGCCGAGCAGATCGTCCGGTCCCCAGATCAGCACCACCAGATCCTCGACCATCAGCGTCAGGCCGAAGGTCGCCAGCAGCTGGAACAATTCCGGCGAATGATAGATCCGCCGCAGCAGGATCATCTCGACCAGCACGCCGACTGCCGCGACGATCAGGCTGGCTGCGACAATGCCGCCCCAGAATCCGAGCGCGCCGGAAAACCGCTCGGTCAGCGTGAACGCCACGTAAGCGCCGAGCATGTAGAACGCGCCATGCGCGAAATTGACGATCCGCGTCACGCCGAAAATGATCGACAGCCCCGAGGCCACCAGAAACAGCGACGCCGCGCTGGCTAGGCCGGTCAGGAACTGGACGAAGTAGAAGGCCATCAGCGGTCCGCGAGTTGTTCACCTCTCCCCGAAGGGGAGAGGTCGGATGTCATCGAAGATGCCATCCGGGTGAGGGGCGCCACAGGCTCTGACTCGCGGCAGCCCCTCACCCGCCTCGCATCTGACGATGCGAGGCGACCTCTCCCCTTCGGGGAGAGGTGGGGCGCCGCGCCCGTGGCAAGCTCAATCCTTCGGCCGCAGCTTGTCGACTTCGGCATCGCTCGGCAGGTAGTCGCTGCCCTTGCGATAGAGCGAATCCACCATCACGCCCTTGCCGTCCTTGAGCGCGGTCTTGCCGACATAGGCGCCGAGGGTCGACTGGTGATCGATCTTGCGGAAGGTGATCTCGCCGAACGGCGAGGGCATCGACAGGCCCTCGGTGGCGGCGATCAGCTTTTCCGGGTCAAGCGAGTTGGCTTTCGCAAGGATCGCGGCGGCGGCCTTGATGGTCTGGTAGCCGACGATCGAGCCGAGCCGCGGATAGTCGTTGTACTTGCCCTGATAGGCTTTCAGGAATGCGTCGTGCTCCGGCGTCTTGATCGAGTACCAGGGATAGCCGGTGACGATCCACCCCGCCGGTGTTTCTTCCTTGAGCGGATCGAGATATTCCGGTTCGCCGGTGAGGAAGCTGACCACGGCGCGGTCCTTGAACAGGCCTCGCGTATTGCCTTCGCGGACCAGCTTTACCAGATCGGCGCCGAAGGTGACGTTGAGGATCGCTTCCGGATTGGCGGCCGCGACGGCCTGCACCACCGGGCCGGCGTCGATCTTGCCCTGCGGCGGCCACTGTTCGTCGACCCACTGAATGTCGGGACGCTTTTCCGACATCAATTTCTTGAACACCGACACCGCCGACTGGCCGTATTCGTAGTTCGGCGCAATCGTCGCCCAGCGTTTTGCCGGCAGTTTTGCCGCTTCTTCCACCAGCATCGCCGCCTGCATGTAATTCGAGGGGCGCAGGCGGAAGGTGTAGCGATTGCCCTTGGACCAGGTGATGGCGTCGGTCAGCGGCTCGGCGGCGAGGAAGAACACTTTTTTCTGGTTGGCGAAATCGCTGACCGCCAGCCCGATATTGGACAGGAAGGTGCCGGTCAGCATCGCGACCTTCTCGCTCGACACCAGTTCATTGGCGGCGGTCTGCGCGTCGGCGGGCTTGCCGCCGTCGTCCTTGGAGACGACCACCAGCTTCTTGCCGTTGACGCCGCCGGCGGCGTTGACCTCCTCGAGCGCAAGCTGCCAGCCCTTGCGATAGGGCTCGGTGAAGGCGGGCAGCAGCGAGTAGCTGTTGATCTCGCCGATCTTTATTTCGCTCTGCGCGAAGGCGGATTGCGCCATGCCGCCGAGAATGACGCCCAGCGCCGCGGCCAAAAATTGTTTTCGTTGCATCCCAAAACCTCCACTGTTGAAGAGAAATTACCGCAAACCGTCCTCGCCTTTGACTTCGGCAATCGTCAGACCCCCGACGCGCGGTAGCGGCCTGCCGCTGTCGGTGACGGCGACCGCCACCATGATTTCGTTGGCGCGCGGCGCATCGTTGATCTGCACTTCCATGCCGTCGAAATGGCTGCGCACGAAGGCTGCGTCCTTGTGGCCGAGCGGGATGTCGAGCGTGGTGCCGGGCCCGCTGCGCTTTTTCGACGACGGGATCAGTGCGGCGCCCTTGCCGAGCACCTTACGCACCGGCGCGCCCATCTTCGGGTGCAGGATCGCGGCGGCATGTTCGAGCTCGCCGTTCTCGCCGACCGCGGCGGCCTTGCCGTAACTTTGTGCTTTTGCCCCGTCGATGCCCAGCGCCGCGACTGCCTTTTTCGAAAGCAGCTCGCCGAGTTCCTCGCCGATCGCAATCAATGGCGAAAGGTCCTCGACATATCTGCCGGCGAACGGATTTTCGATCACGGCGATGGCCGCGGCGCGGCGGGTCGGCGGCGTGACGGGCCGTCCCATCTCCGTCAGCGTTTCCTCGACGACCGTGACGATTTTGCGAATGACCACGCTCATGACATCACGCTTTCCCTTATCGACTGGCGCGACACCGCCGCAGACCTTACCCTGGGCGCGACGATGCGTGTTTTGCCATGCAATCGCAATGCCGCGCTTTCGATCAGTCCTCGCGCAAGCAGCGCACGCGCCCTGTCCGCACCCGCTTCCAGTGCTTCCTCGAGCTCATATGGCGACAAATCGCCGACTTCGCGTGTGACGAGGCGCGCGCCGAGATCGCTGTCGGGCTGCAGGTCATGTGCCGCGCAGCGGAGAACCGCGGGATGTCCGGGCAGATCGACAGCGTTGGCGATGATGGTCGCGGCGGCGTCGGCCTGCGCCGCGGTTCGCGCGAGGACGGTGACCGCGTCGGCGATGCCGAGCGAAAAACTGCGGCCGTGGCGTCCGCTGGTGGCGATGCCGCGCGTTGGATCGCCGGCCTCGATAATTGTGGTTTGCATCGGACCGGGCTGGTCCGGCCGATCCACCAGTCCCACGGTGAAGTGCTCGCCCGCGCCGAGATGCAGCGCGATGTCGCCGCCGTTGTTGACATAGGCGCGCTTCAGATTTGCCGCTTCCACCATCGCGCCGAGGATTTCCTCGGCGACGGCGCCCGCTACCGCCGCCATCGGCGTGATGAAATGTTTCGACGCAAACGGGGCCACCGCGGCATCCATGCGGCGCGCGATTTTGCCTCGCAGCCTGCAGCTCACGGGATCGGCTGCCTTGCGCAACTCCGGCAACTCCTCGCACAGCGTATCGAGCAGGCCGGTGAAGCGCCGCGCGACGGCGGCGTAGGCCGCACCGACGTTCGCCTCGCTCCCCCAGGCTTCCACAATCAGGTCGATCGGCCCATCCTGCAGATGAAGCCGCCTGCCGTCCGCCAAAAATCCGATTTGCGGAAGTCTCGTCATGCTCGCGGCTTCGGTTGGAGTTGCGGCGGCGTCATTTGACGGATTTCGGCGCTGTCCTTCAATGACGCCAACGGCCGCACGTGATCCATATGGCCGCCCAGCGCTGCATAATCCGACAGTTTCAGGGTGAACTCGATCGGCGCCACCAGCGCCGGGGTCGGCACATAGCCGAAGGCGCCGGCCGGCAATCGCGTGACGTCCACCATGAAGGTGATGCCGCCGCCCGGCCAGACATAGACCGGCGCGCCGCCGGAGGTCACCCGCGTCAGCGCGTCCTTCACCGAGCGCGTCAGCCGCACCGGATTTTCGGTGACGCCGGATCGCAGCGAACCGCCGGCGCCGCCCATGAACAGCACGGTGCACAATGCCGGTTCGCAATTCTCCTTGATGCGCTCGACCGAGAATTTCAGGTCGGCCGGCATCTCCTTCTCCACCGGCTTTAACGCTTCGTCGAGTTCGAAATAGGCGGCGTGCTCGCCGGTGGTGCTGACCATCAGCATGGTCATGCCGGGACGCGCCTCCTTCGGATCGAACGGTCCCAGTACCGACAGCGGATCGGAAATTTTGGTGCCGCCCCAGCCGGTACCGGGCTCGGCGACCTGGAAATAGCGGCCGGGCGTGGAGCGGCGGCCTTTCATCTTGATGCCGGTGTCGGGAATATCGAGCAGTTTGCCGGCCTGGTGCTCGGACAGCACGCCGGTGATGTGGTCGTCGACCACCACCACCTCATCGACCTTGCCGTGCCACTGTTTTGCGAACATGCCGATCGTCGCCGAGCCGCAGCCGACCCGCATGCGTTGCTCGGGCACGCCGTTGACAACAGGCGGATAGCCGGCCTGCACCACCACGGTGGCGCCGCCGTCGATGGTGAGTTCGACCGGCTTGCAGTTCGACAGATCCATCAGCGCGTCGCAGGTGACGCGGCCTTCCTTCTTGGAGCCGCCGGTCAGATGGTGCACGCCGCCGAGCGACAGCATCTGCGAGCCGTATTCGCCCGTGGTGACATGGCCGACCGCCTCGCCCTGCACGCGCACAACAGCGGTTTCCGGACCCAGATAGCGGTCGGTGTCGATTTTTACCTTGACCCCGCAATAACTAAAAATGCCTTCGGTCACCACCGTGACCATGTCGACGCCGTCCACTTCCGAGGACACGATAAAAGGCGCCGGTTTGTAATCGGGATAGGTGGTGCCGGCGCCGATCGCGGTGACGAACACGTTGGGCTCATGCACGATCTTGCCGTCCCAGTCGCCGCCGGCCTGGAACGGCACCAGCCGTCCGCCATGGGATACCGTTCGCTCCAGCACCACATGCGGATCGACCCGCACCAGCTCGCCATTATGATTGGCGTAGCGGTCGCAGGCGCCGGCCGCACCCGGCTTGATGTAGCACATCACCGGGCATGCATCGCAGCGGATCTTGTCGGCGTTGGTCGCGTCGGTCAGCATGAAACAAGCTCACAAGCGATCAGCAAACCCTCGGAACTTTGTTCGTATACGAACGATCCTGCGCTGGAGCCGGAAAGCTGTCAAGCGCCACTGCATTCGAAAAGCGCCGCTGCGTTATAAAAACGCAGGTCGATCGGTGCCGTTGCGCATAAACCGGGCAGGACGCACCTTGTTGCGCGACGATGCGGCTTGCGTCGTATCGACAACCGAAGGGCAATCGATTTCAGGCAGGTTGCGATATAGCCAAAACCAGATGGTCGGCCAGAAGCGACGCTGCGTGCGAGAGGTTTGTTGCGCGATGCAGGCATATATCCGCCGCGGGAAGCTCCGGCATGCCGTCGCGCTCGGACAGAACCCGCAACTTCGACGGAAATGTTCCGGATTTGACCACAGTCACGGCGAGGCCTTGAGCGACGATGGCTTCAACCGCCGCGAGGCTGTGACTCACGAACGCCAGGCGCCAGGGTCGCCCGGCATTATCGAGCGCCTCAGTGGCCCATTTCCGGAACAGACATCCATGCGGATAGAGCGCGACAGGAAGCGGATCCATTGCTTCGACCGGATGCGATGCTCCGGCAGCCCAGACCGCCTGCTCGCGCCGCAGAAATTCGCCGTCGCCACGGCCTTGCGGATGCATCGCGATGACAAGATCGAAGGACTCGCCGAGCCGGTTTGCCATGGTCGCGGTCAGGCCGGTTTCCATTTCAACGTGGATAAGCGGATAACCGCTGACAAAGCGCGCCAACAAAGGCGGCACGACGATGCTGCCGTAATCGTCCATTACGCCGAGCCGCACCACGCCTTCGACCTTGTGGTCGCGCAGACGGCCGACAGCTTCGTTATTCAACATCAGAATGCGGCGCGCGTAGCCGAGCAACCCCTCGCCCGCGGCACTCAAATCAACGTTGACCGTTGTGCGCGAAAACAACGCGACACCAAGCCGATCCTCCAGACGCTTGATCTGCATGCTGACCGCGGACTGGGTCCGGTTCAGCATCACGGCCGCACGCGTAAATGAGCGTTGGTCGGCCACGGCGACGAACGCCTTGAGCAGTTCGGGATCGAGAACGGGAGAACTCATTTCAATCCTTCATGAGTGTTATCATCTAAATTCCATTTCGTTATGATAACTTCATCTCTACCGTATCCGCAACGCCGAATGCGGAAGGTCAGGCGATGGGAGAAATCTGGGGCGTGCTCGCTGCGGTGCTGTCGAGCGGGCTCGGCGGCACATCGATCGGCGCTACCCGCTTTGTACGGCATGCGGTCGATCCACTTGCGATCGGCGCGTTTCGGTTTGGTCTTGGCTTTATCTTCCTGTTGCCGATCGCGCTGATCCAAGGCGGAAAATGGCCGGCGCAGAACGACCGGGCTGCGACCGCCGGCCTCGGTCTGTTGTTCTTTGGCCTGTTCCCGATCCTGTTCAACGCGTCGCTGATCTTCACCACGGCCGCGCGCGGCGCGCTTGCGCTGTCGACGTTGCCGTTGTTGACAATGATGGTCGGGGCGGCCCTGGGCGTCGAACCGCTGACATTACGCAAGACGGCAGGTGTCTTCATCGCCACAATAGGCGTCGCGGTCGCGCTGCTCTCAAGTCTTAGCTCCGCGCCGGCGGGTGCATGGCGCGGCGACGCATTGATGGTGTGTGCCGCATTTTGCATGGCGCTCTATAGCGTGTGGTCCAAGCCGTACATCCAGCGCTCCGGGCCGATTCCGTTCACGACCATGGGGATGGGCGTCGGCGCGCTGTTTCTGGTGACCGTGTCCGCGATGAGCGGCAGCTTCGAGCCCGTGACTGCTTTCGGACCACCGCAATGGCTGGCCGTCATTTATCTCGGTCTGTTTGGAAGCGCACTGACCTTTTACCTTTGGGCGTTCGCCCTAAGCCGAACCACGCCGACGCGCGTTGCGATCTCCGTCACCATCAACCCGATTGCGGCGGCATTGGTTGGCGCGATGCTGCTCGACGAACCGATCCGCTGGAATCTCGTTGTTGGTTTGATGGCGGTCCTTCTAGGCATTTCGATAGCGACCTCGGTCAGCCGGCCTGTTGCCCGCACGCAGATGAGCCGGTGACCAGAATGCGGTTACTGCCTCAACGGCATGATCATGAGCACCAAGGCGCTACTGCTGCGCCCCCCCTGCCCGCGGGGGTCGACCCTTCCCCTTGGCTGCGGTGCAGCCAAAAACCCGTGATACATCTGTATCGACAGGCTTTGATCATGGCTGCGCTACTTCTCTCGCCGATAGCGGCGCCCCCGCGCATCGAGTACGTCGGCCGCTGCGAAGTCGTCGGTTAGCACCTTGCCTTTGAGCTCCTTCGGCACCGGCGCGCGCTGTTCAGTGACGAGTTTCGACACATCGAAACGGAACTTGTAACGCTCCTGCGCGGCCGCGGCCTTTTGCAACGTCTCGGCATCAGATGACGGGTCAAGCCGTCCGAGGACGATCACGTTGGCCTCCTCAATGTCCCGAACACCTGAATGGAAGAGATCGATGTTATGATCGAAGGCCAGGCTCACCGTGCGAACGTTGCTCTCGAAAATATCCTTCGCGGGAAGGAAATTGAACGCCGCCACGCCGTGTGGCGAAAGCCGGTTGCGCACCAGCTGATAAAACTCTTTTGTCATGAGATGAAAGGGAATGTAGCTGCCGGTAAACGCATCCACGAAAATCAGGTCGTACGGCTCGGTATGCCGGTTCAGGAACATCCGGGCGTCGGCCGGGATCAGACGGAACTTCGCGGTTTCGCGCAGCCCGAAATATTTCTTGGCGACGTCGATCACGCCGGGATCGAGCTCGACCGCATCGATCGTCGCCTCAGGGACAAAGCGCTGCAGATAAACCGGAATGGAGCCGGCACCGAGGCCGAGCACCAGCACGCGCTTGACGTCCTGCGGAAAAATCGCGGCGATGCTCATGGTTCGGGAATACGGCATCGGCAGATCGTCAGGATCCGCGAGATTGGTCACTGACTGGAAGAAGCGCCAACCCTTCCATTGAAAGCTCAGCTGGAGCAGGTTTGCTTGCTTGGTGACGAAGATGTCGTTGTAGACAGTCTCAAGATGCGCAATCCGGCCGTCCTTCCGTGCCAGCATATTGTTGCGGATTTGCGGATCGAACGAATCTTCGGCACAGGCCGGCGGCAGCGTCGCCATCTGCGACGCCAGCAAAGCCGCGAGAACGCCAAGCCGGACCGGCCGCCGCGACGCCGAAGCAGTACCCACCAGCAGCGCACAACCCAGCAGCCCCAGGATGCCGAGTGAAATGGTGATCGCACGGGTTCCGATCAGCGGGATCAGCAAAAACGTGGTCACGAGTGTGCCGAGGATACTGCCTGCCGTCGAGATGCCGTAAACCGTCCCCGAAACCGCGCCGGCGTTCTGTTTCGATTCGATCAGCAAGCGAATCGCGAAGGGTGAGTACATCCCGAGAAAAGTGACCGGGAACAGCATGATAGCCATCGCGGCGGCGAGGCTGCCCAATTTGATGTCGTCGATTTGCCAAGCGAAGAATTGCACGATCTCCTCGGAAAACGCGGGCAGCAGCAGCAGGTAAATCGAGCCGATAGCCACGGTCGCTCCGAGTAACGCCGGGGACGGATAGCGGTCGGCGGCGTAACCGCCAAGAAAATAACCGGCGCAGAGCGCCGCCAATACCGTCGAGATCAGCGAAGCCCAGGTATAGATGCCGGCTCCGAACGCGGGAGCGAGATAGCGGGACCCCAACATTTCGAAACTCATCACGATCGCACCGGTTACAAAGGCGACCAGATAGATAGAGATCGCAAACCCATTCCTGCATGGCGCTTCAGGCAGCGCCTCGGTATTCATTTGCCAACTCCTTCGTAACGAGCTCTTGCCAATACAGGTGCCGACAGCGGCGGCTGAACTCTTGAGAGCTTATGCCATGTCGGGCGCTCTGTCTCTGCACCGCTTGCTGGCTCCGCCATCGTCGTATCCAGTCCAAGCAACCGGGCATCCAATAATTCCGACGCGGGAACGCTTGAGTTTGGTCATGAGAATGTCCGTTGAGGGCAATCGCTACCGAAATAGCTTGTTCCCGCCAAGCCCGCTCTGCCAACGGCGCGCTTGCACGTTTGTATGCAAACGGTATCTTCGCAAAGCCTTCACCAGTTTGCACCGCAACGACCGACCGTGACGATGAGCCTGACCCGATCATGATCCGCCTGACCGTCAACGGCAAAGTTCACGACATCGACGCCGCGCCGGACACCGCGCTGCTTTACGTGTTGCGCAACGATCTCGAATTGAACGGGCCGAAATACGGCTGCGGACTCGGCGAATGCGGGACCTGCACCGTGCTGATCGACGGCGTGGCCGCGCGATCCTGCGTGATCCCGATCGATGGCTGCGTCGGGCGCGACATCGTGACGCTGGAAGGTCTCGGCTCGCGCGAGCGGCCCGATCCGGTGCAGGCTGCCTTCATCCAGGAACAGGCCGCGCAATGCGGTTACTGTCTCAACGGCATGATCATGAGCACCAAGGCGCTGCTGCTGCGATCCCCTCGCCCGGCCGAGGCCGAAGTGCTTGAAGCGCTGCGATATAATCTGTGCCGCTGCGGCGCGCATATCGAGATCATGCGCGCGGCGATGCGGGCGGCGGGGCATCTCGCAGAGGCGCAGGACTGATGGCGGAAATTCTGCCCGGATCGTTGTGCGTCGTTCGTCCGGACGCGTCCTGTGCAGGGGCTTTCGAAACCTTCATCCAGATCGCCGCCGACGGCGCGGTAACCGCCTTCAACGGCCATGTCGATCTCGGCACCGGCATCCGCACCGCGCTCGGCCAGATCGTCGCCGAAGAACTCGACGTGTCCTTTGCGCGGGTGATCGTGGTGCTCGGCGATACCTCGCGCGTGCCCAACCAGGGCGCGACCATCGCCAGCGAGACCATCCAGATATCGGCGGTGCCGCTGCGCAGGGCGGCGGCGCAGGCGCGGCATTTTTTGCTGGCGCGGGCCGCGGAGAAACTCGAACTGCCGGAAAGCGAGCTCTCCATCGAGGATGGCCTGATCCGCGGCCGCGACAACCGCAGCGTCAGCTATGGCGAGTTGATTGCCGGCGACACCATCCGCCTTGAGCTTGCCGAAGACGTGGCGGTGAAGGCCGTCGATGCCTACAGCATCGTCGGACAATCGGTGCCGCGCGTCGATATTCCGGCCAAGGCGACCGGCGAAATCCTTTATGTCCATGACGTGCGCGTGCCCGGCATGCTGCACGGGCGGGTGGTTCGGCCGCCCTATGCCGGCGTCGATGCCGGTGATTTTGTCGGCCGCAGTCTTGTTGCGGTCGATGAAAACTCCATCAGAAATATTCCGGGCCTGGTGGCGGTCGTCACCATCGGCGACTTCGTCGGGGTGGTGGCGGAGCGCGAGGAGAACGCGGTGAAGGCGGCGGCGCAGCTCACGGTGAGCTGGAAGCCAGGTCCGGCGTTACCGAATCTGAAAGATCTCCAAACTGCGTTGCGCGCCAACCCTTCGACGCGAAGGGTGCTGATCGACAAGGGCGATGTCGAAACCGCGATTGCCGGCGCCGACAAGCGCCTGCGACGAACTTACGTCTGGCCCTACCAGATGCACGGCTCGATCGGCCCGTCCTGCGCGGTGGCGGACGTGCGCGACGAAGGCGTGCGGGTATGGTCGGGTACCCAAAACCCGCACCCCTTGCGCGCCGATCTGTCGATCCTGCTGCAGCGGCCGGAAAACGAAATCGAGGTGATCCGGCTCGAGGCGGCCGGCTGCTACGGCCGCAACTGCGCGGACGATGTCTCGGCGGATGCGGTGTTGCTGTCGCGGGCGGTCGGCCGGCCGGTGCGGGTGCAACTGACCCGCGAGCAGGAGCACGCGTGGGAGCCGAAGGGCACCGCGCAGCTGATCGACGTCGATGGCGGGCTGAACGCCGACGGCAGCGTCGCGGGTTACGATTTTGCCACGCGCTATCCCTCCAACGGCGCGCCGACGCTGGCGCTGCTGTTGACCGGCATGATCCCGGCGGTGCCAGACGTGTT
>NZ_DASYMN010000202.1:0-12023 GCF_036009065.1 Bradyrhizobium sp. | reverse complement strand
TAATGCGGTGATCGCGTCCGCCGGCAACCGCACCCTGCGCGACCGCGACCCGACCGCGCATGCCGAAATCCTGGCGATCCGCGAGGCCGCGCGCAGCTTCGGCAGCGAGCGGCTGGTCGATTGCGATCTCTATGTCACGCTGGAGCCGTGCACGATGTGCGCGGCGGCGATCTCCCTCGCAAGGGTGAGGCGGCTGTATTACGGCGCGGCGGATCCCAAGGGCGGCGCGGTGGACTCCGGCGTGCGGTTCTTTGCGTCGCCGACCTGTCATCACGTGCCGGAGGTGTATTCGGCGGTCGGCGAGAGCGAGGCGGCGGTATTGTTGCGGGAGTTTTTCAAAGCCCGGCGGTAGCAGCGCCAGGTCTCAACGAGTCGTCCCCTAGGCGGGGACCCATACGCCGTGTCGTCAATGACTTGAAGGCAGCGCCCGTGAATCCTTGTTGCTGCTGCTTCCTCAATGATGAGAGGCCAGGGGTTATGGGTCCCCGCCTTCCGCGGGGACGACGCTGAGTTTGATGCTACGCCGTGAAAAACTCGTTCAGCGCCCTCGCCGTCGCATCCGGATTTTCCTCGGTGAGAAAATGCCCGGAATCGATCGGCGCGCCGCGCACCTTGGTCGCCCACATCTTCCACGTATCGAGCGGCGTGGCGGCGGCCTGCGCGATTCCGGTATCGCCCCACAGCGCCAGCATCGGGATCGTGATCTTGTTGCCGGCATCATGATCCGCCTTATCGATGTCGAAATCCGCAGCAGCACCGGCGCGATAATCCTCGCACATCGCGTGCACCCGCGATGGATCGCGGAACGCGGCGAGATAATGCTCCAGCGCCCGCGGATCGATGGCGTCGAGATTTTTCGATTTGGTCTGGCTCGCCATCTTAGTGCGCAGGAAGAAATCCGGCGCGCCGCCGATCAGGGTTTCCGGCAGCGGATAGGGCTGCGCCAAAAACGTCCAGTGATAGATTTTCAGCGCGTAGCGCCAGTCCATCTTCATCCAGTAATCGTAGGTCGGCAAGATATCCAGCACCGCCAGCCGCGACAGCCGGCCGGGATGATCGAGTGCCAGCCGATACGATACCCGGCCGCCGCGGTCGTGCCCGGCAAGGCCAAAATGCACATGGCCAAGCTGCTCCATCGCCTCGATCAACGCATTGGCCATCGCGCGCTTGGTGTAGGGCGTATGGTGGTCGTCGCTGCGCGGCATGTCGGACCAGCCGTAGCCGGGCAGGTCCGCAATGATGACGGTGAACTTGTCCGCCAGCTGCGGCGCGACGCGGTGCCACATCACATGGGTCTCGGAAAAGCCGTGCAGCAGCAGCAGCGGCGGCCCGTTGCCGCCGACCCGGGCAAAGATGCGGCCGGATTTGGTGTTGATCCATTCGGCTGCGTAACCCGGGAAGAGATCGGCGAGATCGGGCATGGGCATTTCCTCCGTCATGGCCGGGTTGTCCGTGTCCCGGGCGCGGTGCGGCATTCTTCATGCCGCTCCGCAGAACCGGGACCCCGGTCAAGCAAGCTGGGCCCCCCGCTCTGCGGCGCACTACGCCGTAAAGAACGGCGCACTGCGCTGCGTCCGGGGCACGGAACGCTTCAAACTTTGTTTGCCGTTGCCGGTGTCGCGCCGCAGCTATATGCCATTGCTCAACCACCAACAAACGAGAAAAGAGGAAAACCCCATGGCGATCGATTTCGAGATTCCCCCCGAGGCAAAAGCGATCCGCGAAAAGGTCCGGCAGTGGGTGCACGACGAATGCATCCCCGCCGAAAAGGCGCTGGATGACAAGCCGCTCAAGGAGGTGCTCGATCCCTTGCGCAAGAAGGCCCGGGCGCAGGGGCTATGGTGTCCGTTCATCCCGAAGGAATATGGCGGCATGGGCCTCGGCCCGCTCGCCAACGCGCTGGTGCAGATGGAACTCGGCGAAAGCTCGCTCGGCGCACTGTCGCTGAACACGCAAGGTCCCGACGACGCCTCGATGCTGACGATTCTCGCGCATGGCACCGAGTACCAGAAGGAAAAATTCTTAAAGCCGCTGCTCAACGGCGACAAGCGCATCTGCTTTTCGATGACCGAAAAGGCCTCCGGCGCCGACGCCACGGGCATGCAGACCCGAGCGGTGAAGGACGGCAACGAAAATTACGTGCTCAACGGCGAAAAATGGTTCTCCTCCTCCGCCTCCGTCGCCGACATCGCGCTGGTGATGGCGAAAACCGATCCGGACGCGCCGCGCCACAAGCAGTTTTCCACCTTCATCGTCGAGCTTCCAAACCCCGGCTACAACATCAAGCGCAATGTCAAGAACATGGCGATCGAGGGCCCGCATTACGACCAGCTCTCCGGCGGTCATTCCGAGATCGAGATCAAGGATCTTAAAGTTCCGGCCGACAACCTGCTCGGCGGCGAAGGCAACGGTTTCAACATGGGCCAGCACCGCCTCGCCTACGGACGGTTGCGCCATGGCATGCACAACATTGCCAAAGCCCAGCGCGCGCTGGACATGGCGACCGCCCACGTCACCCAGCGCTCGACCTTCGGTGTCATGCTGTCGGACCGCCAGGCGGTGCAGTTCATGCTCGCCGATTGCGCCAGCGAACTCTACATGGCGCGGCTGATGCTGCTGCATATCGCCTACAAGGCGGAAAAGGGCCTCGACCTGACGCAGGAAAACTCCATCGCAAAGGTGTTCCTGGCGCATATGGTGCACAAAGTGGTCGACACCGCGATCCAGTTGCACGGCGCGCTCGGATACAGTCAGGATACCATCCTGGCGAAGTGGTACACCCAGATCCGCTCGCAGCGGCTGGTCGACGGTCCCGACGAGGTGCACAAATGGCGGGTCGGCCGCAACGTCATCAAGGCGTACAAGAAGCACGGCACCACGGCATCGGCGGCGGGCGGGGATTTGATTTAGGACACCGTCATTGCGAGCCAACGGGTCGGCGCGAAGCGCCGCCCGATGACAGGCTCCGCGAAGCAATCCAGAAACCGAGCGCAAGGTCTGGATTGCTTCGTCGCAAGAGCTCCTCGCAATGACGGAAAAAGTCGTCCTTGCCGGGCTTGACCCGGCATCCATCTTCTTGAACACCCCATCAGTCGGGCTCCGGAACTCCTTCGCCCGGGTGTATTCCAGCCGGCGCAAGAAATCCGGCGAAGACGTAGCCGTCGAGAAGGCCGTCCCCTTCCAGGTCGACACGGACCCAGGATGGATCCTGATTGTCGATGCCGACCACGTTCAGTTCGCTCCCGGCCGGAAGCGTCTTCTCCGAGTTGAAATTGGTGCCCGGCCCGCCGCGCAGTTTCAGGCCGCCGCTGGCGATCACGACATAGCGCCCGGGCGCGAGCCGCGCCGCCGCGGCAACGCTGCGGGACTGGGTCACATATTCAACAATCAGCTCACCATAGTATTTCTGGCCGTCAAAGTGTCCCTGCTGCAATCCTCTGGACGGGTTATAGCCTCCAGTATTATAGGCGATTGCGACCATCGCGAATTCGAGGTCGGTCAGGCTGGTCCGCGATTCGAACCCGAGCTTCTTCAATCCGCGCCGCAATTCAGCAAGGCAATGGGCGAGCGTATTCGCGAAGCTCTCATATCGCCGCTCAAGGAAGTAATCCGGATCGTCTTTGAAAAACTGCAGATCGCGCTGGAACACGCCAAAGCCGCGGCAGAATTTCTTGGGGTTGGCCACCGCACCTTGGTAGCCCGGAATGTAGGCCGCCATGTCTTCGAGCGCCTTGCGGGCAATCTCGAACATCGCCTGCCCGTTCGGTTTCGCAAGAAGCGCATCCTTGTTTCGCGGGAAAGCCTGCCGGCCCTGGTGCGGCCCCTTGTAGTCGATCGTGTCGCCGACGCAGAGCGCCACGACGCGGTCGAGCGGCAAGTGCTTCTTGCGAAGAATAGACCAGATGTAACCGGTCTCCTGACACGCGATCGCGACGATCATGTCGAGATCGAAAGGTGTTGCTGTCAGTGCCGTCTCGATCTCAGCGCTAAACTGCTCTTTGAACCATCGAATGTCGTCGGCTGTCGGCATGTCGGCCCCCGTCGCGGTAAGGATTTCGGCAAGCCGAGCCCTCAGTCAGGTTCCACAACATTTTCATGATCGGCATCTGTGCCGGCCGGCGCGAGGAAGGCCGCGAAGACGTAACCGTCGGCGAGACCATCCCCTTGCAAGTCGACACGCACCCAGGATGGATCCTGACCGTCGATCTCAGTCACATTCAGTTCGGTCCCGGCGGCAAGGGTCCTCTCCGATTCGAAGTTGATGCCTGGCCCGCCGCGCAACTTCAGGCCAGAGCGAGCAATGACGACGAAGCGACCCGGTGCCTGGACTCCCGAAGCGCCGCTGTGCAGGATGGAGCCCCCTGTAGCCCAGCCGGCCTGCGCAGCGTCGCGTAGCCATTGTGGCGCGTTCACCGAATGACCGCCCGCACCCCAGGTGAGCTCGTTGTGGTCGTTAACTGACGTGCCAAAGCCGACATGGATTGTCTTGTTACCCATGTAAGCGACACCGGCACCAATGCCATTTGCACCGGCGGCGGCGGCGGCGGTGACAAAGGCCGACACGCCGGGAGGCGCCGATTGATCGGTGAAGGTAAGCGTTGTTCCGTGGACAATAAGCTGGAGGTCGGCGGCTCGCCCCCGGTCATGACGCGTGGAGCCGGTGCGGCGAGTTCCTTCGCCCAAAGCATCCTGCCCGCCGGACGTGATCGAGATGGCATCCACGCCCGCGGCTTGGGCCGCTGTTTGCAGAACCTGCCTCAGCTCTGCCGTGATCGGTTTGTTCCGAATAGCTGCATTTGGGGGACCGCTGATCGTCGCCATGTACATGTCCTCGGCTGCGTGATCTGACGTTACAAGCTTGCGGCTTCAAACGAAGGGCGTTCGTATTTATGCGCAACTTTGGCGCGATGTCTACCTAAGCTTCCGCGTCCTTTCGTCGTTGGAGAGCTAGCTTCGCAACCCCGGCGCCTCATGCCCCGTGCGCGCGACATATTCCATATAGCCGCCGCCGTACTGGTGGATGCCTTCGGGGGTAAGTTCCAGCACCCGGTTGGAGAGCGCGGCCAGAAAATGCCGGTCATGCGAGACGAACAGCATGGTGCCCTCGTAGTCGGACAGCGCCGCGATCAGCATCTCCTTGGTCGCCATGTCCAAATGGTTGGTGGGCTCGTCCAGCACCAGGAAGTTCGGCGGGTCGTAGAGCATCTTGGCCATCACCAGCCGGGCCTTCTCGCCGCCTGACAGCACCCGGCATCTCTTCTCGATATCGTCGCCGGAAAATCCGAAGCAGCCGGCCAGCGCCCGCAATGAGCCCTGCCCGGCCTGCGGAAACGAGTCTTCCAGCGACTGGAACACGGTGCGCTCGCCGTCCAACAGGTCCATGGCGTGCTGTGCGAAATAGCCCATCTTGACGCTGCCGCCCACCGCGACCGTGCCCTCGTCCGGCTCGGCCGCGCCCGCCACCAGCTTCAGCAGCGTGGATTTTCCGGCGCCGTTGACGCCCATCACGCACCAGCGCTCGCGGCGGCTGACCATGAAGTCCAGCCCTTCGTAGATGCTGCGCTTGCCGTAACCCTTGTGCACGTTCTTCAGGCTGACGACGTCCTCGCCGGAACGCGGCGCGGGAAGGAAATCGAACGATACGCTCTGGCGGCGCCGCGGCGGCTCCACCCGTTCGATCTTATCCAGCTTCTTCACCCGGCTCTGCACTTGTGCCGCGTGCGAAGCGCGCGCCTTGAAGCGCTCGATAAAACTGATTTCCTTGGCGAGCATCGCCTGCTGGCGTTCGAACTGCGCCTGCTGCTGCTTCTCCGCCAGCGCGCGCTGCTGCTCGTAGAATTCGTAGTTGCCCGAATAGGTGGTCAGCGTGCCGCCGTCGATTTCGACGATCCTGGTGACGATGCGGTTCATGAACTCGCGGTCATGCGACGTCATGAACAGCAGGCCTTCAAAACCTTTCAAGAACTGCTCCAGCCAGATCAGGCTCTCCAGATCGAGATGGTTGCTCGGCTCGTCCAGCAGCATGGCGTCGGGCCGCATCAACAGAATGCGCCCCAGCGCCACGCGCATCTTCCAGCCGCCTGACAGGGCGCCTACGTCGCCGTCCATCATCTCCTGGCTGAAGCTCAAGCCGCTCAGCACTTCGCGCGCGCGGCCCTCCAGCGCGTAGCCGTCCAGTTCCTCGAAGCGGTGCTGCACCTCGCCGTAGCGCGTAATGATGTCCTCCATCTCGTCCGCCCGGTCCGGATCGGCCATCGCATGCTCCAGCTGCTTCAGCTCGGCCGCCACCTCGGCCACCGGACCGGCGCCGTCCATCACTTCGGCCACCGCGCTGCGGCCGGACATTTCGCCGACATCCTGGCTGAAATAGCCGATGGTGACGCCGCGATCGACGGCCACCTGGCCCTCGTCGGGCTGCTCCTCGCCGGTGATCATGCGGAACAGCGTGGTCTTGCCGGACCCGTTGGGACCGACGAGGCCGACCTTCTCGCCCCGCTGCAGCGCCGCCGAGGCCTCGATGAAGAGCAGATGGTGGCCGTTCTGTTTGGAGATGTTGTCGAGACGAATCATGTGCACACGGGTTTGGGGAAAGGAGCGGCCGCTCTTAGGCCATCTGGGGCGTCAGCGGCAAGGAACTGCCTCATCCTGAGAGCTTGTGAATCTATTGATTTTTGCGTTTTCCGACATGAGTCAAATCAAAGACTTAGGACCCGCAGAAACGTCGAAACTCGAATAGATTCACAAACTCTGAGGAGCGGCCTCTTGGCCGCGTCTCGAAGGATGGAGTGTGCGGCCATCCTTCGAGACGCGCGTAAGAACGCGCTCCTCAGGATGAGGGCGGGAACGCTGCTAGCCTTTCTCCCGCTTCACCGCCTGCCAGCCGATGTCGCGGCGGCAGAAGCCTTGCGGCCAGTTGATGCGGTCCACCGCCTCGTAGGCGCGGCGCTGCGCCTCGGCGACGGTCTTGCCCATCGCGCAGATATTGAGCACGCGTCCGCCATTGGCGAGAATCTTGCCGTCCTTCGCTAGGGTGCCGGCGTGGAAGATTTCGACGCCTTCGATTTTCGGGGCCTCGTCGAGGCCCTGGATCACCGAGCCCTTGCCGTAGTCGCCGGGATAGCCCCTGGTCGCCATGATCACCGTGAGCGCTGCGTCATCGTACCAGCGCAGGCTGAAATTCTTTAGTTGGCCGTCGGCACAGGCGAGCAGCGCGGGCACGATGTCCGACATCATCCGCAGCATCAGCACCTGGCATTCCGGATCGCCGAACCGGGCGTTGTATTCGACCAGTTTCGGCCCCTGTTCGGTGACCATCACGCCGGCATAGAGCACGCCCTTGTAGGGCGCGCCCATCGCGTTCAGCGCGCGCAGCGTCGGAATGATCATCTCATCCATGACGCGGGCGCAGATCACGTCGGTCAAGACAGGGGCCGGCGAATAGGCGCCCATGCCGCCGGTGTTCGGCCCCTGGTCGCCGTCGAAAGCACGCTTGTGGTCCTGCGCGGTGGCGAGCGGCAGCGCGTGCTCGCCGTCGCACAGCGCGAAAAACGAGGCCTCCTCGCCGCGCAAAAATTCCTCGACCACGACTTCGGCGCCGGCATGACCGAAACTTCCGCCGAACATCCTGTCGACTGCATCGAGTGCCTCGGTTTCGGTCATCGCCACGACCACGCCCTTGCCGGCGGCAAGGCCATCCGCCTTGACGACGATCGGCGCGCCCTGGGCACGGATGTAAGCCTTCGCCGCCCCCGCGTCGGTGAAATGCTGGTAAGCCGCGGTCGGGATGTCGTTGGCGCGGCACAGCGCCTTGGTGAAGTTCTTGGAGCTTTCAAGTTGCCCGGCGGCCCTGGTCGGACCGAACGCCTTGAACCCGGCCGCCTTGAGATCGTCAACGATCCCCGCCGCGATCGGCGCGTCTGGGCCGACCACGACGAAATCCACCGCGCCCTTGCGGCAAAAATCGATCACCGCCGCGTGGTCGGCAATATCGAGCGCGACGCATTCGGCCTCCCGCGCGATGCCGGCATTGCCGGGCGCGCACCACAGCCTTGTGACCAGCGGGGAAGCCGCGATCTTCCACGCCAGCGCGTGTTCGCGGCCGCCGGAACCGAGCAGGAGGATGTTCATGGCTGTCGGTTAGCGGGTCGAAGCGCGAGATACAAGAGAATGGAAGCGCTTCCGTACAGACTCGTCTTTCCGGGATGCGCCTCTTGGCGCAGGCCCGGAATGACGATCTCTACGGCGGCCGCGCCGACGTCTCGATAATCTCTTTCAAATACGCGACATGCCGCGCGAAGGCGCCTCGCCCCGCCGCGGTCGCGGTCACCGTGGTCTGCGGTTTTTTGCCGACAAAGGCCTTGTCCACCGCGACGTAGCCGGCCTTGGCCAGAGTCTCGATATGGGCGCCGAGATTGCCGTCGGTGGCGCCGGTCAGCTTTTTAAGTTTTGAGAATTCCAGCCCGTTTCCCGCCGGCAGCGCGTTCAGCGCCGCCATGATCCGCAGGCGCAGCGGCTGATGGATGATGTCGTCGAGTTCGGCCATCACTCAGCTCCGGCGCATCCACAGGCCGCCCAGCAAGAGCCCGCCGCCGTTGACCACGGCCATCCACAATTCGAAATAAGGGCCGGACCAATAATAGCCGATCAACGTCAGGGCGGTGATGCCAAGACCGATTGCGACGAAGGCCCAGCCGAGCCAGAGACCGGCCATCGTATACGGCAACATGAAAAAAGTGGCCCAGAATGCGTTCATTTCGCGCGGACCGAAATGGGCCATGCCGACCGACCAGAACAGGCCGAACGCAAAGAAGCAGGCCAGCGCTGCGGCCACCCGGCCGTCGAACGTCCGCGCGCCGGATTTTTCGTGGATGAACAGGCTGATCGCCACCGATCCGATCACACCCAGCAGATCGGTAGCGATCCAGATCATTCCTGCGTGCCGGGGCAGCATGTAGGAGAGGACGTATCCGGCGAAAACCAGCGCGCCCCAGAGAACAAGGATGAGGCTGGCGAGATTATAAAGGCGGGACTGGCGCACCCGGTCGGCGATCTGCTTGATGTCCGCCAGTGTCTCGGTCGCCTCGCGGCTTTCGATGCTCATGATCCCTCGCTCCCGCGCGTCGCGACGTCCTCGGCAATCCTGGCGGCCGCCCTGGCGTCACTGACGGTCCCCATGTGATCGATGCCGTCGATCACATGCACATCGACGCGCGCAAACCCCTTCACCGCGCCGGCATAATTGGCCGAGACCATCATCTCGTCATTTGCCGCCGCATAGATGGTGACCGGCTTTGTCGCGGCTGCGAGGTGATGACGATAGTCCATATCGACGCCGAAATTCCTCGTCAGGCGGTAGGAGTAGATCGAGGTCTGAAACGCCTGCGAATTCGGCGGTGTCGCAAAGGCGACAACCGGCAGCGACTCGCAGCACTCGATTCCCAGCTTCTTCAGCGCGATTAGCGCCACGATTCGCGGAATATCCGGGCTCGCCCAGCCGCCGGCGTCCTTCATGGTGGTAGGAGCGTCGTAGCCGAGATACGGCGCCAGCAGGATGGTGCGGGCAAACTCGTTCTGAAGAGCAGAGCCGGCGACCCGCAGCGCGAACCCGCCGCCGGCCGAGTGCCCGATCAAGATCAGCGGTGCGGCCTCATCGGTCCGCCTGATCCGCCGGACCAGATCGGCGAGGTCATCCTCGAGCTGGCCGACATAAGCGACGTCGCCGCGCGTCCCCGATGCGCCGTGGCCGCGTATGTCGACCGCGTAGGCCTCGACGCCCTTGGCTGCGAGCGCTCTGGAGGTGGCATGCATGGCGGGACTGCCACCACTGGAGCCGTGAATGACGATTGCAATGCGGCCGGTGGCCGGCGCGCCCGGCGGATAGTGGCGATAGGCCAGTTCGGTACCGTCCCGGGCCTGGAAGCGCGACAGCGGCGGCATGTCCGACCGATCGACGGTGCGCACCGTATTGATGACGGACTGCATCATGGGCGGCCGCGAAACGGGCACCGAGAGCATCGCGGACAGCACCAGCGCGAGCGCACCTATCAGCGCCAGACCGAATATCGCCGAACGCCGGAGCCACTTGAAAATCGTCCTGATCATGAAAAACCTCCCTGGAATGCTGTCTACAGATAACTCTATTATACAGAGTAATCTGAAAGTCAACTGTGCATTTGTGCCTGCGCGACGCCCGGCCGAATCCCGCAGCCCTTGCGCGCGAGAGCGAAAAGTCCGATTCGATACGAGATGACCGCAGCCGAAGCCATGCTCAACGCGCCGGAATTCACGGTGTCCGAACTCTCCTCCGCGCTGAAGCGGACGGTGGAGGACGCCTATGGCCATGTCCGGGTGCGCGGCGAAATCTCCGGTTTTCGAGGGCCCCACTCCTCGGGGCATTGCTATTTCGCGCTGAAGGACGAGAGCGCCAAGATCGAGGCGGTGATCTGGCGAACCACGCATGCGCGGATGCGGTTCAAGCCGCAGGAGGGCCTCGAGGTCATCGCCACCGGCAAGCTCACCACCTATCCCGGCTCGTCGAAATACCAGATCGTGATCGAGGCGCTGGAGCCCGCCGGCGTCGGGGCGCTGATGGCGCTGATGGAGGAGCGCAAGAAGAAGCTCGGCGCCGAAGGCCTGTTCGACGAGGCGCGCAAGCAACTATTGCCATGGCTGCCGGAGGTGATCGGCGTGGTGACCTCGCCGACCGGCGCGGTGATCCGCGACATCCTGCACCGGCTGGCTGATCGCTTTCCCCGCCGCGTGCTGGTGTGGCCGGTCAAGGTGCAGGGCGAAGGCTCGGCCGAGCAGATCGCCGCCGCCATTCGCGGCTTCAACGCATTGCCTGGGGCGGGGCGGATTCCGCGGCCTGACCTTCTGATTGTCGCGCGCGGCGGCGGCTCGCTGGAAGATCTGTGGTCGTTCAACGAGGAGATCGTGGTTCGCGCCGCGGCGGAGAGCATGATTCCGCTGATCTCCGCGGTGGGCCACGAGACCGATATCACGCTGATCGATTTCGCTGCCGACAAGCGCGCGCCGACGCCGACCGCCGCGGCGGAAATGGCGGTGCCGGTACGCGCCGAGCTGTTCGTCGAGGTCTCAAGCTATGCGCGGCGCATGATGCTGTGCTGGCAGCGCGGCCAGGACGGCCGCCGCAACGAATTGCGCGCCGCGGCGCGCGCGTTGCCGGCGGCGGGGGAACTGCTTGCGATCCCGCGGCAGCGGCTCGATGGCGCCGGAGCCTCCCTGCCCCGGGCATTAAAGGCCAATACCCATGCGCATTTCCGGCGCTTTGCGCAAGTAAGCGCGCGGCTGACGCTGCGGGTGCTGCGCGCGCAGGTGGCGCATGCGGCGCAACGTCTGACCACAGGCGGCGAGCGGATGGCGCTTGGCGCCCGGGCGCTGCTGCGCCGCCGCCGCGACCGTTTTGCGGGGCTTGAGATACGGTTGAAAGCCTCAAAACTCGCCAACGCGCAGGCGCAGCGCAACAGAATCGCACGCGACCGCGAACGCGCGTTGCGTCTTTCAGACCGCGCGCGCCGCGCGCTGGCGACGGCGATGCAGCGCCAGCAGGCCCGCATCGCCCATACCGGGCAATTGCTCGCGGCGCTGTCCTACAAAGGCGTGCTGACGCGCGGGTTTGCGCTGGTGCGCGACGAACGCGGACACGCAATCCGTGCCGCGGCGGCGGTTGGACCCGGCGCGCGGCTCGATCTGGAATTTTCCGATGGGCGTGTCGGCGCAACCGCCGACGCGGATCGGCCGGCGGCGACACGCGCGAGCCCGCCGAAGGCCGTTGCGGGCGAACCGAAGCCCGCCACGCCCAAACGCGTCGCCAAGCCTGTCGATCAGGGAAGTTTGTTTTAGCCTAGCAGAAAAGGCGCTGCTCTTGCTTCACCCTCCCCTGGAGGGTAGGGGAATCGCATGTGCATGAACAAATAAGGAATCGCCGACGGTTTTGGTCGATATGTTCGTCCAACGATTCACCTTTGTTCACGCTTCGATTCACACATGCGATTACCCTGCCC
>NZ_DASYMN010000201.1:0-15883 GCF_036009065.1 Bradyrhizobium sp. | reverse complement strand
GTTCCTGCAGCGCATGAAGGATTCCAAGCCCGACGCCATGTTCGTGTTCGTGCCGGCGGGGCAGGGCGGCAGCTTCATGAAGCAATATGCCGAGCGCGGGCTCGACAAGGCTGGCATCAAGGTGATCGGCCCCGGCGACGTAATGGACGACGATCTCCTGGGCGGCATGGGCGACGCGGCACTCGGCACCGTCACCGCGCATCTCTACTCCGCCGCGCACCCGTCCGCGACGAACAAGGAATTCGTCGCCGCCTACAAGAAGGCGTTCAACCAGCGTCCCGGCTTCATGGCGGTCGGCGGCTATGACGGCATCCACCTGATCTACGAGGCGCTGAAGAAGACCGCCGGCAAGACCGATGGCGATGGGCTGATCGAAGCCATGAAAGGCATGAAGTGGGAAAGCCCGCGCGGACCGATCTCGATCGATCCGGAAACCCGCGACATCGTGCAGAACATCTACATCCGCAAGGTCGAGAAGGTGGACGGCGAACTCTACAACGTCGAATTCCAGACGTTTGAAGCGGTCAAGGACGCCGGCAAGACGAAGAAATAGCAATTGCCGCTTGCACTGCGTTTATGTCGTGGACGGCCTGAGGCATACTTCAGCCGTCATCCTGAGGAGCCGCGCGCTTGCGCGGCGTCTCGAAGGATGGCCGCAGGCGCTTGTGGCCCATCCTTCGAGGCTCGCCCAAGAGGGCGAGCACCTCAGGATGACGGCGATGATAGTGTTGAATCCAGTAGGGACAAGCCCCTGCCATGACGAAGAAAATTTCACGTTCCGCAGTCTTGGATGAATGCACCGGATGACGACGCTGTTCACCATCCTGTTCGACGGCATCGCCTATGGCATGCTGCTGTTCGTGCTGGCGTGCGGGCTTGCGGTCACGCTGGGGCTGATGAATTTCGTCAACCTCGCCCACGGCGCCTTCGCCATGGCCGGCGGCTATGTCTGCGCGGTGCTCGTCAATCAATCCGGCTGGCCTTTTTTTGCCGCGCTGCCGCTGGCGTTCGTCGCAAGCGCGGCGATCGGCGTGGTGCTGGAGCGCTCGCTCTATCGCCATCTCTACACCCGCAGCCATCTCGACCAGGTGCTGTTCAGCGTCGGCCTCGTTTTCATGTCGGTCGCGGCGGTCGACTACATCATGGGATCGTCGCGGATTTTCATCAAGCTGCCATCCGCGCTGGAAGGGCAGATCGACTTCTTCGGCATCGGTATCGGCCGCTACCGCCTGATGATCATCGTGATCTGCGGTCTGTTGACCGCGGCGCTGCAATTGATCCTGGCGAAGACGCGGTTCGGCAGCCGCTTACGCGCGGCGGTGGACGATCCCAGAGCTGCCAGCGGGCTCGGCATCAACGTGCCGCAGGTATTCGCCTTCACCTTTGCATTCGGCTGCGGGCTCGCCGGCCTAGGCGGCGCATTGAGCGCCGAGATTCTCGGGCTCGATCCGTATTTCCCGCTCAAATTCATGATCTATTTTTTGATCGTCGTCACCGTCGGCGGTTCGTCCAGCATCACCGGGCCGTTCCTGGCCTCGCTGCTGCTTGGCATCGGCGACGTCGCAGGAAAATACTACGTGCCGAAAATGGGGCCGTTCGTGATCTATACCATCATGATCGTGATCCTGATCTGGCGTCCGAACGGCCTGTTTGGCCGCACCGCAGCGCGTTGAGCCGATATGACCGCGCATCAGGACGTTTCCAGCCTTGCAATCCGCGGCGCGCGCTGGCGCATGAGCGAGATCGCGTTCTGGCTTCTTGCGCTTTCCTGCGCGTTCCTGTTTCCCTCCCGCTACCTGATTATGACCGACATCGTGCGGCTGGCGCTGTTCGCGCTGTCGCTGGATCTGATTCTCGGCTACGCCGGCATCGTGTCGCTTGGCCATGCCGCCTTCTTCGGCGTCGGCGCCTATTGTGCCGGGCTGCTGGCGCTGCACGGGATCGTCAACGAACCGGTGCTCGCGCTGCTGGTCGCCGGCCTCGTCGCCACCGTGGTCGGTTTTCTCACCAGCTTCCTGGTGATACGAGGCGTCGACCTGACGCGGCTGATGGTGACGCTCGGCATCGCACTTTTGCTGGAAGCGCTGGCGGAACGTTTTTCCAACATCACCGGCGGCACCGACGGACTGCAGGGCATCGAGATGCAGCCGGTGCTCGGCCTGTTCGCGTTCGACATGTTCGGCAAGGTGGGCTTCTTCTACTGCCTCGCTGTAACGTTCGCGCTGTTCCTGCTGGCCCGGCGCATCGTACACTCGCCGTTCGGCTTGTCGCTGCGCGCGATCTGCAACAATCCGCTGCGTGCCGCCGCGATCGGCGTCCCGGTCAACCGGCGGCTGATCGCGGTCTATACACTGTCCGCGTTCTACGCGGGGATTGCCGGCGCGCTGTTCACCCAGACCACGGCGCTGGCGTCGCTCGACGTGTTCTCGTTCGAGCGCTCGGCCGATCTGATGCTGGTGCTGGTGATCGGCGGCACCGGCTATCTCTATGGCGGGCTGATCGGCGCGGTGGTGTTCAAGATGCTGCAGGAAGTGTTCTCGACACTCACGCCGCAATACTGGCAGTTCTGGATCGGTCTCGTGCTGGTCGTGATCGTGCTGGTCGGCAGGGCGCGCATGCATCGCTGGGCGCTGTGGTTGCCGAACCTGATCATCCGCCAGTTCGCCGGCAAAAAGGCCGTCGTCGCCGTTCCGGAGGGGGATGCGTCATGACGACGGCGCTGGAAACCATGGCGCTGGAAAAGCAGTTCGGGGGCCTGAAAGTCACCCGCGATCTCTCCTTGAAGGTCGAGGCCGGCGCGCGCCATGCGCTGATCGGCCCGAACGGCGCGGGCAAGACCACCGTGATCAATCTGTTGACCGGCGTGCTCAAGCCCAATGGCGGGCGTATCCTGCTCGAAGGCAGCGACATCACCGACCTGCCGGTGCACAGGCGCGTGGCCCGCGGCCTGTCGCGCACCTTCCAGATCAACCAGCTCTATGCCGATCTCACGCCGCTGGAGACCATCGGGCTTGCAGTATCGGAGAGGCTCGGTCGCGGCGGCGACTGGTGGCGCCGGATGGGAACGCGCGACGACGTCAATGCCGAGATCGCCGAGAACCTCAAGCGCTTTCACCTGCTCGACGTCATGAACGAGCCCACCGCGACGCTGCCTTACGGAAAGCAGCGCCTGCTGGAGATCGCGCTGGCGATCGCCACAAAACCGCGCGTGCTGCTGCTCGACGAGCCCGCCGCCGGCGTGCCGGAAAGCGAGCGCCACGACATCCTCGCCGCGGTGGCGGCGTTGCCGCGCGACGTCACGGTGCTGCTGATCGAGCACGACATGGACCTGGTATTCTCCTTTGCCGACCGCATCTCGGTGATGGTCAACGGCGCGCTCTTGGTCGAAGGCCCGCCCGATGAGGTGGCGCGCGATCCGAGGGTGAAAGCAGTGTATCTCGGCGAGGCCGCCGATGCCTGACCTGCTGCGCATCAAGAATCTCCGCGCCGGCTACGGCGAGGCAGTGGTGTTGCCGAACATGTCGCTGCGGCTTGCCGAAAGCCAGGTGCTGGCGCTGCTCGGGCGCAACGGCACCGGCAAGACTACGCTGATCAATTCGATTGTCGGCGTCACGCGTTGCTTCGGTGGCGCCATCACGCTTCAGGGCGCGGACATCACGGCGATGCGGCCGGACCAGCGCGCGCGCGCCGGCATCGGCTGGGTGCCGCAGGAGCGCAATATCTTCAAATCGCTGACCGTGGAAGAAAACATGACCGCGGTGGCGCAGCCGGGACCGTGGAGCATCGCAAAAGTCTACGAGATGTTTCCGCGCCTCGCCGAACGCAAGAACAATTTCGGCAACCAGCTTTCCGGCGGCGAGCAGCAGATGCTGGCGATCGGCCGCGCGCTGACGCTCAATCCGAAGGTGCTGCTGCTGGACGAACCGACCGAGGGCCTGGCGCCGATCATTGTCGAGGAACTGCTCAAAGCGCTCGGCGTCATCACCCGCGCCGGCGGCATCTGTTCCATCATCGTCGAGCAGAATGCGCAAAAGATTCTGGGGCTCGCCGACCGCGTTGTGATATTGGAGCGCGGCGCCATCGTGCACGACGCGGCGAGCGAGGCTTTGAAGGCCGATCCCGCGGTGCTGGAACGCTATCTCGGCGTCTCGGGCGCCGCGGCACACTGATTGGGAGTGAGACCATGCAACGAACCAAAGCCCCCTTCCGCGCCGACGAGGTCGGCAGCCTGCTGCGCCCGCCGCGCATCAAGGAAGCCCGCGCCAGATTGGAGAAGGGCGAAATAACGGCCGAAGACCTGCGCAAGGTCGAGGACAGCGAGATCGAGAAGGTGGTGCACAAGCAGGCGCAGATCGGTCTGAGGCTCGCTACCGATGGCGAATTCCGCCGCTCCTGGTGGCATTTTGACTTTCTTAAAGATCTCACCGGCTGCGAGCTGTTTCATCCCGACGAGGGTATTCAGTTCGCCGGCGTGCAAACGCGCCATGAAGCCATCCGCGTGGTCGGCAGGCTGGACTTCCCGGACCATCACCCGATGCTGGATCATTTCCGCTTCCTGAAGAAGCACGCCGATATCGCGCATGTTACGCCGAAGATGACGATTCCCTCGCCGGCGGTGCTGCATTTCCGCGGCGGCCGCAAGGCGATATCGAAACAGGTCTATCCCGACCTCGAACCGTTCTTCGAGGATCTCGGCAAGACCTATCGCAAGGCGGTGAAGGCGTTTTATGACGCCGGCTGCCGCTATCTGCAGTTCGACGACACGGTGTGGGCCTATCTCTGCTCGCAGGACGAATTGAAGAAGGCGCGCGAGCGCGGCGACGAACCGGATGGCCTGCAGGAAATCTACGCCCGCGTCATCAATTATGCTATCGCCGAGCGGCCCGATGACATGACCATCACCACCCACGTCTGCCGCGGCAATTTCCGCTCCACCTGGATTTCATCCGGCGGCTATGAGCCGGTGGCCGAGACCATGCTCGCCAGCACCAATTACGACGGCTATTTCCTCGAATACGATTCCGACCGTGCCGGCGGGTTCGAGCCGCTGCGGTTCCTGCCCAAAGGCAACAAGATCGTGGTGGTCGGCGTCATCACTTCGAAATTCGGCGAACTGGAAAACAAAGAGGACATCAAGCGGCGCTTGAACGAAGCGGCAAAATTCGTGCCGCTGGAGCAACTCGCGGTATCGCCGCAATGCGGCTTTGCCTCGACCGAGGAAGGCAATATCCTCAGCGAAGACGAGCAGTGGGCCAAGCTCAAGCTCGCGGTGGATGTGGCGAACGAGATGTGGGGGAAGTAACAACTTGCGTCGTCCCCCCGGTGGGCAGATGGTGGTAGGCAACCTGGCGCTATAGCTGCTGCCCACTTCTTTCCCACCTTGCCCCCATGAAAAACGACCAGATCCTCAGCCAGATCTCCGAGTTCTGCCGCCAGGCCGACATGGCCGAGTCGACCTTTGGCCGCTGCGCGGTCAATGACGGCAAGCTGGTCGCCCGCCTGCGCGAGGGCAAGCGCATCACCATCGACACGCTGGACCGCATTCAGGCCTTCATCGCAGCCTCGCTGGGAGCCGTACCGCCGGCGCGCGGGCTCCAGGTGCCCCCGGAAAAGCGCGACCCCCGCGGCAATTTCCGGTTTTTCGAGAACCGCCAGAAATACCTGTTGTTTGTCCATACCTGCAGCGAGAAGCGGGTAATCGCCGAACGGGTGGCGCTGGAATTGTCCGGCATCCACCCGCGGCCGCCCAGCCTGAGGGTGTTCGACGCCGGCGTCGGCGACGGTACCGTGCTGGAGCGGCTGATGCGCCTGATGCACGGCCGGTTCCCGCATATGCCGTTCTATATCGCGGGCAAGGAACTCAGCCTGGAGGATGTCCGGCTGACCCTGGACAAGGTGCCGGATCGGCTGTTCGAGCACCCGGCGACGGTATTCGTCCTCACCAACATGAATTATGCCGAGGCGCCGTGGCTGACGCCGGTCTCGCCGGCCGCGGCAGCCGGCATGATCTGGCGCGAGGCCCCGCTGCGGGGCGCCTCATCCGGTGAATTCGAGGCCCAGATCGCCGAATTGGGGCCGTTTCTGGCGGAAAACTGGCGGGCCAACGTCAGCCCGCGCTCGGGCATGCCGATCTATGAGCGGCCGGTGGCGCTGGTGCTGTACCGCGACGACCACCGGTTCCTGCTCGACCAGATCATCCCGCGCGCCGGCCGTACCGAGGCCAATTTCGACCTGATCGTGGCCTCCCAGCCCTACCGGGCCAAATCCTCGGTCAATTTCCGCGCCAAACGCATCATCGCCCCGCTGGCCCGGGCGCTGCGGGCCGGGGGCCGCCTGATCGGCATTCACTCCCATGGCGGGGATCCCGGATTAGAGATTATCCAGGCGGTCTGGCCCGGAGAAAACCCTTTCGCCGTGAGCCGTCATGAGCTATTGCGCGCAGTGAAATATGAGCTGGGTTCGGCCGGGCGCGACCTTAACTTTAACGCCTATGCCGATAACCGCTCGATCTTTCGCTATGATATGGAAGCGCTGCCCAACGAGGTCACCGGATCGATCGGATCCTCGACCGCCTTTGCGGCATGGAATGCGGCGGTGTATGTCGCCCAGATCGAAGACGACCGGTTGATGGAAATGACTCAAGACGGCCGGTATCTGGATGCGACACGCGACGTTCTGCGCAAGCACAACGGGCTGTGGTTTTACGACGAATCCTACGTCATCTCGCGGCGTCGCGACTGACACTCACGAACAAACATTCGAAAGGACCGCCGGACGGCGGATTAGGGGTTGCTTGATGCGCGGGTCTTATCTCTTCACCAGTGAATCGGTTTCGGAAGGTCATCCGGACAAGGTGTGCGACCGGATTTCCGACGAGATTGTCGATCTGTTCTTTCGCGAAGGTCCCAAGGCGGGCATCGATCCCTGGGCGATTCGCGCCGCCTGCGAAACGCTCGCCACCACCAACAAGGTGGTGATCGCCGGCGAGACCCGCGGGCCGGAATCGGTCACCAACGACCACATCGAAAGCGTGGTCCGCGAGGCCATCAAGGACATCGGCTACGAGCAGGACGGCTTTCACTGGAAGACCGCCGACATCGAGATCCTGCTGCATCCGCAGTCGGCCGACATCGCGCAGGGCGTCGATGCATTGCAGCCCGGCGCCAACAAGGAAGAGGGCGCCGGCGACCAGGGCATCATGTTCGGCTACGCCACCAATGAGACGCCGGAACTGATGCCGGCGCCGATCCACTACGCGCACAAGATACTGCGGCTGATTTCGGAAGCGCGGCATGCCGGCGTCGAGAAGGTGCTGGGGCCGGACTCCAAGAGCCAGGTCACCGTGCAATACGAGAACGGCAAGCCGATCGGCGTGCGCGAGATCGTCGTCTCGCACCAGCATCTGGTCGAGGACATGACCTCGGATCAGGTCCGCGAACGCGTCGAGCCCTATGTGCGCCAGGCGCTTCCCGAGGGCTGGATCGGCGACAAGACCATCTGGCACATCAATCCCACCGGCAAATTCTTCATCGGCGGCCCCGACGGCGACTCCGGCCTCACCGGCCGCAAGATCATCGTCGACACCTATGGTGGTGCGGCCCCGCATGGCGGCGGCGCATTCTCCGGAAAAGATCCGACCAAGGTGGATCGCTCCGCGGCCTACGCCGCGCGCTATCTCGCCAAGAACATCGTCGCGGCCGGGCTTGCCGGCCGCTGCACGCTGCAGCTCGCCTACGCGATCGGCGTGGCGCGGCCGCTGTCGATCTATATCGACACCCACGGCACCGGTGAGGTCAGCGAGGACAGGCTGGAGAAGGCAGTGGCCGAGGCGATGGATCTGACGCCGCGCGGCATCCGCACCCATCTCGACCTCAACCGGCCGATCTACGCCCGCACCTCGTCCTACGGCCATTTCGGCCGCACTCCGGACAATGAGGGCGGTTTTTCGTGGGAAAAGACCGATCTCGCCGAAGCGCTGAAGCGCGCGGTGTAACGAACCGTCATCCTGAGGTGCTCGCCGTCTTCGGCGAGCCTCGAAGGATGGCAGCGGGCAGTGCGTGTGGCCATCCTTCGAGGCGCGCAAGAAAGAGCGCGCACCTCAGGATGACGGCCTCAAAAGGCCCGATTTATATTCGATTGCGATGAACTCAATTTTGACGTCAGGAAAACAAATGACCGCCACCGCCAAAAAACCCGCCTTCACCGACTACATCGTCAAGGATATCTCGCTCGCCGAATTCGGCCGCAAGGAAATCTCGATCGCCGAGACCGAGATGCCCGGCCTGATGGCGACGCGCGAGGAATACGGCCCGACGCAGCCCTTGAAGGGCGCGCGCATCGCCGGCTCGCTGCACATGACGATCCAGACCGCGGTGCTGATCGAGACACTGGCGGCGCTCGGCGCCGACATCCGCTGGGTCTCCTGCAACATCTATTCGACGCAGGATCATGCCGCGGCGGCGATCGCGGCGGCCGGCATTCCGGTATTCGCCATCAAGGGCGAGAGCCTCACCGAATACTGGGACTACACCGCAAAACTGTTCGACTGGCACGGCGGCGGCACCCCCAACATGATCCTCGACGATGGCGGCGACGCCACCATGCTGGTGCATCACGGCCTGCGCGCCGAGAACGGCGACACCGTGTTCCTCGATCAGCACAACTCGGAAGAGGAGGAGGTGTTCTTCGCCCTGATCAAGAAGCTGCTGAAAGAGAAGCCGAAGGGCTGGTTCGCCGAGATCGCGAAGAACATCAAGGGCGTCTCGGAAGAGACCACCACCGGCGTGCACCGGCTCTACAACATGGAGAAGGAAGGCAAGCTGCTGTTCCCCGCGATCAACGTCAACGACAGCGTGACAAAATCGAAATTCGACAACCTCTATGGCTGCCGGGAATCGCTGGTCGACGGCATCCGCCGCGGTACCGACGTGATGATGTCCGGCAAGGTGGCGATGGTCGCCGGTTTTGGGGACGTCGGCAAGGGCTCGGCCGCTTCGCTGCGCCAGGCCGGTTGCCGCGTCATGGTCTCCGAAGTCGACCCGATCTGCGCGCTGCAGGCGGCGATGGAAGGCTATGAAGTCACCACCATGGAAGACGCAGCCCCCCGTGCCGACATCTTCGTCACCGCCACCGGCAACAAGGACATCATCACCATCGAGCACATGCGCGCGATGAAGGACCGCGCCATCGTCTGCAACATCGGCCATTTCGACAACGAAATCCAGATCGCGCACCTGAAGAATCTGAAGTGGAACAACATCAAGCCGCAGGTCGACGAGATCGAATTCCCCGACGGCAAGCGCATGATTCTTTTATCCGAAGGCCGGCTGGTGAACCTCGGCAACGCCATGGGCCATCCGTCATTCGTGATGTCGGCCTCCTTCACCAACCAGACGCTGGCGCAGATCGAACTGTGGGCCAACAACAAGGGCGGCAAGTACGAGAAGAAGGTCTACGTGCTGCCGAAGACGCTGGACGAGAAGGTCGCGCGCCTGCATCTGGCCAAGATCGGCGTCAAGCTGACGGAACTGCGAAAGGACCAGGCAGAGTATATCGGCGTAAAGCAGGAAGGACCGTTCAAGAGCGATCATTACCGGTACTGAGGACGCGGCAGATATCATTCATATCGTCACGGCCGGGCTTTGTCCCGGCCATCCACGATTGTCCGCAACAGGAAAAGGACCGGCGCGCCATCTGAAGCCTTTCTCGCGTGACAAAGTGGCGCTATAGTGAATGCAATTTTTGATATATTATGCGCCATTAATAATCGAGGAGGTCATTATGGCTGCTCGGAAGCTGATCCGCTCGAGCTTGGCTCTTGCCTTGCTGGTTTCGCTGTTCGCCGGCGTGAAGCTCGTCAAGCCGAACTCGACCGAAAGCCTGTCGAACTTGCAGCAGGTCGCCCAGGCCGATCCTTGCCGCAGGAACCGCTGCTGACATTCTCGCGCATCGCCTTAGTCCACGGCTCGCACATGGGGACTTCTGTTGTCGATTCTCGGCGTCCAATATTATCTGTCGTATGGCTTGGCGTTCGCTCTCGGTACGATCATTCTCCTCGTATCCTCGTTTGAAAAATTCGACAAACCCTATCCGGGAAACAAATACCTGACCGAACTGCTGCCGAGCAGCCTTACGCCGGGATCTTCCTACATCAAGGCCTTCCTGATCTATTTTACGATCATCGTCGGCTTCTACGCCGCGGCCTGTGTGTTCTCTTCGACTGCAACCGGTCTCTGGGACGTCGTGTTGGGCGAGGGTGCGGGAAAGAAATTTACCGGGGAGCCGGCCAGTCCTCCGGTCGCGGCCAAGCCGGCGACATCCGACCCCAAGACTCCACCCAGCGCACCGGCAGAAATTCCTTTGGTCATTGCGCTGCTGATGGTCGGGCTGTTTCCGAAATACAAGCAGTTCGGCGAGATAGAGGCACCGTTGCGCCGCTTCGCGCATCGTCTGATCGGCATTCCCCAAGGTCTCGAGGAGCAGGCGGCGGAGATAACCGTAACGGCGTTGGCGGCTGGCCAGGAGCCCGACGAAAGAGACCGCGCCACGGTGGTGCGGCTTTTCCTTGGACATCGCCTGGCTCAGATGCCGGCCTCGGTCCGAGCGAAGCTTGCAAACGATCTGCGTGTTGCCGAGTTCGGCGCTGTCCGCGACGAAGACAAGGGCAAGGAACTGACCGAACAAGACAAGGAGGCTGCGCGAATCCTGTTGGAAGAGTCGCAGCCGGCGCTGGCCGTGGCGGAAAAGTGGTATCGCGCAAGGCGTCTGGTAAATCGAATCCACCAGGACCGAGGCGCGAACAGGCGAGTCGCGGACCTCGCGGCACGCACGAAATACGAGAAGCTTCGCAACGATTTGAAGAACAACTACGACGAGATCGCAGCCGAGTTCGCCCGAATCGGCAGCGAGCAAAGAAAGCTGACGGAACTGGTCGAAACCCTGGAGAGCCTGCGCGACAGCGGCGCCGTATCGGACGATGCTGCGGAAGCGGGCGAAGCGGAGGCGATCAGCTCGTCGGACCTGACCGAGGTCGTAGACTCGCTGCAGACGCTCATGCAGAAGCGATCGGAGGAACTGACCGCGGCCGAGAAGCGGATCGACGACGTACTCGGCAAGGCACACCTCTACATTGCAGCGGCGCTGTTGCTCAAGAGTCCCAAAATCGACGAAGCACAGTTCATGGATGCGTACGGCTTGGAAAAGCCGGAGACCGTCGTCCGCGCTGCCCCCATCGATGACCTTCTGCTGGCGATCCTCGTGATGGTCGGGGCGCTCTTTATGTTCAATTATATTCTCTATTGGCTCCTGTACACGTTTAACCTCACGGATAAGAATCCGAATCTAACCGCATTGAGACTCGTCGTTTCAGCGCTCCTGATGCACGGGGGTGCCGCGATCATGGCATTCTCCTGGCACCGCCGGTGGGTCAAGGCACACGCTCAGACCGGCGGCAAGGAAACTCCAAAACTGCCCGTCCGTGGACACCTGGAACTGGGCGCGATTGTTTATGCATTGGTTTATGCCGGGCTGCTTCTATGGTCTTTTGTGCTCACCACCCTGAACCCAGAAAAGATGAAGGAAGCAGGTCAGCTCTTTTCCTTTCTGTCCGATGTCGATCTGGCGGTCGCCTATGCCGTCTTGTCGCTGTCCGCGGTCGCGACGGCGATCTGTACGGTGGTCTATATTGAGTACGTGGAACGGTCCGAACTGACCCGCAAGTCAATTGTCGTGCGCGCGCTCATACAGGGCACGATTACGGCGTTTATCGTTTTGGTATCGAGTCAGATCCAGGATTCCAATGATCTCTATTTCGTGGTGACCTCGTCCCTCAATGGATTCGTAGTCGGAGCGACGCTGGGAGCGGCCGTGCTCAAATTGGCTGCCAAGCGACGACAAAGCTCCCAATTGCCGACGGTGCTGCTCCCGGCGCCCGCCGTTTCCTAACGTCGCTGAGCGATCCCGTCCGCCCGACGGCTTGCTGTGCGGGTGGGGCCGCGCCTCGCCGAGATCGGGGTGACGAAATCGGCGGCGGGTATCCTTGCCCGCCGCTTCATTTCTCGGGCTTTGCCTTTACGAAGCGAATCCGCCCTTTCTTCTTCGGCTCGATGCCCTGGACGCGGACCTCGTAAATTGCATCCTCCGTCATGCGGCTGAGCCGCTTGGGTTCCGACTTATCGTTGAGCGGATTGTCGGGCAGGACAGCCTCGCAGGTCTTCCCGGGTGGGATCTGGTCCGGGGGCTTGAAGGTATAGCCATCGTTGCCGCACAGAACGAACGGCACGGAAGCGACCTTGACGAGCTCGCTGCTCTCACAACTCAGCCGCGGACGTTTCACGAAATTGCGTACCGTGACGGCGTTGCCGGTTTGTTGGGGAAGCTGAATGTCGACTTCGACGCCGCTGACATGGGGCCATGCGCCCGCGCCCGGCGAGCCGAAGGCGTGCCGAAGCGATTCGCAGACCCGGCTGGCGGGAAACGAGCGCACCGCAACGACATCGTCATATCGGAACATCTCGACAATCTGCCGCACCTGAATCCGTGTGCCGGCCGCCAGTTCTTCGTCGAGCCCGAGCGAGCCTGAATTGATGATGGCGACGTCGGCGCCGGTCTTTTCAGCCAGCAGATCGGCGAGCCAGGCGCCGAAGCCGGTTTCTTCCGTGCGGTTGGCAGTTTCGTCCAGATCGACTGGCGTCTTGGTCCACCCGACCTCGTCCGTCAGACAGTTCGGCCTTTTGGAGTCCCTGAATTTTTCGCAGATGTATGTTTCCGCCCGCACGGTCCATGACTGTGCCAGCTTGTCGAGCGCGGCGTCGGCCGGGATTGCCTCGTTGAGCGCGATCAGCTGCGGCCTGATAACGGGCTTGCCGGGCGAAGTGAGGTCTACGTCGATGCGCCACACCGTGCGCGCGTCGGAGTCCGCCTTGAAGCCGCGCGCATTCTGCTTGCTATCCATCAGCACCATATTGCTGTGGTCGTGACCCCCGACCAGCAGATCGAGGCCTTTCGACGCCAGCGTATTGACGAGATTTTGATCGTCAGCCCGGGAAAGATGCGTGACGCCGACGATGAATTCCGCACCCTTGTTGCGCAGATATTCGATGCTCTTGCGCGCGGCTTCCACCTCGTCCTGAAAAACGGGAAACTTGCCGCGCGATGGTTTGCCTTCCATCTGGTCTGGCGTTAGCCCGATGCCGAACAGTCCGAGCTTCACGCCATTGACTTGCAAAATGAAGCCCTCCTTTGCCACCCGCGCGTCACCCGAAAGCGACTTCATGCTGGTGCAGTCGGAGAAGTCGAGATTGGAGTTCAGCCACGTGAAATGCGATGTGGCCACGAGAGCGTTCAGCGGCGGCGGATTCTTGTCGTCGCATTTAGAATCGTCGAATTCGTGATTTCCGAACACGACAAACATGCGGTCCGGCTTTCCATCGTCGTTCAGCAGGTTCATGGCCTCGATCATCTGCTCGCCCTTGAATGCCTTGCTGATCAATGACGGCGCAAGGAAATCTCCTGCGTGCAGCAGAATAGCCTCGGGTGCATCGCGCCGGATCCATTTGAGCAATGTCTGGAGCCGGTGCAGGCCCCCCTTTTTACCGTCGGCGACCCCGTCAATCTGATAGACGTCATTGACGGTAACGAATGTGAGGTGCCGCGCTTCCTGCCGCCCGCATTTGTCGCATCGATAAAACCAGACGTATGCGAGGATCAGGAGGGTGACAAGGCATGTTACGACGGCGCACCGAAACAAATAATTTCGCCGAATGAAAATGGATTTGTTTTCCTGTCCGGTCATCTCTGCTCCAATTGGCTGGCGTTAAATATCGTCCGGAAAGCAAAATCTTGAGCAATAATCCGGCAAGCCTACAAAAATGCCGGTCGAATGCAATTGGAGATATGGTTATACCTTTTGGCGCAATCCGCAGGCCGTGCGACGGCAGTTGATTTTTCCTCTCCTTGCGCGCTAATCAGCCCATGGCACCCACCACACCGTCCGAACACCTCGACGTCCTGATCGTGGGCGCCGGCCTGTCCGGCATCGGTGCAGGCTTCCATCTGCAGCAGAAATGCCCGGGCAAGTCTTACGCGATCCTCGAGGGCCGCGACTGCGTCGGCGGCACGTGGGACCTGTTTCGCTATCCCGGCGTGCGCTCCGACTCGGACATGTTTACGCTCGGCTATTCGTTCCGGCCATGGACGGAGCCGAAGGCGATTGCCGACGGGCCGCGGATTCTGAACTACGTGCGGGAAACCGCCGCCGACAACGGCATCGACAAGAAGATTCGCTTCCATCATCGCGTCAAGCGGGCGTCGTGGTCGTCGCAGGAGTCGCGCTGGACGGTGGAAGCCGAGCGCGGCGGGCGGGGCGAAGCGCAGCCGGAGACCGTGCGCTTCACCTGCAATTTCCTGTTCATGTGCTCGGGCTACTACAATTACGCGGGGGGCTACCGCCCCGAATTTCCCGGCGAGCAGAATTTTGCCGGCCGCATCGTGCATCCGCAAGCCTGGCCTGAGGATCTCGACTACGCGGGCAAACGCGTGGTGGTGATCGGCTCCGGCGCCACCGCGGTGACGCTGGTGCCGGAGATGGCCAAGCAGGCTGCGCATGTCACCATGCTGCAGCGCTCACCGACCTGGGTGGTCGCGCGTCCCGCGGAAGATCCGCTGGCCAACAAGTTGCGCGCAAAACTGTCGCCGAAACTTACCTATCACCTGATCCGCTGGCGCAACGTGCTGTTCGGGATGTATTTCTTCCGGCTGTGCCGGCGCAAGCCCGCGCGCGCCAGGGAGTTGATCCTCGGCGGCGTCAGAAACGCGATGGGTCCGGACTACGACGTCGCCACGCATTTCACGCCGCGCTACAATCCGTGGGAGCAGCGGCTGTGCCTGGTGCCCGACGGCGATCTGTTCAGATCGCTCAAGCAGGGCAGGGCCTCGGTCGTCACCAACGCCATCGACAGTTTTACGGAAAAAGGCATCCGCCTGAAGGACGGCAGCGAGCTCGAAGCCGATATCATCGTCACCGCGACCGGGCTCAATCTGCAGGTGCTCGGCGGCCTCGAGGTCGACGTCGACGGCCGCACGGTCGATTTTGCGCGGACGCTGAACTACAAGGGCATGATGTATTCCGACGTGCCCAACATGGCGTCGTCGTTCGGCTACACCAACGCGTCGTGGACGCTGAAATGCGATCTCACCTGCGAATATGTCTGCCGGCTGATCAACTACATGGACCGGCACGGCTACAAACAATGCGTGCCGCGCAATGTCGATCCATCGATCACCGAACTGCCGTCGCTGGATTTCTCCTCCGGCTATGTGCAGCGCTCGGTCGCGAAGATGCCGAAGCAAGGCTCGAAGCGGCCATGGCGGCTGTACCAGAACTACGCGCTCGACATCGTCACGCTGCGCTATGGCAAGGTCGACGACGGCGTGATGCAGTATTCGTGAGATTTGTCGTGCCGGCGAAGGCTTCGCCACACATTCAACCGTCATCCTGAGGGCCGCGCGTTAGCGCGGCGTCTCGAAGGATGGCCACAAGTGCGGTGGGCGCAGATGTCGCCTGCGGCCGATCCTTCGAGGCTCGCCGCTGCGCGGCGAGCGCCTCAGGATGACGGGTAACTTGTTGCGTGGCTTACCGAAAAAATTTTTTGCGATTCCTTATCCCCGTCCCCTAAACCTCGCTTATCCTGCTCGCGTCCTGTTCGGTGAAGGGGCCGCTTTCTAGAAGCGATCCTTCAGCGGGCAGAGCGAGAGCTGGCCGGACCGGGGCCCCGGAACGGTCGATGGCCTGGTTGGTGGAGCGCCGGGAGGCGCTGCGCCTAGCCTTGGGCGCGCGCGGTGCCTTGCCGCGCGAGGTGGGTACGTTAATCCCGCCTCTAGGGGT
>NZ_DASYMN010000200.1:0-6690 GCF_036009065.1 Bradyrhizobium sp. | reverse complement strand
GCTACGACTAGAGCCCTAAAGGCTTCGGTGGGCATCGATCCGATCGATCGGCGACCCGGTTCGGGCGGCCACCCGAACCGGGCCATTCCTCAGGGAACGACGCCAGTATAATCTCTCGCGCTTATACAAGGGTGGGCAAAGCCGCCGGCGCGCACGCGCCGGGCGGCGTGCCCACCATTCCATCGCCGCGAGATAATGATGGTGGGCACGGCGCAAGAGCGCCTTTGCCCACCTTACGGCTGCTTCGGCTTGATATAGGTGAGCGCCGCGTCCATCCGCTCTTTCGAATAAGCGCGCATCTCGCCCACGGTCGCAAAGCTCCTTGTTAAAGGCTTGCCGCTGTCCGGATGGCCGGGCAGCGGCCCGAGGTATTTCCTGGTCATCTTGACAAGATGCGGCGCGGGCACGGCCGCCAACTGCTCCGGGGTCGGATCCGACATCAGTTCGGAGCAACTGATGGTGTTCGGATACACGGCTGAATTGGTATAGCCCGGTATGTTGCTCGGGCAGTCGGTACGCATCGTACTGACCCCGAACTGCGAATAATCGAAAACCGGCGCTATCGACGGGGCGGTCAGGTCGCGCTGGGTGAGCGAGTAAGGTTCTGTATTGGGTGGTCGCGGCAGCAGGTCCTGCAAAAACCGCAGGATGGAAGTGGTCTGGTATTGCGTGTTGCAGACGCCGGCTTGCAGCCATGGCGAGATCAGCAGCACGGGTATGCGCGCGCCCAACACGGAGAAATCGAACGAATAGGTCAGATTCGTGATTGAAGAGTTCCAGGTCCAGACCGGCGGCTGCTGTCCGTCGTTCGGATCGAAGCCCGGAGCGACCGTGGCAGGAAGGCTCTTGTGGTCGTAGATGCCGCCGCTCTCGTCGAAATTCACGATCAACAGAGTATTGCCCCAGTAGGAGCTCTGGCTAAGCGCGTTGTAGACGCACGCCAGGAAGTTTTCGCCGGCCTCGACCATCGCAATCGGGTGCATGCTGGTATCCGTGCCGTGGTTAAAGCACATGATGAAGCTGTAGAACGGGAGCGTGCCGTTGGTCAGGTCGTTGAAAAAATTGGCGATCGGCACGTTGGTCACGTTAAACCCGGCCGGTTCGTTTTCATTGTACTGCTGGCTCAACACCTGCTCGTTCAGCCAGTTGGTATCGCAGTTACTGCCCAGCCAATACATTTTCCAGGTCTGGCCTTTTTGCTGGATGCGCTCGAAAATGGTCAGGCGGTTCACCATATTGGTGCCGCCGACCGCGTCATTGTCGTCGATGCCGAGGTCGCCCGTGCTGGCGCAATGCATGAAAGCGCGGTTGGGCGCGGTATGGCCGGGCATATCGCAGTACCACGCGTCGCACACCACGAAGGATTGGGCCAGCGTGTGAAAGACCTGCATCGACAGCCATTCGAAATAGGTCAATGCTCCCGGACCGTTGTTCGGATTTATGCCTTCGCTCGGGGTAGATAGAAAACCGCTGTTGATGGGCGGGAAAGTGATCGCCGGCGCGTTCTGCGGCTGCCCTCCGATGATTCCGGTCGCGCCGGGACCGAACAGATCGTGCATCATGCCGTCGCCGAATTCGTGATTGATATCGTTGTTGATATATTGCGACTCGTAGTTGCCCGTACCGACGCCCGGCAAAATGCCGGTCATGTATGTGGCCGGGTTGCTGTTGGAGTCAGGCGCCTGAAGCGGGTTCATGGTGTTGTAGAGATCAGGCTTGAGGTTTCCCTGGCCATCCAACACGCCGTCAACGCCCGGCATCGCCCCGAGCAGATGGTCGAACGACCGGTTCTCAAACATCAGCACGACAACGTGCTGAATATTCGCAAGTGCGTTACCCATGAAACCTCCTCGACGGGTAAGGCGGCACAATGCACAAGGCATGCCAAGGTTGCATTGTCAATAAGTTCTCCCGCCTGCCGCAAGGGCTATCCAACGCACCGCACCACCGCCTTCCGCTCGATCGGATGGATGTCGATCGCCCGGGCGCGGCCCATGCGCAGCACCTCCATCGCAAGCGTCCGGCCGATCCGGTCGCGGTCGAGCGCGCGGATCAGGTCGTCGACGCCGTTGATGTCTACACCGTCGAGGCGGGTCACGACATCGCCGGGCAGCAATCCGGCCAGCGCGGCGGGGCTGTCCGGCTCCAGTTGCGCGAGCAGCGCGCCCATTGTGTTGTCGATGCCGGCCACCACCGCATGCCGGCGCGGAATCGGCGCGCTCTGCGCCGACACGCCGATATAGGCGCGCCGGACGTGGCCGTGACGGATGATCTCCGACAGCACGAATTGCGCGGTGTTGCTGGCGACCGCAAAGCAGATGCCGTGCGCGCCGTTGATGATCGCGGTATTGATGCCGATCACTTCGGCCGCGGACGACACCAGCGGTCCGCCCGAATTGCCCGGATTGAGCGCGGCATCGGTCTGGATGACGTCCTCGATGGTCCGGCCATTGACGGAGCGGATGGAGCGGCCAAGCGCCGACACCACGCCCGCGGTGACGGTCGATTCGAATCCCAGCGGATTGCCGATCGCAACCACGAGTTGGCCGCGCCGCAGGTTCTTCGAATTGCCAAGCGCTGCGAAGTGCAAATTCCGCGATGCGTCGGCGCGCAGCAAAGCGAGGTCGGTGTCGGGATCGACCCCGAGCACCCGCGCATCGGTGACGCCGCCTTCGCTGTCGCGTATCCTGATCTGCTTCGACGAGCCGACCACATGATTGTTGGTCAGCACCAGCCCGTCCGGCGAGATAACGATACCCGATCCCAGCCCGCCCCGCTGCCGCCCGTTGGGCTGAGTGGACATGGTCTCGACACGCACGACCGCCGGCCCGACCCGTTCCGTCACGCCGATCACCGCATTGGAGTAGGCGTCGAGCAGGGCGTGGTCGTCGACCGCGGCCGTTGGCGGGTTTTGAGATGAAATTTCGTCGTCCGCAAAGTCTTGCGAAATATCCAACATCGCGAATTCCTTTTTCGCGTGTTAGATGGTCACAGGTGTTGTGAACGGCAAGTGTCGGCGCCTGGAGCCCTTCGATGCGTGTGTAGGATGGGCAAAGCCGTCGGACGCGAACGCGTCCGGTGGTGCCCATCATTCCTTGATCGCCGCACATACACCACCCTCATCCTGAGGAGCGCGCTCATGCGCGCGTCTCGAAGGATGGCCGCAGGCGCTTGTGGCCCATCCTTCGAGGCTCGCCGCGAGATGCGGCGAGCACCTCAGGATGACGGTGGGGTGTATGGATGATGGGCACGGCGCCAGAGCGCCTTTGCCCCCCTACGCTCTGCCGTCAATGCAGCCGCGGTCCCTTCAGGAATCTGGCGCGGTCGGAGGATTTCACCGTCACGTCGAAAACGTCGCCCTCGCGGTACAGCGTGAGCGGGACGTCGACATCGGCGGGTCCGAGCGCCCAGAGCTTTCGGTAGAACGCCGGCTGGTTTGCGACCTTGTCGCCATTCACGGCCAGAATTATATCGCCGGTCCTGAGTTCGGCGCGGGCCGCCGGGCCCTTTGCGGCGATGCCGACCACCACCAGCTTGTTTTCGATCTCGGTCGAATACATCCCGAGCCACGGCCGCGCCGGCTTGTTGGCGCGGCCGAATTTGCGCAAGTCGTCGAGCACTGGCTTGAGCAGGTCGATCGGCACCACCATGTTGAGGTGCTCGGCCCTGCCGGCGCGGTCGCGCTCCAGCTGCAACGAGCCGATGCCGATCAATTCGCCGCGATCCGAGATCAGCCCGGTGCCGCCCCAGTTGGGATGCGCGGGATAGGTGAAGATCGCCTCATCCAGCAGGTATTCCCAGTAGCCGGCAAATTCCTGCCGGGCGGCGATGCGGCCGGCGAGCGACCGGGTGCGCCCGCCGACGCCGCCCAGCACGATGCGGTCGCCGAGCTCCGCCGCAGCGGAAGAGCCGATCGGCAACGGCTCGAGATCGATACGGCCGAGCGCCTGCACCAGGCCGAAGCCGGTTTCGGAATCGAAGCCGAGCGCGTGGCCTTCCACCACGCGGCCGTCGCCGAGATGCAGCCAGACGGTTTCGGCCTCGGTGATCAGATAGCCGATGGTCAGCACCAGCCCGTCGCCGATCAGCACGCCGTTGCCGGCGCGCTCGGTGCCGAGCGTGTCGGCCGTAAAGGCATCTGGCGGAATGATGGAATGCAGGCCGACCACCGCGGCCAGCGCGCGCTCGAGGTCGAAACCGTAATCCTCAGCGCGCGGCTGGATCGCCGGCGGCACTTTCCATTCGGTCAACGAAGGCATGCAGGCTCTCCGATTCCCCAAGGAGAGGTTTTATCACAGGTGCCTGGCTGCATCAAAATGCCCCGGTCGCTGCCTGCGGCCGAAAGCGGCCAAAGCGCAAGGGCTACTCGGCGGATGCAGCCAAACGATATTGCGACAGCCGCCGGAGGCTAACGCGGTAGATAAGACCAAAGAGGCCGCCTCAATTGGCGGCCTCTTTTCAATTGCCACCTTGCGGGGGCGTCTGGTTCTGAGCGAGTTAGCGACCTCTACACGTTTCCCTGTACCGGCGACAATTTCCTTCGCCTTGTTCGCCCAGTTTGTCCTTGTTGAGACAAGCCTGCCGCAGTTCGCCGCACACATCCCTTCGAACCGGTTTTTGGCAGGTCTCCCGGTATCTGCGGCAATTTCCTTCGCCCTGCTCCCCTAGCCGGTCTTTGTTTTCGCAGGCGCGCCGCAATTCTTCGCATTGCCCACCACCGCGGCCGCGCCCATCGTCGATGCGGACGCCTCCCGGTCCAATCTGGACGGATTGGGAAAAGGCCGAGATTGGCACCACCACAATAATGGCCGCTGCTGCCGCGACGGCGAATGCAAGTTGGCGCACTCTCTGAAACATTACTATTCCTCCCAGCTAAAAGCCGGTGAATCCCGGCTCTGTAGAATGCCCGCTCGGAGCGATTCGTTCCTAACTTTTATTTTCGCGGGAGGCCACGAGACCGATGCCCAACGCGGAGCAAGATGCGCCCGGGGCCAAGGTCTGTCTGTCACAAGACCGGAGGTTGTGACCCAGCAATGAGACTGGAGAGGCCGGGCCCGCCGCTAGCCGGTCAAGCGCCACTGGGCCGGCGCGTCCTCACTATCCACCTCACGCCGTTGCTCTTCCGCAGTGCAACGGTGCCTCCTGGCATGCCGTCAAAATAGCGTTGGCTCAAATGTCTTGCAGCATTTGCGGTATAGTTACCGGGACCACTAAACCTCAACAATCACATAGCTGTCCTCGATGTGGACCGGAAACGTCTCCGCCACATAAGGCCCCTTCGCCAGCGTCTCGCCGTCCTCGACGGCGACTGGATAGGTCCTGATCTTGACGCGCTTGGGGTCGAACCAGGATTGGCCGGTGCGCATGTCGAATTCCCAGCCGTGCCAGGCGCAACGAAGCAGTTCGCCGACCCGCGAGCGCTGATAGACGCCGGGCTCGGGCGAGGTCAGCCGCGCCACGCAGGCCGCCTTGTCGAGCGGCGCGCCTTCATGCGGACAGCGGTTGAGCAGCGCGAAGAACTCGCCGTTGACATGGAACACGACGATGTCGCGGCCGTCCACGGCGACCACCTTGTTGCCGCCGGGCGGGATGTCGCAAGTGCGGGCGACGACGTGACGGGCCATGTCTTCCGAAACTTTGCGATCAGAGCTTGTAGAGCGCACGCGCATTGGCGTTGAAGATTTTCGCGCGTTCCGCCTCGCTCAGCGGCGTCTTGAAGGCGAAGCGCGGATCGTCGAAATCCCAATGCGGATAATCCGACGAGAACAGCAGCCGGTCGGCGCCGATCCAGTCGATCACCGAGCGCAGATGCTTTGCGTTGTCCGGCTCGTCGATCGGCTGGGTGGTGAACCAGAAGTGCTCGCGGACATATTCCGAAGGCCGGCGCTTCAGGTGCGGGACCTCGTCGCGAAAACGATCGAAATGCCGGTCCATCCGCCACGTGGTCGACGGAATCCAGCCGAATCCGCCTTCGATAAACACGATTTTCAGGCGCGGGAAGCGCTCGGGCACGCCCTCGATTACCAGGCTAGAGAGTGTCGCCGCCACCGAATGCGCGTTGGACTGATGCTCCTCCGTATAGAACGACGGCCAGCCGCCGCCGGTCGGCGCATGCCCGCCGTAGCCGCCGACATGGATGCCGAGCGGCAGCCCGAGCTCCTGCGCCTTTTCATAGATCGGCCAGTAGCGATGGCGGCCGAGCGGCTCGTTGGCGCGCGGCGAGACATTGATCTGCACATAGCGGCCGGTCTTGGCACAACGCTCGATTTCGGCGGTGGCGGCCGCGGTGTCGTCCTGCCCGACCAGGATCGAGGCTTTCAGCCGCGGATCGCGGTCGCTCCAGTGCGCGAGTTGCCACTCGTTGACGGCGCGCTGGATCGCCGCGCCAAAGTCGAGATTCTGCTGCGAGAAGATGAACAGGTCGAGCACCTGCAATATGCCGAACTCGACATCGAGCGGATCGAGGTGTTGCTTCTGCATGAAGTCGAGGTCGGAGCCGGGCGGGCCGCCGGTCGGCGGCCAGGCGTCGCGCCGCGAGATCAGCGGCGAGGAGCGCGGATACGGCGTGGTGCCGATATAGGGCGTGCGCAGATGATCGCCGTAGGTCTTCAGATGCTCCTGCCAGCGTTTTGGCAGGAACGGATTGAGGTCGGCGCGCGAATGCAGGCTCGGATGGATGTCGCAGTCGAT
>NZ_DASYMN010000199.1:0-38183 GCF_036009065.1 Bradyrhizobium sp. | reverse complement strand
ATAGGTGCAAGGCGGCCCGCCCAGCCTGCGATACGCCTCCGGCTCGAACGGCAGCAGCGCCAGCACGTGATCGATGTAACGGCGCATTGCGCGCGCGCGGCCGGATCGCCATGCCCATACCGTCGGCGCGACGTAGTCGACGATCGGTATCGCCGGCGCGCGCGCACGGACCTGCCGCGCGACGCGATGGGTAAAGTCGGGACTGTCGATGATCACCAGGATATCGGGGGCCGCCGTGACGGCGGCCTCAGTGGTTTCGCGGACGCGGCGCAGGATCATCGGCAGTTTCCGCGCCACCGCGGTAAATCCCATGATCGACAATTCCTCGATCGGAAACAGCGACACCAGGCCCTCGCGCGCCATGGTCAGCCCGCCGACGCCCTCAAATCGCACGGCATCGCCGAGCCGCTGCCGCAGCACCTTCATCAGGCTGGCGCCGAGCCGGTCGCCGGACTCCTCCGTCGCGACCAGAAATATCTTTCGCGCGACGACTGCGACTGGCTTGGCTGCCATCACGCGGGCAAACCCACCACGAACAGGCCCGCTTTGTCCGCGGCTTCGACCATGGTCTGAGGCTCGGCGACAAGGGTGTTGCCGGCGATGACGGCGATACCGGCCAATTGCGCCACTGCGGCGCCTTCAATGGTCCTCGCGCCCAGGGTCGGCAGATCGAAGCGGAGATCCTGTCCGCTTTTCGGCGCCTTCACCAGCACGCCACGTCCGGCCTTGGAGCGAATACGGCCCTCGCCTCGTAACCGCGATACGCGCGCGAGCAATCCGTCGGTGCCCTCGATGTCTTCGACGCCGAGCACATGGCCGTCGATCACAATTGCAGCCTGCCCGATGTCGAACGGACTGAGCGCGCGCAACACCTCCCGCCCTTTGGCGATATCGGCGTTGGCGTCTGCGTTCGGTGCCGCGCGCGTCAGACAGCCTGGGGGCATCAGCAAGCTAGGTGCGACATCCTTGAGTCCGACCATCCGGAATCCATCCTTTTCCAGAATACGGCCGACGCTGGACAGCAGATGATCGTCGCCGCCGCGGAAGGCTTTTAATACACTCGGCATGGCGCGAAGCGTTTTCCAGTCGAGACGGATCTCGGACAACGCCGGCCGCACCAGTGCGCCGATAAACACCAGATCGCGACAGTTTTCAGCGCGCAGCAAGTTGGCAAGCCTGCCGAGTTGGCCGATTGAAATCCAGTGATGCCGGAAACGCGCGACCTCAACCGGATCGCAGATGCCGCGCAGCGCGAAGAAAACCGGACTGATGCTGCGCGCGACCAAGGAATCGGCGACCGCGAACGGCAGTATGCCGCCGGCCGCGATCACGGCGATGGGCGATGAAATCTGCAAAGGCTGGTACGTCATGTTCGCAGCATGCTGATTTTAGCTTGAAGCGGCTCCTTCTCACCTCTCCCCGGAGGGGAGAGGTCGAAGCCGGAGCGCCAGCGGCGGCTTCGGATGAGGGGTCTGTCCACGCGCTCGGACTCGCGGATAGGCCCCTCACCCGCCGCGCATCTGACGATGCGCGTCGACCCCCGATCAAGTCGGGGGCAGGCTCTCTTCCCTGCGGGGAGAGGTGAACCGAGCATCATGGCCATTGGACCTGATATCATCATGCTCCAGCCCGCGATTGCCGCGATCACGACCTGCTGCCGCTATCCGCCGGCAGACAGAGCGCGCGATGCTTGCCGTCACCGATAAATTTTAGAATCTCGGCGATCGCGGGATCGGCGCCCGCAAGAGGCTGCGCGTCGTTCAGGCGTTCCGCAAAAACGCCCGGTCCATGAAACAGCCTTTGATAGAACGCGCGTACCGTGGCGAGCCGCTCTCGGGTAAACTTGCGGCGCTTCATGCCGATGATGTTGAGGCCTTCGAGAACGGCATATTGCCCGTTCACCAGACCGAACGGAATGACGTCGCCGCGCACGCCGCAGACCCCGCCGACCATCACCTGCGGTCCGACCCGCGTGTACTGATGCACCGCGGACAGCCCGCCGATGAAAACAAAATCGCCGATCTCGCAGTGGCCGCCCAAGGTCGCCGAGGTCGCGAAGATCACGTCATTGCCGACCTGGCAGTCATGGCCGACATGGCTGCAATTCATGAAGTATCCGCGGTCGCCGACGCGGGTGACGCCGCCGCCGGCCACCGTGCCGGCATTCATGGTCACCTGCTCCCGGATGATGCAGCCCTCGCCGATCTCAAGCTTTGTCGATTCGCCGCGGTAGCTCAGCGACTGCGGTGGCGTGCCGAGCGATACGAACGGATAGATGGTGCAGTTCGCGCCGATGGTGGTCTGCGCGGTGACGTGCACCTGCCCGATCAGCCGGCAACCGGGACCGATCACGACATCCGGCCCGATCATGCAATACGGGCCGATCGAGGTGCCCTCGCCGATCACCGCGCCGTCTTCAATCCGCGCGGTGGGATCGATTTTGCTCGTCGAATGGTCCAGCATTAACCGTCACGTCGGTTGCGAATGTGTTGGGTTTTCCGTTGGTTAGCCCGGCGTGCCGGACCTGTCCAGTGACGGTTGGTTTCGGCGTGTTTCGGTGCCTGGTACGTCGTACGTAGGGTGCGCAAAGCGGCCGGACGCGAACGCGTCCGGCGGCGCGCCCACGAATCAGCGCGAAGACCTTCGATTCTCGAAATGGTGGGCACGGCGCCAACAGCGCCTTTGCCCACCCTACGGACTGGAGCTGATGAATTCAGGTTGAAGCGGCGATATGTCGGTACCGCCAACCCGCATATCGCTACGCTCATGCGGGCTACACTCGCTACTCGGTCACGACGAACACGGCGGCGTAGTGATACGGCGAAACGTCGACAGTCCGAAGGTGTCGCAGTCCGCTTGGCAGAACTTCAGCAATGGTCTGCTCCGGCGTCATGCGCAGTTCGGTTGCCGGGCCGCGCGGCTGACCCAAGACCGGCGTTTCCTCGCGCGGCCTCGCGTACCAGCTAACGATCGAAAACGCGCCGCCAGGCTTTAGAACGTCGCGGACGGCACTCGCCAAGCGCGGCCTTTCGGGAACGCCATGGAACGCGTTGGCGAGAAATACGTGGTCAGCCGGACCTTGCACGGCGCTGCCGATGTCATAGGCGTCGGCTTCGACGAACTTGCAATTAGAAGCGCCACCACGCTCTGCGACCCGCACTTTTGCGGCCTCCAGCAGAGTGCCATCAATGTCGATTGCGACAACGCTGCGAACCAGCTTCGCCAGCGGAAAGGTAAACCAGCCGTCGCCGCAGCAAAGGTCCACAACGTCCATGCCGGGCCTTATGCCAACGTCCGACAGCACCTTGGCGGGATCGGGCCATAACGCCTCCCACCATCCGGGATCGGGCATTCCCGTGCCTTCAAAGAATCCAGGTAATGCCATGTGCGCTCATCACGCGTTACGCCGGCCGCATCAGCTTCAGCACCGCGTTCAATCGCAGGCTGCGCTTGCCCGCAAGCGCTGTCGCATCCAGCAGCGCGCCCGCTGCGTCGCAGGTGCCGGAGAAGCCGATGCCCACCTCATGGCCGCCGAAGATCGGATGCTCGCCTTTGGCCGGGGTGTGCTCCTGGTTGAGGATCTGGCCTTTCCAGCGGCCGTTCGCCGAGGTGTAGGTGCCGAGATAATAGAAGAACGCATCGCCGCCGAGAATGCGGCCTTCATGCAGCAGCATCACGCCGGTAAGGCCGCCGTCGACGCCGTCGAGCATCCGGATATGAACGGAATAAAGCCCGTTGACGATGCCGCCTTCGCCCACCGCGCCCACCGCGGGAACGGTCTCGTCTTCGATCGGCGTCATCATCGATTGAAAGACCGCGCCCGGCATCTGCGGCGAACTGCCCTTGAAATGGTAGATGTCGCCTTGCGCGCTGCCCCGGACATTTATCCTGGCGATATCGGCGCCGAGCAGCGACTGGTAGTTCGGATCGTCATTGTGGCGATGACTGGTGATCTCCGAGGTGACGACGCCGTCGATCTCCTGATAGGTGCCATAATGGGCGAACGCCGAGTTGCCGCCGAGCATGCTGCCGGCATGCGCGTACATCACGCTCCTGCCGACCGCGTCGTTGACCTGGAACCTGACCTTGTAAAACCCTTCCAGCACCTGACCGCTCCTCAGCAAGTAGCCCGCATGAGCGCAGCGATATGCGGGTAGAGAGGTGGACCCGGATGTCGCTGCGCTCATCCGGGCGACGCCGACTCAGTCCGTCAGCATCGCACCGACGTCGGCCTCGGCGACGGTGACGCCATTCACCCTGGCATCGCCGTGAAACCACCACATGGTCTTGCGCCGGCCGATGCTGCGCATGTGGTACTCGACGGTATCGCCCGGCAAGACCGGCTTGCGAAACTTGCATTTGTCGATGGTGAGGAAATAGACCGCTTTCGGCCTCTGGGTGCCCTCCACCGACGTGATGCCGATTACGCCGGCGGTTTGCGCCATGGCTTCGATCATCATCACCCCAGGGTAGACCGGGCGATCGGGGAAATGCCCGAGAAACGGGTATTCGTTGTAAGTGACGTTCTTGATGCCGATGCCGCTGTGATCGGCCCGGATATTGATGACCCGATCGATCAGCAGCATCGGATAGCGATGCGGAAGGGTTTTGAGGATGGCGTTGATGTCGACCAACTCGAATCTAACGGGTGACTCCATCACGCGCGCCCCTCGTCTTTCGGGTTCGGTGAAGCCGATCCCGGATTGGGCGCGCCGTCGCGCACCATGCGTTCCACCGCGAGAATTTCCCGGAACCACTGCCTGGTCGGTTTTGCAAAGAAGCCGCCCCAGCGCCCGTGGGCAGGCACGTCGTCCTTGACGCCGCTCATCGCCGTGATCTGCGCGCCATCGCCGATGAAAGCGTGATCGATGATCCCCGCCCCGGCACCGAATGCCACCTTGTCGCCAATGGTGACGCTTCCCCCGATCGCGACCTTGGCGGCAAGCAAGCAGTGCCGGCCGACCGTCACATTGTGACCGATCTGGACATGGTTGTCGATTTTCGTGCCTTCGCCGATGACGGTGTCGCGCAAGCTGCCGCGGTCGACCGCGCTTCCGGCCCCGATTTCAACGTCGTTCTGGATCAGGACGCGGCCGGTCTGCGGTACCTTGACGTGACCGCCGGACCTGAAAATGAATCCGAAACCGTCCTGTCCAATATGGCAGCCCGGATGAATCAGCACATTGTCGCCTACAAGCGCAAATCGAATCGTGGTGCCGGCGCCGACGTCGCAATCCCTGCCGATCCGGACATTGGCCCCGATCACGGCACCCGAGCCGATCACCGAACCCGTGCCGATTTCGACGCCCGGCCCGATAACGGCAAGCGGTTCGACGGTCACATCGTCTTCCAGATGCGCCGTCGGATGAACAATAGCCGATGCGGCGATGCCGGTATTGCCGAACCACGATTGCGGACGAAGGGAATCGGCATGAAGCTCGCGCGCGAATGCCACGAATGCGAGAAGCGGGTCGGCTGCACGCAGCACGGCCACATGCGGCGGAATGGACGAGACAAGCCTTTCGCTCACCAGGCACGCGCCCGCACGCGTTTGCGCAAGCTTGCCGGCGTATTTCATGTTGTCGAAAAATGTCAGGTGGGACGGCCCGGCCTCGTCGAGCGAGGCCAAGCCCTTGATCCGATGGCCGGCCTTTGAGGCGTCGACCAAATGCGTGTTCGTCAACGCTGCAATTTCAGCCAGCGTCGCCGAAGGTGGTTGCTTGAAGAAGGTTGGCTGCGCCATTCCATCCGCTGCGTGGTTTGATCCAGCTCCTTCTTACCTCTCCCCGGAGGGGAGAGGTCGAAGCCGGAGCGCCAGCGAAGGCTTCGGGTGAGGGGTCTCTCCACGCACTCGGACTCGCGGAGAGGCCCCTCACCCGCCGCGCATCTAACGATGCGCGTCGACCTCTCCCCTGCGGGGAGAGGTGAGCTGAGCGCCGTAACTCGACTAAAACTATCACGCTCTAGCGTCAAACCTCAGAACGAAGTGCCGCCGCCAAACTTGAATTGCTGCACGCGATCATACGCACCCTTCGTGAGCGGCACCGCGTAATCGAAGCGCAGCGGCCCGAACGGCGACGCCCAGATCAAGCCGACACCGACCGAGGTCCGGACCACGTTGCTGTTGTCATATACCATCGCGCAATTGCAGGGTAAGCCGTTGACCAGGCCGTTGACTTCACCGGTCAGCGGATTCGACGTCGGTCCCTGATAGTCGAACAGCGACCCGGCGTCGGCATAGACGGCGCCCTTGAGGCCGACTTCCTTGGGCAGGAACCAGAACGGCATCTGCAATTCCGCCGAAGCGCCCCAATACTTGGTGCCGCCGAGGGCGTCGCCGCTTCCGGTGAAGGGGAAGAAGGTCAGGTCGCGCGGACCGATGCCGTTGGGCGCAAAACCGCGGACCAGATTCGGCCCCATCTGAAAATGGTCAAGCATGCGAATGTCGTTGTTGCCGATCTTGGTCAGGGCGCCCGCCTGAACATGGATCAGACCGACGATATCGGCGACCAGCGGCGTGTAGTATTTGCCGTCGATTGCAGACTTCAGATAGGTCACGTCGCCGCCGACGCCGGCAAAATCCTGCCGGAAATCGAACAGCAGGCCGTCGGTCGGATTCCTGTTGTTGTCCAGCGTATTGAAGTTGAGCGTGTAACCCACCGAGGACGTCAACGTCTTGCCGTTGGCTAGCTCCTTGCGGACCGGAAGCGAGGATTCGCCGTCGCCTAGGCAACCTGGGATGCCGTTGAGGAGAACGTTTCCGGTGGGATCAACCCCGCCCAAAACCTGATTGATGTAGGCCGGCGTCGGATAGAAACCCTGACCCAAGGAGTTGTTCGGAAAAAGGTTGTTGCAGTTGGAGAGCGTGGCGGGCAGCGAGATCGAGCTCTGATACAGCGAATAGCGCAGTTGCAGCGACAGATCCTCGCGCAGTCCGAAGCCGAGCCGCGGGCTGAAGCCCATCGTCTTGGTATTATAGGACACGTAACTGTTGGCCAGCTGCTCGCGATAGAACACATCGAGGCCGCCGGCGACGCGATAGTCGAACAGATACGGCTCGACAAAGGACAGCGAGCCGCCGCGGGCATACTGGCCGTACTGCACCGAGGCCTTGGCGTAGAGGCCGCGGCCAAGGAAATTGCGTTCGGAGATGCTGACCTCGGCAAGCGCGCCGTCCGAGGTCGAGTAGCCGCCCGATACCGAGAAGTCGCCGGTGGATTTCTCTTCGAGGTCCACCACCAGGATCACGCGGTCGCTCGACGAGCCGGGTTCGGTGCTGATTTTCACGCTCTTGAAGAAGTCGAGATTCTTCAGGCGGCGCTCGGAGCGGTCGACCAGCGCACGGTTGTAGGCATCGCCCTCGGAGACATCGAATTCGCGGCGGATCACATAGTCCCGGGTCCGGGTATTGCCGCGTATGTTGATGCGCTCGATGTAGGTCCGCGCGCCCTCGTCGACCGCGAACACGATCGACACGGTATGCGCCTCGAAATTGCGGTCGCCGCGCGGACGCACGGCGGCAAAGGCATAGCCGCGCCGCGAGGCTTCGATCTGCATCTCCTCGACGGATTTTTCCAGCGCTTCGGCATTGTACAATGACCCGACACCGACGCGCGAGAAGCTGCGCAGCGAATTGGCGTCTAGGGTCGGAATACTGGACTGGAACTGAACCGAGGCGACGCGATACTGCTGGCCTTCCTCGATCTTGAAGGTGACCAGGAATCCGCCTCGTTGCGGGTCGTATTCGGTCAGCGCCGCCACCACCTGGACGTCGGCGAAGCCGCGTTTCAGATAGAATCGGCGAATAAGGTCGCGGTCCGCCTCGATCCGGTCCGGATCGTAGGTGTCGCCGCCGCCGAGGAAGCTCAGCAGGTTCGATTCACGGGTCTTGATGATGTCCTTGAGACGGTAGGACGAAAAAGCGTTGTTGCCGATAAATTCGACGGATTTGACTCCGGTCTTCGCACCCTCGGTGATGGTGAAAATGAGATCGATGCGGTTGTTCGGCTGCTCGATGATTTCGGGATTGACGCGCACGTCATAGCGGCCGGAACGGCGATAGATTTCGGCGATCCGCTGGGCGTCGGATTGAACCATCGGGCGCGACAGCGTGCCCCGCGGCTTGGACTGGATTTCCGCCGAAAGCTGCTCGTCCTTGACCTTCTTGTTACCCTCAAAGGCAATGCGGCCGATCACCGGATTTTCGACCACGGTCACCACCAGCCGGCCGCCGGCCTGGTTGATCTTCACGTCCTGAAACAGCCCGGTCTCGATCAGGGCCTTCAGCCCGTCATCAATGCGGCCCTGGTCGAGGCGGCCGCCGGGCCCCGGCTTGAAATAGGAGCGAATCGTTTCGGCTTCCACGCGCCGGTTGCCTTCGACGGCGATCGAGGCGGCGGTCTGGGCGGCTGCGGGCGCCGACATCAATGCGGCGGCCACGGTTGCGGCGACCGGCGTGGCGACCAAGATCAGGGCGGCGAACAAGCCACCCCGTACTCGCATTCCAACAGTCATGCGCAAAGCGCCCTTGTTATTCCAGAGCCGGCCCGCACCCCTACGGCCCGGCGGATTCCCATTTGTTGCCCCGCTTGTAGCCAATTTAGCCGGGGCGGCAAACGGCCTTTCGCAGTGCAATTTCATTTTCATTCCAAGACGTTGCCTATCGGCCACGCGACTGAAAAGGGCCTTCATGACGCGGCCAGATGCAGGATGTCGTTGTAGGTCGCAAACACCATCAGCATCAGCACCAGCCCGAGACCGATCCGGAACCCCATCTCCTGCGCCCGTTCCGACAGCGGCCGTCCCCGTACGGCTTCGACCGCATAGAACAAAAGGTGGCCGCCATCGAGCAATGGCACCGGAAACAGGTTGAGCAGCCCGATCGAAATCGAAAGCACCGCCGCAAGATGCACCAGGGCGGCGACCCCGATGGTGGCGACCTGCCCGGAAATTTGCGCGATCCGTAAGGGACCGCCGACCTGGTCGGCCGCTTCCCGGCCGGTGAAGACCCCGCCGATATAGGCCAGCGTCCGATCGACCACGAACCAGGTTTCCTTGACGCCGAGCCAAAGCGCGGTTGCGGGATTGACCCGCTCGGTCAGGACGTCGCCGGGATTGGTGGCGCGGGTAATGCCGAGCACCCCGAGCCGGTGCACGTTTCCGAAATTGTCTTTGACTTCCTTGAGTTCCGGCGTGCCCTGCAACTGCAGCGTGGAATCGCCGCGTTTGACGGTGAAGTTAAGTTTCTCGCCGGCGCGGATACTGACGATCCGCTGCATGTCGGAGAAGCTGCCGATCGTATTGCCGTCGATGGCCGTGACCACGTCGCCGCCCTGAAAACCGGCGGCTGCGGCGGCGCTGCCGGCCTGCACCGTGTCGACCCGCGCGGTTGTGCTCGGCTTGCCGAAAAACGTGAACAGCGCGGTAAAGATCACGATCGCCAGAATGAAATTCGCGATCGGACCAGCCGCGACGATGGCCGCGCGCGGTCCGACCTTCTTGTGATGGAAACTGCCTTCGCGCTCTTCCGCGGTCATGTTGGCGAGCGCTGCGCTCGAGGGCGTACTCGCCTCGCTCTCGTCGCCGTGGAATTTTACGTAGCCGCCGAGCGGAATGGCTGAGATTTTCCATCGCGTGCCGTGGCGGTCGTTGAAACCGGCGAGTTCCGGCCCGAACCCGAGCGAGAACGTTAACACCTTGACGCCGGCCCAGCGGGCAACCAGGAAATGTCCGAGTTCATGGAAGAAAACGACAATCGTCAGGACGAACAGGAACGGAATGATGTAGCCGATCACGCCATGGCTCAACGTATTGAAACTGTTTAGAAAAACGTCGGCCATCCAATTCCCCTCGCGCAAGACCGATGGCCCTGTCCCCCAACCCTCTAGGATGCCTTTAAGGCAATTTGAGGCAAGAGGGTGGTAGCTTTATTTCGCGCAACATGGTCAACGGCAATCGCATCGTCTGCGGAGGTCAATGTCGTCAGGTTTCCGGAGCGTACCCAGTCGTTCATTGTGGCCTCGACCAGCCGCGCGATCGCCCCGAACCTGATCTTGCCCGCGATGAAGGCGGCGACCGCCACCTCATTGGCCGCGTTATAGACCGTGGTCGCCCCCCTGCCCGTCCGCAGCGCGTCATAGGCGAGCCGAAGCGCCGGAAAGCGTTCGAAATCCGGCGCCTCGAACGTCAATTGCCCGATTTTGGCAAGGTCGAGCGCCGCCGCCGGGCCGACGATGCGCTCGGGCCAGCCAAGGCAGTGGGCGATCGGCGTGCGCATGTCAGGAGCGCCCAGCTGCGCAACCACCGAACGATCCGAAAATTCGACCATGCCATGAATGATCGATTGCGGATGCACCAGCACATCGATCTCGTCAGGCGTCAGCGCGAACAGATAGGAGGCTTCGATCACCTCGAGCCCCTTGTTCATCATTGACGCCGAATCGATGGTGATCTTCTGTCCCATGCTCCAGTTCGGATGTTTCAGCGCCTGCGCCAGCGTGGCCTGTTCGATATCGGCGTTCTTCCAGGTCCGGAACGGCCCGCCGGACGCGGTGATGATGACCCGGACAAGCTCTTCGCGATTGCCGGAGCTGAGCGCCTGAAACAGCGCGTTATGCTCGGAATCGGCGGGGAGAATGCACGCCCCTGCCTTCGCCGCGCGCTGCATGAAGAAGTCGCCGGCACAGACCAGGCACTCCTTGTTCGCCAGCGCGACCGTGGTGCCCCGGTCGACCGCCGCAAGCGCTGGTTTTAAGCCGGCGGCGCCGCTGACGGCGGCCATCAGCCAGTCCACCGGACGCGATGCGGCTTCAATGATGGCGCTTTCGCCGGCGCCGCATTCGATGCCGGTGCCCGCCAACGCATCCCTGAGTTCGTCAAGGCGCGCAGGGTCGGCAATCGCGGCAAAGCGCGCGTCGAACTCGATCGCCAGCTTCGCCAGCGCCTCGACATTGGTGTTGGCGGTCAGCGCCTCAACCCGGTAGCGCGCAGGCGACGCCCGCAGCAGATCCATCGTGCTGTCGCCGATCGAGCCGGTGGCCCCGAGGACGGTTACGGCACGGACGGCGGACGCCGTGGCCTTGTTGTTACGCAACGGAACAGCGCTCATGTCCTCACCAAACCATAACACCGCGGCCGACGCCATCGACGCCGCCGCGTAAAATTCCGATAAGTGCCGCCAGCGCGATCGCGGCGACGAAGCCGTCGAGCCGGTCGAGCAGCCCGCCATGGCCGGGAATGATGTGGCTCGAGTCCTTGACCCCGAACCGCCGCTTCACCGCCGATTCGAAGAGATCGCCAAGCTGCGACGCGATCGACAAGCCCGCGCCGAGCAGCAGCAACGGGCCCATTTTGCCAAAACCCAGGCCGGCGCAAACCGCCGCAATCGCCAGACTCGCGACAAATCCGCCGATCGCGCCCGCCCAGGTCTTCTTGGGGCTGACCCGCGGCCATAGTTTCGGGCCGCCCAGCCCACGGCCCGCAAAATAGCCGCCGATATCGGTCACCCACACGATCAGGAGAACCATGATCAGCGCGACGAATCCGGATGCCGTGTCGAGCCGCATCAGGATCGACCCGACCAGTGCCACGGCGGCGTAGCAAAAACCCGCCGCGACCCACGCACGCATGCCTGGGCAGAAAAATCCAACGCTCAGAGCACCCAGTGCCACCGTCACGAGCGCCGCGTCGATTTGCCCGGACGCCAGGCAAAATCCGGAAAGAGACAGCGCAGCTGTCCCGGCCGCGATGACGCCGGCATTGCGCCCGGCGCCGACGATCATAAGCCATTCCACGTAGAGACCGATCGCGGCGAACGTCACAAGACCGGCCCACAGCCAACCACCAGCCCAGGCAACCGCAATGGCTGTCGGCGCCAGAACCAGCGCGGCAATGACGCGCATCAGCAGATTTCGCGATCCCGGCTCCGCCGCCGGCGCGGCGTCGCTCCCGGTCACGATCCGGTTTTCGCGGCGAGACCGCCGAAACGGCGCTCGCGTCTGGCATATTCGGCGATCGCGCCCTGCAGCGCGGCCTTGTCGAAATCCGGCCAATGAATCGGCACGAATACCAGTTCGCTATAGGCCGCCTGCCACATCAGGAAATTCGACAGCCGCTGCTCGCCGCTGGTGCGGATGATCAGGTCGGGATCCGGAATATCCGGCGCATCGAGATATTGGCCGAGACTGTCGGCATTGATGGTCGCGGGGTCGCGCTTTCCATCCGCAACCTCACGGGCAAGGCGCTGGGCGGCGTTGGCGATTTCCTGCCGCGAGCCGTAGTTGAACGCAACCACAAGATTGAGACGCGTGTTGTCGCGGGTCAGGTCCTCCGCCTCCTTGAGAAGCGCGCAGATGTCCTGTTCGAGCCCGTCGCGTTCGCCGATGACGCGCACGCGCACGCCGTCGTGATGCAGGGTGGCCAGATCATTGCGGATGAAGCGCCTGAGCAGGCCGAACAGATCGCCGATCTCGGTCGCCGGACGGGACCAGTTTTCGGAACTGAAGGAAAAAATCGTCAGATACAGAATGCCAAGTTCGCTTGCCGCGCGAACCACGCGCCGCAACGCCTCGACGCCGCGGCGGTGACCCTCCGCCCGCGGGAGGCCGCGGGCCGCGGCCCAGCGCCCGTTGCCGTCCATGATGATCGCGACATGCAAAGGCGGTTCGGCGGGATCCGATCCTTCGGTTGCAGGCACGGCGACGTTCGACATCGGTTTGTCCCAGAGCGTCCGGACCGGCGGCTTGCGGCCGGCGACAAATAAGCGCTCGAAATCAATAGTTTACGCGCATCTTCGACGCAAGACCGCAGGGCCCTGCGTTGGTGCCCGTCAGATGGTGAGGATTTCCTTTTCCTTGGCGCTAAGCAACTGATCGATTTCCGCGATCGATGCGTCGGTTACCTTCTGGACGTCGTTGTCCAGGCGCTTCTGGTCGTCCTCGGAAATTTCGTGATTCTTCTCAAGCTTCTTGACGGTATCGAGACCGTCGCGGCGAACATGGCGCACGGCGACCTTTGCGGCTTCGGCATATTTATGCGCGACCTTTACAAGTTCCTTGCGCCGCTCTTCGTTGAGTTCCGGAATTCGCAGGCGAAGCACCTGTCCCTCGGTGGCCGGGCTCAAGCCCAGATTGGAATCGACGATCGCCTTTTCCACCGCCTTGACCATCGACTTGTCCCAGACCTGCACCGAGAGCAAGCGCGGCTCCGGGACGCTGATCGTCGCGAGCTGGTTCAGCGGCATGTGGGTGCCGTAGGCGTCAACCTGCACCGGCTCCAGCATCGAAGCGGCGGCGCGTCCGGTGCGCAAGCCTCCGAGTTCATGCTTCAGCGCCTGGGTCGCGCCCTGCATGCGGCGCTTCAATTCGTTGATGTCGAAATTGCCCGTGGGCATCTCTTCCTCCTGAATCTTCTTGTCTCGATCCGCATCATGCGCGGACCCGACGCCGCCACGCGTGTCAGCCCGCGACCACCGTGCCGCGCCCCATCCCGCGCAGAATCGCGCCGACCGAACCCGGCTCGGCGATCGAGAATACAATGATAGGCAGCGACGTCTCGCGGGCAAGCGCGAAAGCGGTCGCATCCATGACCTTGTAGCCGCCCTCAAGCGCCTGTGAGTGGGTCAGGCGCTCGAACCGCTTGGCCGACGGGTCTTTCTTGGGGTCCGCGTTGTAGACGCCGTCGACATTGGTGGCCTTGAGGACGGCTTGCGCGCCGATTTCGGCGGCGCGCAGCACGGCCGTGGTATCGGTGGTGAAGAACGGATTGCCGGTGCCGCCGCCGAGCAGGATGATTCGGCCCTCCGCCAGATATCTGAATGCGGTCGAGCGCGTGTAGAGTTCGCAGACTTCCGGCATCACGAACGCCGACAGGGTTCGCGCCGGTTGCCCCTTGCGCTCGAGGGCAGCCTCCAGCGCAAGGCAGTTCATCACCGTTGCCAGCATGCCCATAGTGTCGCCTACCGGACGGGAGACCCCGCGCGACGATATTTCGACGCCGCGCACCAAATTGCCGCCGCCCACCACGACAGCCACTTCGACGCCAAGCTGCCTGGCCGCGATCAGGTCGCCGGCGATCCGGTCGATGGTTGGCTGGTCCATTCCGAACGAGTGGCTGCCGGCGAAATATTCGCCGGAAAGCTTGATCACCACGCGACGATAGATCGGCTCAGCCATGATGCGGCTCCTTTTCACCTCTCCCCGGAGGGGAGAGGTCGAAGCCGGAGCGCCAGCGAAGGCTTCGGGTGAGGGGTCTCTCCACGCACTCGGACTCGCGGAAAGGCCCCTCACCCGGATCGCATCTGGCGATGCGATCCGACCTCTCCCCTTCGGGGAGAGGTGAGCCGAGCGTCGTGGCGATTCGGTCTAAAACCATCATGCTCCTAAGCGCCAACCCCGTTACGATACGGTCGCGGGATCCTCCGGCGGCTTCTTTTGGCCGCTGGCGGCAGCGACTTCGGCCGCGAAATCGGTTTCCTGCCGGTCGATTCCCTCGCCCAGAGCATAGCGCACAAATCCGGTGATCTTCACAGCCGCGCCGATCTTGCCCTCAGCTTCCTTCACGGCCTGGGCCACCGACTTGCCCTTTTCGTCGTGGACGAACGCCTGGTCCATCAGGCAGACTTCCTTGTAATAGGTCTTCAAACCGGACTCGACGATCTTCTCGATCACATTCTCCGGCTTGCCTTGCTGACGATACTTGTCGGCCAGCACGTCCTTCTCGCGCTGCACCACGGCCGGATCCAGCGAGGCCGAATCCAGCGCCTGCGGATTGGCGGCGGCAACGTGCATGGCGAGCTGACGGCCGAATGCTGCCAGTTCGTCGGTCTTGCCGTCCGATTCCAGCGCCACGATCACGCCCATCTTGCCGGCGCCTTCGATCACGGCGTTATGGATGTAGCTCGCGACCACGCCCTTGCCGACCTCCAGCATCGCGGCGCGGCGCAGCGTCATGTTCTCGCCGATGGTTGCGATGGCATCGGTGATCGCACGCTCGACGGTGATCTCGCCGACCTTCGCCGCCTTGATCGCCTCGACGTCGGCGCCGACCTTGAGCGCGACCTGCGCGATCATCTTGACCAGCCCCTGGAACTGCTCGTTCCGTGCGACGAAGTCAGTCTCGGAATTGACCTCGACGACGACGCCCCGGGTGCCTGCGGTCACCGCGCCGATCAGGCCTTCCGCCGCGATCCGGCCGGCCTTCTTGGCGGCCTTCGACAGGCCCTTCTTGCGCAGCCAGTCGATCGCAGCTTCCATGTCGCCGTTATTCTCGGACAGCGCCTGCTTGCAATCCATCATGCCGACGCCGGTCGTCTCGCGCAGATTCTTGACCATCGCCGCGGTGATTATAGCCATCGTTAGATATCCTTTGCCTGTCAGGGCGAGCGCGGCAAGGCGTGTGAGCCTCGCCGTCATCCGCCGTCAGGAATTCAAGTCGATTGAACCAGAGGACCGGCGGCCGGATGTTCCGGCCACGAAGCGTTTCTCGCTATTCCGCTTCCGCCGTCATCGCCTTGGCCTGGGCGACCCAGCCGTCGGCGCGAGCGGGCAGACCGACCTCTTCGCCGATCTTGTGCGCCGTATCGTGATCGAGCTCGGCCAATTGCCAGTAATGGAAGATGCCGAGGTCGTTGAACTTCTTCTCGATCGCGCCGGACACGCCGGTGAGCTTCTTGAGGTCATCGGCAGCACCACGCGGCCCGGCAAGACCCTGGAAGCCCGCAGGTTGCGGGGCTTCCGGAATTTCCTCGCGGACCGGATGGGCCGAGGCTCCGACATCGATGCCGGACTCGCCCTGCGCACGCGAAATGCCGTCGATCACGGCGCGCGCCATGAGGTCGCAATACAGCGTGATCGCGCGGCCGGCGTCGTCGTTGCCGGGCACCACGTAGGTAATGCCCTTGGGATCGGAATTGGTATCGACGATCGCGGCGACCGGAATATTCAGCCGCTGGGCTTCCTGAATCGCGATGTCTTCCTTGTTGGTGTCGATCACGAAGATCATGTCGGGCAGCCCGCCCATGTCCTTGATGCCGCCCAGCGAGCGGTCGAGCTTGTCGCGCTCGCGCTGCAGCGTCAGGCGCTCCTTCTTGGTGTATTGCGAGCCTTCGCCCGAACCGAGCATCTCTTCAAGATGACGCAGACGCTTGATCGAACCGGAAATCGTCTTCCAGTTGGTCAGCGTGCCGCCGAGCCAGCGCGAATTGACGAAATACTGCGCCGAGCGCTTCGCAGCCTCCGCGACGCCGTCCTGCGCCTGCCGCTTGGTGCCGACGAACAGCACGCGGCCGCCCTTGGCGACGGTGTCGCTGACCGCCTGCAGCGCGCGGTGCAACAGCGGCACCGTCTGCGCAAGATCGATGATGTGGATATTGTTGCGGGCACCGAAAATGTAATCCGACATTTTCGGATTCCAGCGGTGCGATTGGTGGCCAAAGTGAACGCCAGCCTCTAACAGCTGACGCATGGAAAAATCGGGTAGCGCCATCGTTCAGTTCTCCGGTTGGTTCCTGGCGGAAGCGTGTGAGCAATGCGAGCCTTAAGCCATAAAGACTTGCGGCCCGGTTGCCACCGGACGGCCTGTGACAGCCATGCTTCCGTGTGAGATGGGCCGGTATATAGCGGGATTTGAGGGAGAAGCAAGGAAATATCGGGGTGTTTTGGGGCTAAATGGCCGGTTAAGCGGCGAATCCGGCTGTCGGGAGTTCGAAGCTCTCCGAGCGCCGTGCCAGCCTAATGTTACCCCACGATTGACGGTATAGCGCAGTGGCGACACGATCGCCCGATGCGCTTCGAGAATCCAGGCGAAATCGCCGACATTGAGACCTTCGCAGCAGGGGCCGGAATTCGCGAAATCAGCGGGTTGCGCAAATTCTACGGGCCCGGCCGCTGGCGTAAGCGCAAAGGCATCGCCCGCGTCAGGTTGATGGATGGCACTATCCATTCAGCTGAAATACACTGGTACGAAGCCGCCGGAATCGAGCGGAAGGAATACAAAATCAAATACCTGCTTTGAAATTCGAGATCATGGCAAAGACACAAACGAGACAACTGGTCGTATGCGTCGATAACAAGGGCTATGCCGTCTCACTCGAAAAGCGGAAAATTTACGTCGCGCTTCGCGATGCCGCTGCCGAGAAACACGGCCTGCTTCGGATCGTTGATGAGTCCGGTGAGGATTATCTCTATCCGAAAAAGTCGTTTCGCACGATTGCGCTGCCGCTGGCCGTGAAAAGAGCGGTGCTAGCAGCTTAAGTGCTTCCGCCACGCGCCATTGACCGGAGGCCGATTCATGGCTCGCACAATTCGCAAAACAGGCGTGAAGCAAGTTCCGCTCTCCGAAATCAAGGACCATCTGTCTCGATATCTTCGCGAGGCCGAAACGGAGGAGATCGTCATCACGCGCCATAGCAAGCCGGCCGGAGTCCTGATCGGTTTCGAATCGGAAGAAGATTGGTTTGATTATCGGCTCGAAAACGATCCGCGATTTTTGCGCCGGATCGAGCAGGCGCGCGCTAGCCTGCGTGCCGGGCGCGGGGTCCGTCTGGAAGATATCGAAACGGAATAGCGACGCGCTGAAATATCACCCTGCTTTGAAACTTCACCATGGCAAATACACAACCGAAACAATTAGTCATCTGCATCGATAACGAGGGCTACGCGGTGTCCCTTGAAACGCGGAAGATTTATATCGCGCTTCGCGATACCCCTGCCGAGAAACACGGCCTGCTTTGGATCGTCGATGAGTCTGGCGAGGACTATCTCTATCCGAAGAAGTCCTTTCGCCCGGTCGCCCTGCCGCAGTCTGTGAAAAAGGCGGTATTGGCAGCTTAGCTACTGCCGTCCCATACCCGACCCGGAATCCATCGGAAGCAAGTAAATCAAAGGTAAATCTTGCGTCGAAAAAGACGACCTTTTCCCAACCAGTTTTAAGTGCATGCCCGTTAGGAGCATTGCATGGCATTCTACCGTCACGGAAACACCTTGCGGGGGTCAATGAAGTTCGTTTGGCTGGCCGCGGCGGTCGTCGGACTTGCCGGCGCCGCAAGCATTGCGACGTCGTTTCTTGTCGCTCAACGCGCTAGCCATACAGCCGGGTCCGCACCCTATTGCGTTCAAGTCGCCGATGCGAAGGAGGACTATAAACCAGCGCGTACCTTGTTCGATCTTTCCGGACTGAGGATGCGAGCGAAACGCGAGAGCGGCATGTATATGCAGCATCACGCCATTCTGGTTGTCGGCGATGAAATGTTTCATTGGTCATACCGCAATTACGATTTCGTCCCTGGCGTGATCAATGGGAAGTTGGAAGCCTATCGACCCACACTCACCTGCGTGCCGAAGCATAATTTCATTGGCAGCCTGCCGATGGTTTTCGCCCGCGCTTCCGAGCACGACTATATTCGGTTTACGCAACGAGAGGCTTATCGCATACCGAAGACGTATCAGTCACAATGGAGCGGTGGCTCAAGCCGTTTCCTGTACCTCACCACGGTCGCGCCGGATTTTCTCCCGCTCCAGACACGTTGGGCCGATCTGCCGCCTCATCAGCGCGACAGCAATTGGGTCTTCGTCACTTGGAAGCCGGCTTGGCTCTTGAGTTCGATGGAAGCTGCTCCGGGTGGCGAAATCGTTGAGCAGAGTACTGAATTCGGACTGCAAAAGAGTAAGATTGTTTCCTACGGTCGAGATTCCAAAAAATACGAAGGCTACCGCTATCTCGTATATGCGGATGAGCGGCCGAACGGCGTCAATACAACGCTGATAACCTGCGGCACTCCATCGGAGATGTTTCCAAAGTCATGTCAGCATCGCTTCTTAAATAATGGACGACATTTTTACTTGCGCCATCTGCCTGAAGATGTACCGAATTGGCAGGGCATGCAGAAGCGCCTGCTTGATTTGTTTGCATCGTTTGAGGTTCAGAGTGCAGACATGCCATTGAACCAATAATGTTCGAAATTGGAGCCGGCCGCCTTTGGTGCCGCCCAATTCTCGCAATGCGGCTTCAAGCCGTCACCGGCAACTCGATCAGCCCCAGATAGCGCGCCATGGGATGGAAATCGCTATCATTGTGAAGCAGCGGCCTGCGGTTCTCGATGCACCAGGTGCCGATCAGCAAGTCGATGGTCTTGCGAACGGTGATGCCGCGCCCGCGCAAGGAACGGAAATTGCGGGCTGCCGCAACGGCAATCGCGTCGCCGGCCATATGCACGATTTCGAAGCGCCGCATCAGGCCTTCGACTTCCCGCGCCGTCCGTTCATCGTCAAGACCTTGCAGCACCTCGCACAGCATCAGATCGCCGACGATGACCTCGTCAGTACCTATGATCGCGCGCAGCCGTTCGACATGGGGCGCGTCCCGGCCGTTGAGGAAGTCGATCCAGACGCTGCTGTCGACAACGATCACCCAACCCCTCGCCCCTTGCGGCTCTCATCAAGGTTGCCGCGCCAGCGATATTTGCCGAAAGCCGCGCCGACCTCGTGTTGCCGCCGAAGTCTGACCATCAAACGCAGCGCCTCTTCTACGGTCTGCTTCTTGGTGGCGTGTCCGGAAACCTTCTGGGCTTCGGCCATGAGGGTGTCATCAATCTCGATATTGGTGCGCATCGGGCAATCCGCTACGTGTGTACCATGGGACAATACCATACACATAGCGTTCGGGCAATGGCTGACGAACGAGCACCGCATCCGCCTCTACACCGTCTGGACGTCCACCACGCCCGAAACCGCCTTGATCGCGCCCGCGATCTGCGGGGATACCCTAGAGCGCCCCGGGAGCTTTATTTCGACCTCGGTTTCGAGGTCGAGCATCAGCACCAGCGACACGTCGCCATCGCCATTCCCGCTAGCTGCGGCGGGTTTGGCCGCTGGCCCGCGCGAGGCTCCGCTTTGGGCCGCCGCTTCCGGCATCTGCAGCCGCCGCACGATCGAATCCAGCGGTTTGGTATCGCGCAAAAATATCCTCAAACCCTTTTGCGTCTTCGCCGCCGCGGCATCGAGCGGCTCGGCGTGCAACACACGGGCGCGGACGTCCTCGCCCTGCAGCTCGGCGCCGAGCTGCATCAGCACGGCGGTGCCGGGCTCCAGGATGTCGCGATACTGGGCAAGGCCTTCGGAAAACAGCACCGCCTCGAAGTGGCCGGTCGGGTCGGACAGCCCGATGATGCCCATCTTGTTGCCGGTCTTGGTCCGCCGCTCCATCCGCGACACCACGGTTGCGGCAACCTTGCCGGCGGTAGCACCCGTCTTTACCGCGCGCGAAAACTCCGCCCAGGATTGCACCCGCAGCCGCTTCAGCGCGGTGGCGTAATCGTCCAGCGGATGGCCCGAGAGGAAGAACCCGATGGCGTCGTATTCGCGCCGCAGCCGCTCGGCCGGCAGCCACGGCTCGACCTGCGGCAGCATGATGCTGGGAGCATCGGCCGCGCCGCCGAACATGTCGTTCTGCCCCATCGTCGCCGCCTCGTGGCTGCGCTGGCAGGCCGCCAGAATGGATTCTGCGCCGGCGAACACCCGCGCACGGTTGGAGTCCAGCGCGTCGAAAGCGCCGGCAGCGGCGAGGCTCTCGATGACGCGCTTGTTGATCGCGCGCGGATTTACCCGTGCTGCGAAATCGGCCAGCGACGTGAACAGCCCGTCCTTGCGCGCCTCCACGATCAACTCGACCGCCTGCGCGCCGACGCCTTTCAGGCCGGCCAGCGCGTAGTAGATGATACCGTCGCTGACTTCGAACGTGGCGCCCGAGCGATTGACGTTGGGCGCCTCGACCTTGATGTCAAGCCGCTGGGCCTCGCTGCGAAACTCCGACAGCTTGTCGGTATTGCTCATGTCCAGCGTCATCGAGGCCGCGAGGAATTCGACCGGATAATGCGTCTTCATATAGGCGGTATGGTAGGACACCATCGCGTAGGCCGCGGCATGGCTCTTGTTGAAGCCGTAGTCGGCGAACTTGGCGAGCAGTTCGAAGATCGTGTCCGCCTGCCCCGGCTGGATGCCGCGCTGGATGGCGCCGGACACGAAACGCTCGCGCTGCTGCTCCATTTCCTTGCGGATCTTCTTGCCCATGGCGCGGCGCAGCAGGTCGGCTTCGCCGAGCGAATAGCCGGCCATCACCTGAGCGATCTGCATCACCTGTTCCTGGTAGATGATGACGCCGAAGGTCTCCTTCAGGATCGGCTCCAGCATGGGATGCAGATATTCCGGCTCCTCGTCGCCGTGCTTGCGCGCACAATAGGTCGGAATGTTCGCCATCGGCCCCGGGCGATACAGCGCCACCAGCGCGATGATGTCCTCAAAACGGTCGGGCCGCATGTCGACCAGCGCGCGGCGCATGCCCTGGCTTTCCACCTGGAACACGCCGACGACATCGCCGCGCGCCAGCATTTGATAACTCTGGGGATCGTCGAGCGGCAGCGTCGGCAGATCGAGTTCGACGCCGCGCTGCTTCAACAGTTTTACGGCGAGATCGAGCACGGTGAGCGTTTTCAGGCCGAGGAAGTCGAATTTGACGAGACCCGCCGGCTCGACCCATTTCATGTTGAACTGGGTCACCGGCATGTCGGATTTCGGATCGCGGTAGAGCGGCACGAGTTCGCTCAAGGGCCGGTCGGCGATCACGATGCCGGCGGCATGGGTCGAGGCGTGCCGGGTCAGGCCTTCCAGGCGCTGGGCGATATCGAAGGCGCGCGCAACGACAGAGTCTTCGTCGCGAAACGCCTGCAGCTTGGGCTCGCCCGCAATCGCCGCGGCCAATGTCACCGGCGCCGCGGGATTTTGCGGCACCAGTTTTGTCAGCTTGTCGACCTGGCCGTAGGGCATCTGCAGCACGCGGCCGACATCGCGCAGCACGCCCCGCGCCTGCAGCGTGCCGAAGGTGATGATCTGCGCCACCTGATCGCGGCCGTAGCGCTTCTGCACATAGTCGATGACCTCGTCGCGGCGGTCCTGGCAGAAGTCGATATCGAAGTCCGGCATCGACACCCGCTCGGGATTGAGAAAGCGCTCGAACAAGAGACCAAAACGGATCGGGTCGAGATCGGTGATGGTCAATGCATAGGCGACCAGCGATCCCGCGCCGGAGCCGCGCCCCGGCCCGACCGGAATGCCTTCCGCTTTGGCCCACTGGATGAAATCGGCGACGATCAGGAAGTAGCCCGCATAATTCATGCGGGTGATGACATCGATCTCGAAGGCCAGCCGCGCATGATAATTCTCCTCGGTCTCGCCCTGGGCGAGGCCATGGACCCTGATGCGGTGGGCAAGTCCCTCCTCGGCCTGACGGCGCAGTTCGGCGGCCTCGTCGCTTTCCGCACCCGCGGCGCTCGCGCCCGCGCCGACCGTGAAGCGCGGCAGGATCGGCTTGCGCGTGGTCGGGCGGAACGCGCAGCGCTCGGCGATTTCGATCGTGGAGGCCAGCGCTTCGGGAATATCGGCGAACAGCACCGCCATTTCGGCGCGGGTCTTGAAGCGATGATCCGGGGTCAGTTGATCGCGGTCGGTTTCGGCGACGAGGCGTCCGCCGGCGATGCACAGCAGCGCGTCGTGCGCTTCGTAATCGTCCGTGCTCGCAAAATACGGCTCGTTGGTCGCGACCAGCGGAAATCCTTTGGCATAGGCAAGATCGATCAGCGCGCCTTCGGCGCGCCGCTCCTTCTGGGTGCCATGCCGCTGCAATTCAATGTAGAGCCGGTCGCCGAACAATTGCGCCAGCCGGTCGCAACGCAACGCGGCGAGCGCGGCCTGGTCGGCATTGAGGGCGAGCGCGATCGGACCCTCAGGCCCGCCGGTCAACGCAAGCAGGCCTTCGGCGTTGCCTTCAAGCCAGTCGAATTTGATGTGCGGTGTCTGGTGAATTGGCGTTTCCAGGAACGCCCGCGAATTCAGCCGCATCAGATTGCGGTAGCCGGCCTCGCGCGCCGCCAGCAGCACGATCCGCGCCGGACCCGTCGCCAGGGCATTGCGGGCATTGGCGTCCTGGTCGGCGAAATCGACGGCCAGTTCACAGCCGATGATCGGCTGGATGCCGTAACCGGCCATCTTGTCGGAAAACTCCAGCGCCCCGAACATGTTGTCGGTGTCGGTCAGCGCCAGCGCCGGCTGCCGGTCCGCCTTGGCGAGTTCGCCGAGTTTGGCGATCTTGATCGACCCCTTCAGCAGCGAATAGGCCGAATGGACGTGCAGGTGGACGAATCCGGCATTTGACATGGCCCGGGGCTTTTGAATCATGGGATTTGAACGATCACCGGCTTGAGGGAGCACCACGACCTCCAAGGCCGACTCGCCCGCCGATGGTGATGGCTCCGGCCCAAGCTGTCCACGCGGAACCGGGCTTTTCAGCCCGGCGTCCCGCTTTTCCCCAGCCTCCCGGGCCGCCGGATCAAAGCTGGGGAATCAATTGCGCCCAGACCGCAACCATCCCGACGAACAGCACGATAGACGCCAGCGCCGCAGCCTCTTCAACAAAAGTCTTCAACATGTCCCGCTCCCTGCGATGTAGAACATAGGAGGAACATTGTTCCGTCTTTGTTCTTAAGTCAAGCCGCGGTAGCGGGTCAGTTTGAGAAATGACCCCTGTGGTTAATTGTTGACCTGCCGGACTGCCCTCAAGCATAGGAGCCTCCGGCTTCTCCCCTGTGGCGAATATTCAATAATCGCCTTGGCAAGCCCTAGGGCGCTTGGGGGTCATTATGGCCTCAAAAACCGATCGCCGAAACGGACGCGGAAGTCCTCCAGCGCCTCCTCGAAGCGGTCGAATCCCTCATTGCGCATCCTAGCGGCAAACCCGATGCTGCGTTCCGTACCCTTTAGAGCCGCCCAGAAATAATCCATCCCAAGAGCATCGCGCTCCATCATGCGGATAATTGTTAGTCTGACGCCTTGCTTGAGGGCTGTGGAAGCCGTGCCAGATACCAAGATCGGGTCAAAGATGTGCTCATGGAGATAATCCATGATCTGCCGTTCTTTGGGGCCAATGGTTCGTGTCATCACCGGAATATGCGCCCGGCTACTCCATTTTCCAGCCCGGAACTCTGCCACAATCAAACTGACCCACTATCCAAGGCGGGTACTGGCCTGTTTCGACCTGGAGTGGCCCAATTTGAATTTGGCGTTGGCCTAATTTGCCGCAGCGCCCCGGTTCGTCGGAGAGTCTAGGTTGCCTCCGAGCCATTCGGCCTGCATCCTCGGAGGGGAATTTCATGACCATCCGTTTTTTCGGCCCGCTGCTGTGCAGCGGTTTGCTGGCGCTCGCTATGACGACGGGCGCAATTGCTGAAGCGCGGCTTCAAATCAAGAACATCCCTACTGGCCCTGGCGATGACATCAAAGTTGGCCGCGGAGGTGGCGGAGGCCGCCCGGCCGGCATTAACGGACACCCGGATTCAAAAGTGGGTGGCTCAGTCATGGTGGCACTTCAGAAAAAAAATAGAATCACCGCCACGTCGCCGTCTCCTACCGGTCGAAAGATACACAAAAATATGAGTCGGGCGCGCACCAATTGATGCTGTAAGACCGCCTCAGTTGGCGACCTCTTTCGTTGTGTGATTCACACAGCGGGATTTGCTGTGTGAGTCACACAGAGTTGGCCTCAACCCGCCCCTTGCCATCGCACTCCTTGCAACGTGGAGCAAGCGCGTCCCGTCCAAGCTGATTCAGCGTAGCCCGGCCCTGTCCGGTCTCAATCAAGCCGAACATCTTGGCCGCACCAAGCCGCGTGCGGAACGTCCCGCCAGATGCGGTCTGCCCCATCCACACCGTCTCAGCGGCTTTCTGTTTTTTGTGAATGACGTTTTGTTAGTGGCCTGTTTGCATCTGCGAGTGGCCTAATTCGGCCAGGACCTCAAGGCGCGGTAGCGAGTCAGTTTGAGAAAATGCCCCGAAAGAAATCGCTTGGTTAACGCCGGTTCGAGTTTTCGCGAGCGAGCGCAGGAAGACGCAAGCAACCGCTGGTCATTCCGCCTCTTTCCCCTTGCGCCAGCGCCAGACCTCGGCGGCGTCGCGCAACAGCTTGGCGCCGTCGATCCCCTTCACAAACGTGTCATTTCTCAAATAGATCATGGTCTGAGCCTGCGCCGATGCGAGGCTGTCGGCGTGGAAATTGATCATGAGAAGATCAATCTCGCGCTTGTCAGGCCCGATCTGGAAGAGCTGGATCGTGTAGTTCTTGCTTGTACGCTTCGAGGGCATGCCTCACGACTATGCTCCGCCGGGGTTTTCGGGCAACCTATTTCGGCCGCGACCAGACTGACGCACTCCCCAAGAGGGTTCGGGCGTCGGACGTCAGCAGCGTAGCGGCTGGTTTTCAGGTCTGGCCGAGCCCGGCGGTGAACCTTTGCCCGCGCCAAGCGCACGAACGTGAATTGACGGGAACCCTATCCGCTGGCTTGGGTTGCAGTCGAGGAATTGATGAAGCCGGCGTCGGCCGGCAGGAGGTACCGCATGCGCCACATCCTTTTAGCCTTGGCCGCCGTCTGCGGGCTGACGATGGCTGCCACGGCTCCGGCCGAGGCCGTGGGTAGCCGCTATCCGTTTTGCCTGCAGGGCAACGATTCTCCGGGCTTAAGCAACTGCACCTTCACCAGCTACCAGCAGTGCCAGGCGAGCGCATCCGGCCGATTTCTGTATTGCGTCGCCAATCCGTTCTATGCGGCCGGCGGCGAGCCGGACGGCTACCGCGGGCGCCGGCCGCCGCCCGGCTATTACCGCTACTGAACGACGAACCGAGCGGGGCCAATCATGCGCAAGGCAGTGCTGGCATTGATGGCGTTCGGGGCGGCTTGCACGACCGGCACGGCGCCGGCCGCGGCAAAGGACTATCCGTATTGCATCAAGGGGTGCGACTACGGCAGCGGTCTCGGCGACTGCAGTTTTGCGACCTATCAGCAGTGTCAGGCCTCGGCCTCCGGCCGCCTGGCTTATTGCGCCGCCAATCCCTATTTCAGCCAGAACGCCGACCTGCAACCGAACAGGAGCAGCCGACGGCGCTATTGAAACGCGATCTAGGCAAGACGCGGCCGCCGGCCGCAAGCGAGGCTATCATGCGCAATGCATCAGCGATGTTAGGGTTGTTGGCGATATCGGCCATTTCGGCGGTCGGGGCGGCTCCAGCCCAGGCCGGATACGATTATCCCGTCTGTTTGCGGGTCTATGGGCCCGCCACCTACAACGAGTGCACCTACACCTCGATGGCGCAATGCAAGGCGACCGCCTCGGGGCGCGCGGCCGAGTGCTATCCCAACGTATTCGCTGCCTATCCCGGGCCGGCCCCCGGCGGCCGCGCCTATCGGCAGCGCGGCGCTTACTGAGCGCTCGCCATGACGTTCAGCTCACCTCTCCCCGCAGGGGAGAGGTCGGATCGCATCGTCAGATGCGATCCGGGTGAGGGGCTGACGTGAGCCCGATTGCGTGGAGAGCCCCCTCACCCGAAGCCTGCGCTGCGCTCCGGCTTCGACCTCTCCCCTGCGGGGAGAGGTGGCGCGAACCGCTTCGACCTAAGCACATCGCGCGCTAGTCCATCTCGACGACCTGGCCGTCCCTCAGCGACACCCGCCGGTCCATGCGGCCGGCCAGTTCCATGTTATGGGTCGCGATCAACATCGCGACGCGCGTCGCCTTGACCAGCTGCATCAAGGCCTGGAACACATGGTCCGCCGTGTGTGGGTCGAGATTGCCGGTCGGCTCGTCCGCGAACAGAACCTTGGGCGCATTGGCGACGGCGCGGGCAATCGCCACCCGCTGCTGTTCGCCCCCTGACAATTCGCTTGGGCGATGGGTGATGCGATCGCCGAGGCCGAGATAGGCCAGGATTTCCTTGGCGCGCTCGGCGGTCTCGGCGCGCTTGAGGCCGCGGATCATCTGCGGCAGCATGACGTTTTCGAGCGCGGAAAATTCCGGCAGCAGCCGGTGCGATTGATAGACAAAGCCGATATCGGTGCGGCGGATCTGGGTCCGCTCGACGTCGGACAGTCCCGACGTCGCGGTGCCGCCGACATAGACCTCGCCATCGTCGGGACTTTCCAGCAGGCCGGCGATGTGCAGCAGCGTCGATTTGCCCGCGCCCGACGGCGCCACCAGCGCCACCGATTGTCCCGCCCACAGCGCCAGTGTGGCCCCGTCGAGTATCGTCAGCGTCGCTTCGCCCTGCGTGTACTGGCGCTTGATCTCGTGAAGATAAACGACCGGCACATCTTCCGCCCCCTGCTCCATCTCGGTCACTCGTACCGCAATGCTTCGACGGGATCGAGGCGTGCGGCACGCCATGACGGATAGAGCGTGGCGAGGAAGGACAGCGTCAGCGCCATGATCACCACGGCGCTGGTCTCGCCGACATCGATTTCGGCCGGCAGCTTCGAGAGAAAATACAGCTCCGGCGAAAACAGCTCGGTGTTGGTGAGCCAGGACAGGAATTGCCGGATCGATTCGATGTTCAGGCAGATCAGCATGCCGACGAAGAACCCGGCGATGGTACCGACCACGCCGATCGCCGCGCCGGTGATCAGGAACACGCGCATGATCGAGCCTTGCGAAGCGCCCATGGTGCGCAGGATCGCGATGTCGCTGCCTTTGTCCTTCACCAGCATGATCAGGCCCGAGACGATGTTCAGCGCCGCGACCAGGATGATCAGGGTCAGGATCAGGAACATCACGTTGCGCTCGACCTGAAGCGCATTGAAGAAGGTCGAATTGCGCTGCCGCCAATCCACCAGGAATACCGGCCGGCCCGCGGCTTCGGTCACCGACTTGCGGAAGGCGTCGATCTTGTCGGGATTGGTGGTGAAGACTTCGATCGAGGTCACGTCGGAGTTGCGGTTGAAGTAGGCCTGCGCTTCCGCCAGCGGCATGAACACCATCGTCGAATCGTACTCCGACATACTGATCTCGAATACCGCAGCAACCTTGTACGGCTTGATGCGCGGCGTCGTGCCCATCGGCGTGACCGCGCCGCGCGGCGCGACCAAGATGATGCTGTCGCCGGCATGCAGCGATAATTGATCGGCGAGCCGCCGTCCGATCGCGACGCCCTGGCCACCGTCAAAACCTTCGAGCGTGCCCTGCTTGATGTTCTTCGCGATCGAAGTGAGATTGTCGAGGTCGGCGGAGCGCATCCCGCGCACCAGCACGCCCGCCGCATTGAACGGCGAGGACGCCAACGCCTGGCCGTCCACCACCGGCGCCGCCAGTTTGATGCCGGCGACCTGATTGATGCGCTCGGCGACATCCTTCCAGTCGGTCAGCGGGGATTCCAGCGGCTGCACCAGCAGGTGACCGTTGAGGCCGAGAATCTTGTCCAGCAGTTCTTTGCGAAAGCCGTTCATGACCGCCATCACGATGATCAGCGTGGCGACGCCAAGCATGATGCCCAGGAAGGAAAAGCCGGCGATGACGGAAATGAAGCCTTCCTTGCGTCGCGCGCGCAAATAGCGCGTGGACAGCAGCCATTCGAATGGCGCGAAAGGTCGGGTTCGAATTGGCTCGCTCATGGCATCATCTATAGTTTCATTTTCACACGATTCGGGCGAATTCTAGCCGTGACGGCTGGGGCCCGTCGCCTCGCGGTGGATAAATCATCAGGAACCGGCGGCCCACGGAAAGCCAGCAGTGAAACCGGATCGGGCGCCAAAACACAAGGGCGAGATTTCAGCGAAAGCCCGAAAATACGCTGATTTCCTGGGTTTTGCGGAGATCAATCGCGACGCGAGCCAGTCCGCGCAAGGCGCTGGATAACAATTCAAGCAGCCATGTCATCGCGGCGGCACATCGAGTTGGTCCTCCAGCGTGACCTTCTCGAAGTCGGTGACCAGAGCTTCCACGCGCACCCGCCAGCGGCCGGCAAAGGGGATCGGCATGTCACGGACGGTCCAGTTGCCGTCCGGGGCCAGCGTTGCCTTGCGCTCCATGGGTTCGATGCCTTTCTCGGGCAGGCTCAGGATCAGCGTAACCTGCTTTGCCTGCAGCGGACTGGCGTCGCCCGCCATGATCTGCAGCACGAAGCTGTCGATGCCGGGCTTCCCCGACGAAACCAGCACCTGAAGCATCGCCTTGTCGGAATGGATGTGGAGGGCGAGCTGTGGACCAACGGCGGCGGCCAGCGATCGCGGCGGCGGCGTGAAACGCCATCCGGCGACAACCGCCAAAACTCCGATAACGATGGCGCACTCGAACAGGACAGAGCGAGCCAGCGGCTGCGTATTCTTCCGGTCGGACGCCAGCACCGGCGTCAGGCGGAAGCGATTGAGTGCTGCTATTCCCAGCAGCAAGATCACCAGCGCCACCTTGATAGACAGTATCCAGCCATATTGGGTATCGATCAGCGCGTGAAAACTCTCGAGCTGGACGATCGCAAGGGCGATCCCGGTCAGCACCAGCCCTCCGACGACCGGCACCGCACCGCGCGAAAACCGGTGCAGCACCGCAATGAGATTAGCGGACTTTTGATGCAGCATCGCGAGCAGCGGCACTAGCGCGCCGACCCAATAAGCGACGCCCACCGCATGCAGGAATACCGCAGGCCGGGTCAGCCATTGCGGCGGTGCCGTGCCGGCGTGGCCGCTTGATGCCAGCGCCACGCCGATGCCGGTCATCGCCAGGACCGATGCGGCGCGGGCGAAGTTGCCGGCTGGAGACCGCTGAGCAAGAAAGCCCAGGCCGATCGCTGCTGCCGCTACAGCCAAGGACGGTCCCAGCGTCGTCGCAATTGCGGCTTGCCACGGCGCGGCCGTCAAAATGCCGCTGAGCGGAAGCCCGAGCAGATCGAGCCCCTGGCATCCGAGCGACACCACTGCGCTGAACAGGCCGAGCGCCAGGGCCTGTACGATCGTTCCCGAACGCACGCGGGCGGCTGCGATCCACGCTTCGAAAAACACCCCGCCGACACCGACGAATAGCCCAAGATATAAGCCGATCCGCGCCAGCCAGACCAGCGTGGCAACGACGGAATCCGACGCGGCCGGTACGGCTCCCGATTTGCCCATGCCGACTGAAAACATCATCGAACCCGCGACCGGATGCCCATCCGCCGAGATCACCCGATAACTGATCACCTGGGTGCCGCGTGGCAGGCCGTCCGGCAGCGTGATGGCGATGGTATCACCAACGGCATGCACAACCGCATCATCGCGCGCGGTGCCGTCGGAATCGATCAAACGGATCACCGCGGGCGTTATGGGTTCGTTGAACCGCAACTGCACCGTCTTCGGCGCCTGCGCCAGCATGCTGCCGTCGCGCGGCTCGGTTGCGACCAGCGATGCATGCGCAAATGCGTTTGTCGCGATGCAGAGAAGCGACAGCAGCGCCGCGAGGCCGGCGAGAAAGCGCATCGACGCTTAAGGTTTCGGCATCAATTTGAGGCTAGGGGCCGGCGACTTGCCGTCATGCCCATGCGCGCTCTTGTCCCCTTCGGGGATATCGATCCAGCGGCTGGTCCCCTGTTCGCATTCCTGCACCACCGGAAAATACAGCATGGTGTTCGGCTTGAGGCTGCCGGCGAGGAACGTGGCGACGACGAATTCATCGTAGTTGTCGTCCATCAATTTGCCGCCGCTCCATGCGACTTCCTTGACGCCTTCCGCGATGGTCGCGCCGTGATGATTGTAACTCGCGGCGTATTTGCCCTTGACGGTTTCCAGCGTCCAGCCGGGCTTCGGCATCGGCTTCACCGCGATGACGCCTTCGGGGATCTGAACCCGTATCTTCACGGTGGCGGAGCCGGCGCAGCCATGTGGCACGGCGAACACCGCCTTGTAATACGATCCCGGACTAGCCTGGCGATTTTCCAGGCTGACATGGGCGGCGGCCGGCAACGCGGCAAGCGTCGTCCCGGCGACGATGATCATGCGAACGGTGTTCTGCTTCATTTGCTTTTCTTTCGTGTCATTGAGACGTCCGGGCGGTCAGAACTTGATCCTGACATCGGCGAGGTAAGCCCGCTGCGGGAACGGGTGGAACAGCGTGTATTTGGCGTTGCCGACATTGTCGATGCCGAAGGATGCCGTCGCGGTTTCGGAGAATCTGTATTGCGCACGGAGGTCGACCACGGTGAAGGGATCGAACGCCTGGAAGACGTTCAGGACAGTATCGGTGTTGTCGAGCGTCGAAAATTGTTTGCTGCTGTGCCGCAGCGCCGCGGTCAACGCCCAGTAGGCGTTCGGCCGGTATGTCGCCCCGGCGGTGACGCGCCACAATGGAATGTTCGGCACCCGCTTGCCGACCGCGCTGGTGCCGCCGACCGTGCTGACGAAGCTCGGGTCGCTGACGATGCGTGCGTCGGTGTAAGTGACGCTACCGAAGGTTTCCAGCCCATGGATGACGACATTGTCCTTCCGCGCGGCGAGTTCGACGCCCCGGGCGCGGGTCGCCTCGACATTGGTCGTGAACGTGGCGGTCGGACCGTTGATGCCGTTCAGGAAACCCAGTTGGGAAATCAGCGCGTCATGGACATTTTCGTTGAACAATGACAGACGCACCTTGCCATCGACAAACCGGCGCTCGACCGCGATTTCTTCGCTGAGCACGCTCTCGGGTCTCAGATTCGGATTCGGCACCGCGAGATTCACGCCGGCCGTGACCACCTGATAAAGCTCGGCAACGGTCGGAAAGCGCGACGCCTGGCCGATGGATGCCGTCACCAGCCATTCGCGCGACGGCTCAAAGGCGAGCGACGCCTTTGGCGAGAACCGCGCCGCACTCAGCTCCGGCTGGATCTGTGCGAGCGTGCTGAGGATGTTGCCGTTGGTCGGACTGCCCACCGTGTTGTCGGTCGTGGTCAGCACATTGGAGCCGTCGAACGCCCGCCAGTCCTCCAGCCGTCCGCCCAGCGTCAGCTTGAACATCGGCGCGAACCGCCAGGCGTCCTGCGCCCACAACGCAAACGTCCGCGTGGCGCCGACGCCGTTGCTGTAGAGCGAATTCGTCGAATCCGGGCCGGCATTCCAGGTCGGCGTTTGAAAGGTCGGGTTGTTAAGGTAGTAACGGTCCGCATGCAGGCCGAAGCTGACGTCGTGTGCGTCGTTGGGCCGCCAGATCCCCTTGGCGTCGGCATTGGTCCAGTTGGTGCCGTCCATCCTGGCGATTCTGCCGTATGGCGTGAACGTCGCGCTGTCCTTGACGACGCTGAACGGCAGCCGCTGGATACTCTCGAGATAGTCGTAGCGCGACACCGAAAGATCGAAGTCGTAAGTGCCCTTGGTGTCCGACTTGACCGAGACGGCATTGGCAAGATGCTTTTCATTGAGCGTGTAATAATTGCTGGCGAAGCCGGCGACGTTGCCGAAGGTCGGATTGCCGGCCGGGTTTTGCAGATAGCTCTGCACGTCCGATTTGGTATCGTTCGACCAATAGCCGATGGTGTAGGTCGCCTTCACCAATGGAGTGATGTCGTAAGCGAACTTGCCCTTCACATTCCCCATCTCGGTGTGCAACAGGCCGCCTGCGCCGGCGACATTGGCAATGGTGCCGGGCACGCGGCCGGACTGCGGAATGAGGCCGGTGACGCCGACTGGAGCTGCGGTCGGCGTCGTCACCCACGCCAGTGGCTGGCTATAACTGTTCTGGAAATTGCCGCTGATGAAGTAGGAGAAATTGCCTTGCTTGTCGCCGACCGAAACGCTGGTCTGGTCGGTGCGATAAGTGTTCTTGGTCTTGTAGAAATCGAAGGTCTGCAGCGCCTCGGTCTGCTTTGCCGTGATCTCGAATTTTTCCGGCATCCGCGTGGTGATCAGCAGCACGCCGCCCACCGAATTGCCCGGATAGGCCGCCGAAAACGGCCCGTACAGGAAGTCGACGCGCTGGATTTCCTCCGGCGCGACGAGGCCCCAGCGCGGCGCGCCGATGGTGTTGTTGTTGGCGATCAAGGCGCTGATCAGGATATCGTCGGCATAGACGAGGCTGCGCGCGCTGGCGCCGAGGCCGGTGGTTCGCGTCGCCAGCACCGGCTGGGTTTCGCCGTAGTTGCGCTTGCGCACGAACAGGCTGGGCAGATATTTCACCGCATCCTCGGTATCGACGACGTTGATCTTCTCCTGGATATCCGGCGCGGTGACGCTCTCGGAGGTCTGCGGCAGTTGATAGCGCTGCTTGATCGGCGGCGTGCCAGGCACTGCCGGGCCGCTTCCCTCCGCATTGGCGACGGCGACCGGGACTTGCCGTTGCGGCGCTGTCGCGACCGTGTGCGATCGCCGTGCAACGGAGCCTGGGCGCGGCGCAGGTTTCCGCGCCACCCGCTTCACCGGCGCCGGCGCATCCACCGTGACCGCCGGCAGATCATGATTGGCATTTGCAATCGTTGCCGGCGCCAACAGAAGCGCCAAAACGCTCACGCCACCCAGGGCATGGAACCGAAACATCGGAAGATCCTGACACTGGCGGCATGGCCAGCCTGCGCAACTGCATCAATCGGCGCGGCCAAGCCGCACCCATCGTGAGGTGTTCGTTAGGTCAGGAAATGGACGGCGGCGCGCGCGCCTGGGCGTGGGAACCTGCGCGGGAGCTGAACAGTTCAGGGGGCGTGTCGCGCCAGACCACGCGCGCGGCGTGGCGCAAGGGCACAACGACCGCGGCCGGCGGGGTATCGACCGGCGCGCCGGTATGAACCACGCTGCAAACCGAACAGCAGCCGTCATGGGCGCGGGACTGGCCGGGTTGATCGGGCTGGTTGGGAACCGAGGCCGCATTGCCATGGCAAATCACGGCCCCATGCAGCGGATCGGAGGCCGCGATGCTGGCGGCCCAGGTTGCGCCGATCGGCGCAAAAATCTGCACCAATACTGCAATCAGCACGATTGGAAGAAACTTCCCCAGCCGCCGGCGCATGATCCCCCACCTCTCCGACTTCGCTAATCAATCATGCAGGGAGTCGGGAGTCGAGTTCAGGTTCCGAAGGTTGCGATGATGGCCGGACGAATGCGCTATTTTTGACACAACTATCTCCAGCACAACCCGCGGTGGCGAAATGGCATTCATTTCGCAAAATGCTCGAATTTTGAACAATCGTTGCTGAATATGGTGACAAGCTGAACAAGATCGGTTACCAGTGCGGGCTCAGGCCAGCCGCAAGGTTGAAGTCTGGTGGTCCAAGTCTCGGGAGGAGCCCGGCGCGCACAAGCAGCGTCACCCCGTCAAGCAAAGACAAATCTCAACTTTCGGGGAAACAGGGTCGACACAATTTTTCGAGCGGGGCTTTGGCCCTGCTCTTTTTTTTAGAACCGGCGTTCGAGGTGTTCGGCACAAGCGATGCGACGCCGTCATGGCCGGGCTTGGCCTTCCGGGATTCACAGATCTGCCGCCAACCACCCCGCCGTCATCCTGAGGCGCTCGCCGCCTTCGGCGAGCCTCGAAGGATGGCCCAAGCGCTCGCGGCCATCCTTCGAAACGCCGCGTAAGCGCGCGGCCCCTTTAGGGATGACGGTGTTCTTGCCGTCATTGCGAGGAGCGAAGACGAAGCAATCCAGTCCTTGCTTGTGTCTTTCTGGATTGCTTCGCTTCGCTCGCAATGACGGCAACATCCTACAGCGGAATCCCCATCAATTTCGCCAGCCGCTCGATATTCAGGTAGCCGGCATTGTACGCGAGCATCGCCCCCGCGAAGATCGCCGCGGAAATCACCGTAGTCCAGATCAGCTTGCGCCCCATGCGCGCCATGATCGGCGCGCCGGGATCGGTGCCCGCGACGCCCTCGCCGTCCTCGTGCTGGCTGCGCACGCCGAACGGCAGCGTCAGAAACAGGGTGATCCACCAGATCACGAAATAGATCGCAAACGCGGTGGAGAGCGTATAGGCCATCGCCGGTCAGGCCTGTTCGATCTCGACGAGCGCGCCGGAAAAATCCTTCGGGTGCAGGAACAGCACCGGCTTGCCATGCGCGCCGATCTTCGGCTGGCCGTCGCCAAGCACCCGCGCGCCTTCCCTGATCAGCGTATCGCGTGCGGCGATGATGTCGGGCACGTCGTAGCAGATGTGATGGATGCCGCCGTCCGGATTTCGCTCGACGAATTTTGCGATCGGCGAGGCTTCGCCGAGCGGCTGGATGAATTCGATCTTGGTGTTGGGCAGCGTCGCGAACACGGTGATCACGCCGTGCTCCGGCAGCGGCACCGCCTCGGATATCTCAGCGCCGAATGCGGTGCCATAGATCTTCGCGGCCTTCTCGGCGTCCCTGACCGCGATCGCGACATGATTGAGCCGGCCCAGCATGATACGCTCCTAGAGCTTCATGAGTTTAGGTTGAAGCGGCTTGCTTTCACCTCTCCCCGCAGGGGAGAGGTGAAAGCCGGAGCGCCAGCGAAGGCTTCGGGTGAGGGGTCTCTCCACGCACTCGGACTCGCAGAGAGTCTCCTCACCCGCCGCGCATCTGACGATGCGCCATAGCCGAAGCTTCGCTTCGGCGTTCTTCAACAAGAACGGCCGCCGAAGGCGGCCTACGCTCTCCCCTCCGGGGAGAGGTGAGCTGAGCGTCGTGGCGATTCGACTTGAAACCATCATGTTCTAGACCGTCAGGACATGAACATAGCACAGCGGCTTCTTGCCCCACTGCTCGTTGATGGCGGCGCGCACCGCGCGGCGCACCGATTCCGCCATCGCATCGGGATCGCGGCGCCGCGCTCGCGGCAGACCCTCGACCGTCGATACCACGACGTCGAATACGATGTCGTCGATCACCTCTCCCGCGGTATTCTTTTCCGGAATGCCGACCAGATCGACCTCGGGATCGTCGGCCAGCTCACCTTTGTCGGTTACGGCAATCGCCACGAAGGCGCAGCCGGCAAAGGCCAGTTTTCGCCGCTCGACCACGGCGCGCGACTTGGAATCCTCCAGGATGGAGCCGTCCTTGTAGAGCCGGCCCGACGGCAGCTGCTCGATGATGCCGGGATCGCCCGGCCCGAGCGCGACCAGGTCGCCATTCCTGCAGACCAGAACCTTCGGCACGCCCGCGGCGCGCGCCAGTTTGGCGTGCTCGAACAAATGCAGCGCCTCGCCATGCACCGGAATCAGGAGTTGCGGCCGCACCCACGAAATCATGTCGCGCAGTTCGTCGCAGCGCGGATGGCCGGACACATGGACCAGATGGGTGCGGTCGGTGATCACCTCGACGCCCTGCCCGATCAGGCCGTTGATGATCGCACCGACGGCCTTCTCGTTGCCGGGAATGGTGCGCGAGGAAAAGATCACGCAGTCGCCCTTGTTCAGGGTGACTTGCGGATGGTCGTCGTTGGCGATACGCGCCAGCGCCGCGCGCGGCTCGCCCTGGCTGCCGGTGCACAGCGCCAGCACCTTGTCGGGGGGAAAGTGCCCGTAGAGGTCGGCGCCGCGGAAATTCTGCACGCCGTCGAGATAGCCGGTCTCGCGCGCCACCTGCACCACGCGCTCCATGGCGCGGCCGATCACCACGACCTCGCGGCCGGCTTCACGCGCCGCATCGGCAACCGCACGAAGCCGTGCGACGTTGGAAGCGAAGGTAGTTACGGCTACCCGCCCCTTGGCCGCCTTCACCAGCCCGGTGATGGTCTTGGCGACCTCGGCTTCCGACGGCGAGCGCCCTTCCCGCACCGCATTGGTGGAATCGCCGACCAGCGCCAGCACGCCGGCGTCGCCGATTTCGCGCAAGCGCCGCTCGTCGGTCGGCACGCCGATGATCGGGGTCGGGTCGATCTTCCAGTCGCCGGTGTGCAGCACGGTGCCGGCCGAAGTGTGGATCGCCAGCGCATGGGATTCGGGAATCGAATGCGCCACCGGAATGAACTCGACACTGAACGGGCCGAGATCGATACGGCCGCCCGACGGCACCACGGTGACCGGAATTTTCGGCGGATTGCGCTCGGAGGCGCACTTGGCCTCGAACAGCGCGGCCGAGAATCTGGTCGCGTAGATCGGGCATTTCAGCCTCGGCCACAGGTCCATGATGGCCCCAAAATGGTCCTCATGGGCGTGCGTCAGCACGAGGCCGACCAGGTTCTTGCGCTCTTTCACGAGGAAAGAGATATCCGGCATGATCAGGTCGATACCCGGCAGATGCTCCTCGTCGCCAAACGACACGCCGAGATCGACCGCGAGCCAGGAGCGCTGATGGCGATTGCCGAGCCCGTAGATCGACAGGTTCATGCCGATCTCGCCGACGCCGCCGAGCGGCGCGAAGGTCAGTTCATCGGGCCGCATCACGCCGCTCCCACTGATGCCGCCGAGCCGAAATAGACGTCGCCGGCCGATATCGGCACTCGCCTGCCGTCCGATGTCCTGACGATCATGCAACCGGTCTCATCGATGGTGTCGAACGTGCCCGACACGATCGGGCCGCCGGACCTAATCGAAACCGGCTGGCCCAACCCCGCCGCGCGCTCCAGCCATCTTTGGCGGATTTCGGCAAAGCCGCGTCCAGCGCCCCAGATGCCGCGATACTCGACCCAAGCGTCCGACAACGCTGCGAACAGCTCCTCGGCGCTGATGTCGACGCCGAGCGCCTTGAGCGAAATCGCCGGCGCTGGCGTTCCCTCCGGTGCGGCGACCACATTGGTGCCGATGCCGACCACGACGGCCAGCCGGTTATCGGCGACGGCTTCCGCTTCCAGCAGAATGCCGGCGAGCTTCTTATTTCCGGCCAGCACGTCATTGGGCCATTTCAACGCAAATTTCATCTCGTCCGATCCCGCCGACCGCAGCGACGCCTCAAAGCTCACCTTCTGTAGGGCCGCTTCGAGCGCGAGTCCCGCGGCAAAGCCCAGCGTCGCGGCGCTGGCCGGCGATATCCCCATCACTTCCAGGATACTGCTGGCGAGATTGCCACGCGGCGCGATCCATGGGCGATGCCGCCGTCCGCGACCCGCGGTCTGCTCTGACGTGACGAGCCAGATCGGCCCTTGCTCGCCGGCGCGTGCACGCGCCAGCGCTTCGGCGTTGGTCGAGCCGATGGAATCGAAGGCCGCAAGCCTGGTGCCCGCCGAGGCCGCGCGCGGACCGAGTGAAAAGGTCATCTGGAGCGTAACGAAATCAGGTTGAAGCGGCTCCTTGTCACCTCTCCCCGCAGGGGAGAGGTCGAAGCCGGAGCGCCAGCGGAGGCTTCGGGTGAGGGGTTTCTCCACATGCTCGGACTCGCAGAAGGGCCCCTCACCCGCCGCGCATCTGACGATGCGCGTCGACCTCTCCCCTTCGGGGAGAGGTGAGAGATGAATCTCCTCCTCACCATCCTGATCGACGGCCTGATCG
>NZ_DASYMN010000198.1:0-51126 GCF_036009065.1 Bradyrhizobium sp. | reverse complement strand
GGCGACGACGCGCTGGCCGAGCGCCACGTCGCGGCGCACCAGCGCATCGACGGATTCGACGATCATGCGTTCGACCATGCCGCCCATCTCCGCGACCAGCCGGGTCAGTTCCTGCAGATCGCTGTCGAACGCTTTTGCGGTATGTTCTGAAGCCATTGTTTTCTCCTCAACCGAACCGGCCGGTGATGTAGTCCTGGGTGCGGCGGTCGCGCGGCGACGTAAAGATCTTGTTGGTGTCGTCGAACTCGATCAGCTCGCCGAGATACATGAAGGCGGTCTTGTCCGAGACGCGCGCGGCCTGCTGCATGTTGTGGGTGACGATGGCGATGGTGTAGTCCTCCGCCAGTTCCTGGATCAGTTCCTCGATCTTGGCGGTCGAAATCGGATCGAGCGCCGAGCACGGCTCGTCGAACAGGATCACTTCGGGCCGCACCGCGACGGTGCGGGCGATGCACAATCGCTGCTGCTGGCCGCCGGACAGGCTGAGGCCGGAGGCATTGAGCTTGTCCTTGACCTCGTTCCAGAGTGCGCCGCCGCGCAGCGCCTTCTCGACCCGGCCGTCCATCTCGGACTGGGAAATCTTTTCATAGAGCCGGATGCCGAAGGCGATGTTCTCATAGATCGTCATCGGAAACGGCGTCGGCTTCTGGAACACCATGCCCACCCGCGCGCGCAGCAGATTGAGGTCGAGCTTGGGATCGAGCACGTTGGTGGAATCGAGCATGACCTGGCCAGTGGCGCGCTGGCCGGGATAAAGGTCGTACATGCGATTGAAGATGCGCAGCAGCGTCGATTTTCCGCAGCCGGACGGCCCGATGAAAGCGGTGACGCGGTTGGTGCCGAGCGTGAGGTTGACGTTCTTCAGCGCGTGGTGTTCGCCGTAATAGAAGTTCAGGTCGCGCACGGTGATCTTGGCCCGCGCGTCGGGCTCGCCATCCGTCGACGGATGCGGTGCGTTGGGAACGCTGACGGATACAGACAGATTGTTCATTTCATTGTCCTCTCGGCGCCGAGAATGCGCGCGCCAATGTTCAGGGCAAGCACGGTAAGTGTAATGATCAATGCCCCGCTCCAGGCAAGCTGCTTCCAGTAGACGTAGGGGCTTTGCACGAAGTTGTTGATGGTGACGGGCAGGTTGGCCATGGTCTTGGTCAGGTCGAGGCTGAAGAACTGGTTGCTGAGCGCCGTGAACAGCAGCGGCGCGGTTTCGCCGGCGACGCGCGCCGTCGCCAGCAGAACGCCGGTGATGAGACCGGCGCGGGCGGCGCGGTAAGCGATGCGCTTGATCACCAGCGAGCGCGGCAGGCCCAGCGCGGACGCCGCCTCGCGCAACGGATTGGGCACCAGCGCCAACATGTCTTCCGTCGTTCGCACCACGACGGGAATAACGATGACCGCCAAAGCCAGTGCGCCGGCGAACGCCGAGAAGCCGCCCATCGGCACCACGACGGCGCCATAGACGAACAACCCGATAATGATGGACGGCGCGCTCAGCAGAATGCCGTTGATGAACCGGATCACCTCGGTGAGCCTGTCGTACTTGCCGTATTCGGCAAGGTAAGTGCCCGCGAACAGACCGAGCGGCGCGCCGATGCCGACGCCGATCAATGTCATGATGATCGAGCCGACGATGGCGTTGAGCAATCCGCCGTCGGTCGATCCCGGCGGCGGCGTGTTCTGGGTGAACACCTGTAGGCTGAGCCCTGCGAGGCCATTGTAGAACAGCGTGAACAAGATCAAGGCGAGCCAGGTCACGCCGAACGCAGCAGCCGCGACACACAGTCCCCGCACGATGAGGTCGTTGCGGCGGCGGGATGCATAAATCGGATTCATGGCTTTACCTTAAGAGGCATGATCTTTTCGGAAAACCGGTGTCCACTTTTCCGGATCATGCCTAATTCCCCGCCTTCTTTTCCAGGCGCATCAGCATCAGACGCGCGGCCGCCAACACCAGGAAGGTCAGGACGAACAGCAACAGGCCGAGCAGGATCAGGCCGGATTGATGCAGCCCATCGCTTTCCGCGAATTCGGATGCGATCGCCGCCGAAATCGTGGTCCCCGGCGCGAAAACCGAAGACGAGATGCGGAACGAGTTGCCAATGATGAAGGTCACCGCCATGGTTTCGCCGAGCGCGCGGCCGAGCGCCAGCATGATGCCGCCGATCACGCCGACGCGGGTATAGGGAATGACGACGTTACGGACCACTTCCCAGGTGGTGCAGCCGACGCCGTAAGCGGCTTCCTTCAGCACCGGAGGCACGGTATTGAATACGTCGACCGAAATCGCGGTAATGAACGGCAGCACCATGATCGCCAGGATCAGGGCGGCATTGAACAGGCTGAGGTAGGACGGGGGCCCTGCGAAAATAGTGCCAAGTATCGGCCAGCCATCGAACAGCCTGATCATGAACGGCTGGAAAGTATCGGCCATGAACGGCCCGAGCACGAAGAAGCCCCACATGCCGTAGATGATCGAGGGAATTCCCGCGAGCAGTTCCACCGCAAGACCGATCGGCCGGCGCAGCCATATCGGACAGATCTCGGTGAGAAAGATCGCAATGCCGAGACCCACCGGAATGGCGATCATCATGGCGATGACCGACGTCACCATGGTTCCGTAGAGAGGTCCGAGCGCGCCGAGCACGGGCGGATCGGCCGACGGCGCCCAGCGCGATGTGAACAGGAACGAAAACCCGTACTCCCTGATCGCCGGCCATGCGCCCACGATCAAAGAGAGAATGATGCCGCCGAGAATCAGCAGCACCGAAATCGCGCAGGCCCGCGTGGTCCAGTAGAACGCCGCGTCGCCGAATTTGAACGCGCTCAACGCTCTTGCGCGATCATACGGTCCGGCAGCTTCCATCGACGAGCTCTGAACCGCCATATCTGCCACGCTGGTCCCCTGTCTTACTTATTACTTTTATTGACGCGTGTCGTGCCCCCGGACGCGGCGCAGCGCGCAGCTCTTGCGAAGCGGTGTGCCGCAGAGCCGGGGGCCCAGCTTGCTTAACCGGGGTCCCAGCTCTGCGGAGCAGCGTGAAGAACGCCGCACCGCGTCCGGGACAAGACACTCAGCTCTTGATATCGGCCGACCAGGTCTTCTCGATCAGCTTGACCACTGCGTCAGGCATCGGAATGTAGTCGAGATCTTCCGCCATCTTGTCGCCCTTCTCGAACGCCCATTTGAAGAACTTGACGGCTTCGGCGGACGCCGCCTTGTCGGTCGGCTCCTTGTGCATCAGGATAAAGGTCGCCGCCGTGATCGGCCACGAGGCCTCGCCCGGCTGGTCGGTGAGGACCACGTAATAGCCGGGGGCCTTCGCCCAGTCGGCATTGGACGCCGCGGCCTGGAACGCCTGGATGGTCGGCTGCACGGTCTTGCCGGCCTTGTTGATCATGGCGGCATAGGTCAGCCTGTTTTGCTTGGCATAGGCGTATTCCACATATCCGATCGAATTCTTGGTCTGGCCGATATTGCCGGCGACGCCTTCATTGCCCTTGGCGCCGACGCCGGCCGGCCATTCAACCGCCGTGCCCATGCCGACCTTGGTCTTCCATTCGGCATTCGACTTCGACAGATAGTCGGTGAAATTGAACGTCGTTCCCGAACCATCCGAGCGGCGCACCACGGTGATGGCGTCGGTCGGCAGCTTCAGCTTTGGATTGAGCTTGGCGATCGCGGCATCGTCCCACTTCTTGATCTTGCCGAGATAGATGTCGCCGAGCAATTCGCCCGACAGCACGAGTTCGCCCGGCTTGATGCCTTCGAGATTCACCACCGGCACGATCGCGCCCATCACCATCGGCCACTGCACCAGGCCGTCCTTTTCAAGCTGCTCAGCCTTCAGCGGCGCGTCGGTGGCGCCGAACGTCACGGTCTTGGCCTGGATCTGCTTGATGCCGGCGCCGGAGCCGATCGACTGATAGTTCAGACCGTTGCCGGTCTCCTTCTTGTAGGCATCAGCCCATTTCGAATAGATCGGAAAGGGGAACGTCGCGCCCGCCCCGGTGATGTCGGCGGCGAATGCCTGCGTCGATAAGGCGACCAGGCCGGCAGCGACGATAATTTTCAGGAAATTCATGGGTGGCTCCATCTGGTGAGCGAAGCGCCGGATGCGCCCGAGTGCGCTCACGCCCGTCTAGGGCCGGTCGATGCTGCTTTTACGACGGTTCAATGACAGCTGGATGACGGCGCCAAGCTTATGAAAACGCTTGGCTTTATCCGCCGGCCGGGGTCTTGACCTGGGGAAAACAGGCGGTGAAGGCGGCGCCGTTTTTCAACACGCTTTCGATCAAAAGACGGCCGCGATGCCGGTTAACAATATGTTTAACCAGCGACAAACCAAGGCCCGTGCCGCCCTGCGCGCGGCTGTCGCCGACATCGACCCGGTAAAACCGTTCCGTCAGCCGCGGCAGATGTTCGGGTGCGATTCCGGGGCCGAAATCGCGCACCACGACGCGAATTTCAGGCGCGCCATCCGGCGATGCCGCCGACAGCAGCGAGACGATGACCTTGCCGCCGGAGGCGCCATATTTCAGCGCGTTTTCGATCAGGTTTTCGAACAGCCGCAGCAGTTCCTCGCGGTCGCCGGCGATCACTACCGGCGTTGCCGGCAAATCGGTCTCGATTCCGACCTGACGTTCGCCCGCCAGCGGCTCCAGCCCGTCGGCGACCTGACGGATGATCGGCACGATGTCGACCAGCGTGTCCGGACGGACGTGGGCGCTGAGTTCCACACGGGATAACGACAAGAGATCGTCGATCAGCCGCGCCATCCGCGTCGCCTGCGCGTGCATGATGCCGAGAAACCGCTCGCGCGCCTTGGCGTCGTCCTTGGCCGGCCCCTGCAGCGTATCGATGAAGCCGGATAATGCCGCCAGCGGCGTACGCAGTTCGTGGCTGGCATTGGCGACGAAATCAGCGCGCATTTCCTCGACCCGACGCAGCGGCGTCTGGTCATGGAATGTCATCAGCATGCAGTAGTCGGACCCGCCGAACGTGGTCGGAACCAGGACCGGCGTGACGATCAATTCCATCCAACGATCGACTGGAACGTGATCAAGATATGTCGCGCGCCGCGGCTCGGCGGTCGCGATGGATTCGCGCAGCGCGGTGATGATGTCCGGCGAGCGCAGCGCGAACTGGGCGAGCTCGTTCTTGCGCAGCGCCGGCGCCAATTGCGATGCGGTGGCGTTCATGTGAATCACGCGGCCGGCGCGGTCAAGCAGCACCGCGGGATCGGGCATGCCGGCGACGATGGCGCTGACGGCCGCGGCTTCAACCGGGTTGACGCCGAGCGCTTCCTCGCGCGACGCAACGACATTGTGCAATCGCCATGGCACCAGGGCTGCGGCCGCGATACAGATGAAAACCGCGACGGCACGCGCCAGCGAGACCTCGCCGGAAAACACCAGCGCGGCCAGCGCAAGCCCGGCCGCCAGCAGGATAATGGCCGAATGCCGCAGCCGGTCCGGCCAGGGCGAGAACATTGAAGGGGACGCTATTGCCATCGGGCCGGCTGTCTCCTCGTTCGGGTTCGTCAGGCGCCCGAATCGCCGTGCTCCCGCAGATAAGGGCCCTGACGCCCGGGGGCGGTTTCAGGCGCCGGCTTCAGCTGCTGCGGCGTTTCAGCCGCGCGCCGAGAATAAGCTCCCGAAGCGTCAGCAAGATTACAGATATGACGAATGGCGCAATATAATAGAGCAGGCGGAACAGCAGCATCCCGGCCAGCAGCTCTTCCTTGTCCATCTGCCACAGGCCGACCAGCATCGCGGCATCGAACACGCCGAGGCCGCCGGGCGAATGGCTGGCGAAGCCGAGCAGCGTCGCCGAGACGAAGATCACCGCGACCACGACGAAGCCGAGGTTCGGCTCGTCCGGCACCAGCACATACATCGCCAGCGCGCAAAAGCCGAGATCGACGATGCCGATGGCAATTTGCAGCAGGGTCAGCGGACCGCCGGGCAATACCACCGTCCATGGTCCGCGACCGACAATTCTTGGTTTCGACCAGACGAAGGCCACATAGGCCACCAGGCCAATGATGATGCCGATCGCGACCACGCGATTGAGCCAGGGCGGCAGCTGGTCGATGTTGGCCGCCGCTTCCGGGTGATAGCAAATGCCCAGCCCCAGCACCGCGGCGTTGCCGAGCCAAAACGTCAGGCCGGCCAGAAAGCATATCTTGGCGACGTCGATCGCGTTCAATCCCCATGCCGAATAGATCCGATAGCGCACCGCGCCACCGGTAAAGACGCTGGCGCCGACATTGTGGCCGATCGAGTAGCTGGTGAAGGCGGCGAGCGCGGTGACCCGGTAGGGAATATCGGGGCGGCCGATGGCGCGGACCGCGAACAGATCATAAAACGTCAGCGTGAAATAGCCTGCGGCGACGAAAACTGCCGCCAGCACGATCTGGCGCGCTTCGGTCGCCCTGATGGCTTCGATGACGTCGTCGACGTCGATGCCGCGCAGCATGTGATAGAGGACATAGCAGGCGATCGCGATGACCGTGACGCTGACCGCAACACCTAGCTTATGCAGGATTTGCTTCTGGCGCAGAAACGAGACCGCCCTGCGTATTGCTTCCAGCATCTAGACCTCGAACTGCGATCGAACGGCGATCCCCTTGGCGGGAACGGTCGAACCAGCGCTCCCGGCCAAGCCGTCGTAGCGCGTTTTGAGGCGGAGTGGAATTCGGTTGGAGGGAATAAAACGCGCTCCTTCAATATATTACGCGGGATTCGACGTGCCGGTGCACAGTTTTGCTGAAATTGCGGCGGCGGCAGGGGTTCCGGCGCGGAGCCGCGTCCCGGCCGCACCGATCCGGCCATCTCAACCGGCGGAGGCGTGACGCGAAACGACCCGGTCGCGCAACCACGACCCCACCGCGCAGCCAACCAGATAGATCGAAAACATCACAAGACCGAGGTCGAGCCAGTAGCCGGGGCGGCCGGGGACCGCGCGCGCGAGCGCCACCGCGACGACAATGACCGCCAGTCCCGCGAGCCAGCGCGCGGTGAGCGTCGATACGCCTGGACCGCGATGAACTACCGCGATCCAGCCCATGCAAAAGCCCAGCAGTAGCGATACCAGCAGCCAGCCCCAGTGAAATGTCGCGAGATATGTCATCGCCGTTACCGCACCACGAATTCGATGCGGCGGTTCTGCGCCTTGCCCTCGTCGGTATCGTTGCCGGCAACCGGTTGCAGGCTGCCATAGCCGATCGCCTTGAATCGATCCGCCGGCAGCCCGGCCTTGACCAGATAATCGGCGACCGCCTGCGCGCGTTTTTCGGACAGCGACCTGTTGAACTCGTCATCGCCATCGGTGTCGGTATGGCCTCCGATTTCGATATTTGCGCTCGGGCACCGCAACGCGGTCTCGATCAGCCGGTCGAGCAACCCGGCCGAATCCGGATCGATGGTAGCGCGAGCCGATTCAAACCGGATTTTTCCTTTGCCGAGCAGATTCGAAAACAACTGCTGGCAGACGGTGGCATCGACCGGCGCCGCGGCCGGCTTGACCGAAATTTCCGGCTTGGCCTGCCAATTCCGCGGCAGGTCTTTGGTAAGGCCGCCACGGATCTGACCAGCGGAAGCCTCATACAGCGCATCGCCCGAAAGCTTCACCTCGCGGTCGGACACGACAAGCGTCCCCGTCGATAGCCGCGCCAACGCGCCGAGCGCTGATATCACCACATTGGCAAAACTTGCAGGCGCGCCGACGCTGGCCTTGAGATTATCGACGATCTTTTCGCTGAAGAACTTGCGGCCCGCAGCGGCCACAAGCGCGGCGTGAACCGCGTTGTCTGGCACGTAGCCGGTAAGCGTCAGCGTCTGCGCCACCGGATCCTTGTAGGCTTGAAAGATGTAAGGCGGCGCCTTGATCTCATTGGCGGCGACCGAAAACCCTTCGGGAAGATTTTTCAGCGCTGCGGCGATGGCTTCGCGTCCGCCGAGGTCGCGCGCCATGCCGGAAAGGCCGACCTGCGCATCCGAGATCGTGATCTTGCCGTCCTTGAGTTTGCCGATCTGGTCGATCAGCAATAACGCGGCGGCGTCGAAACGCGCGGGCGCCCCGCGCGCAAGGCCCATGCGATCGGCCACCTCGACGCCGCTGAGCGAGGCGCGAGCGGCGTCCAGCAGCCTGCTCTTGATGGCCGGCAACGGTGTGCTGCCGCCGAGCGTCACCCGCACGACATCGCGTTCGGCGGACCAGACGAAGGGCTTCGCTTCAGGGACGAGGCGGCTTTCGTCGTTGACCAGCCGCACGCCGGGGACCGCTTCCACCGAAGCCACCGCGCTGCGTCGTCCATCTTCGGAGAACGCATCGGCCGAGAACGTGACGTCGCGGCCGGCCACCGCGACTTTCGTCTTGTCGAGGACGGTATCCTTCAGTGCGACGTTAGCGCGCAGAGCCAAATCGGACTCCAGCGGAGTAGTGCTGGTCCAGGCCGCGAATGCCCAAAGGATGACAAGCGGAATTACGCCCGGCCACCATTTGCTGCTCCACCTGAAAAGTCCGTGCATTCGCCATCCTGCGGGGGATCTGGAACCAGAGAAAACAAACCCTTGCGAGGCTGTCAAACTGGAAATAACACGGAACGGACCGATCGCGCGTTAGCCGTCTGGCTAACTGTTTCTTCAGCGGTTTTCGACTAGCTTTGGAATCACTCCCACCGGCCGACGATGATAATGAAACAGTTCCGCAACAGCGTCATCCGCACCGGGCTCGAAGCGCTGTATTTCAGCGGCGCGCATTATCTGCTGCGACCGATTTTCGCAGGCGTGGGCGGCATTTTCATGCTGCATCACGTCCGTCCGCGTCGTAACACCGCGTTTCAACCCAATCATCATCTCGAAATCACGCCGGAGTTTCTGCGCGCGATGCTCGTCCACCTGCGGGCGCGTGGCGTCGACATCGTCACGGTCGACGAGATGCATCAGCGGCTGATCCAACGCGACTTTTCCCGCCGCTTTGCCTGTTTCACGTTCGACGACGGCTATCGCGACAACCGCGATTTCGCGCTGCCGGTGATGCGTGAGTTTGCCGCACCCTTCGCCGTCTATGTCGCCAGCGACTTCGCGCAAGGTACCGGCCGGCTGTGGTGGATCGCGCTGGAGATGGTGGTCGCCAAGGCGCAGACCATCGAGGCGGAAATCGGCGGCGTCGCCGTTCGCCTCGATGCCGGCACGCTGGACGCCAAGCAGGCGGCGTTCGACCGGCTGCACGACTGGATGCGGGCGCTGCCGGGCGAACACGATATCCGCCGCGAGGTCAGCGCGCTGTGCGCGCGCCACGGCGTCGATGAAACCGCCATCTGCCGCGACCTTTGTCTGTCGTGGGACGAATTGACGCCGTTCGCGGACGATTCCCTGGTCACGATCGGCGCCCACACGATTACCCATTGCAATCTTGCCAAGCAGGCGGAGGCGGTCGCCGCCCATGAGATGGCGGTCAGCCGCGCGCGGATCGAAGCCGCGCTGCAGCGCCCTGTGGTGCATCTCGCCTATCCCTATGGCGACAGGATCGCGGCGGCGAGGCGCGAATTCGCGCTGGCGCGGGCTGCCGGATTCAAGACCGCGGTGACGACGCGGCCCGGAATGATCTTTCCCGAAAGCGCCGGGCATCTCACCGCGCTGCCGCGGGTCTCGCTGAACGGCAATTACCAGCACCCGCGCATATTGCCGGTGCTGACTTCGGGCGCAGCGACCGCGATGTGGAACGGATTTCGCCGCATCGACGCGGCGTGATTGCGCACATCGTCGTCCCGGCGAACGCCGGGACCCATAATCACCGACTTCGAAGAAGTGTGCGGACAGTGCGACGAGTCCGCTTGAGGGCCAGGGGTTATGGGTCCCGGCGTTCGCGCTAGGGCATGCACACATCTTTTTTGCTGACGAAAAGACCAACACTGCCGTCATCCTGAGGTGCTCGCCGTCTTCGGCGAGCCTCGAAGGATGGCCACAAGTGCCCGCGGCCATCCTTCGAGACGCCGCGCAAGCGCGCGGCTCCTCAGGATGACGGTTGAATGTGTGGCTCGGAAATGTGCTGTAACGATGTGTGCATGCCTTAGGGCGTTCGCGGGGACGACGCAGGGGCTTCCTTGACTCGTCCATCTGTCGCGCCCAAAACCGTCGGCAAATCCAAGGGGAGGCACCATGTTCAAGGATCTGTTTTCGCTGCAGGGCCGCACGGCGCTCGTTACCGGCGGCTCGCGCGGCATCGGCAAGATGATCGCCGCCGGGTTTCTCGCTCAGGGTGCGGCGAGGGTTTACATCACCGCGCGCAAGGCCGGGCCGTGCGAGGCCACCGCCCAGCAACTGACCGCGGAATACGCCGGCGAATGCATCGCGCTGCCGATCGACATTTCGACCATGGCCGGCATCGACACGCTCGCAACCGAGATCAAGAAGCGCGCGCCGAAGCTCGATATTCTGGTCAACAACGCCGGCGCCGCATGGGGCGCGGAGTTCGACGAATTCCCCGAGAGCGGCTGGGACAAGGTGATGAATTTGAATGCGAAGACGCCGTTCTTTCTGACCAAGGCGCTGGCCGCGCCGCTCCGCGCAGCGGCTTCCGCGGAAAAGCCGGGCAAGGTCATCAACATCGCGTCGATCGACGGCATCTTCGTCAATCCGATGGAGACCTATTCCTACGCTGCCAGCAAAGCCGGACTGATCCATCTGACGCGCCGGATGGCGGTGAGGCTGATCCGCGACCACATCGTGGTCAGCGCGATCGCGCCGGGTCCGTTCAAGTCCGACATGAACAAGGCGGCGCGCGACAACGCCGACGAAGTGGCGAGCCGCGTTCCATCTGGCCGGATCGGCACCGACGAGGACATGGCGGGCGCTGCAATCTATCTCGCTTCGCGCGCAGGCGACTATGTGGTCGGCGCCACCATCGCCGTCGATGGCGGCATCGTCTACGCCAATCCCGGCATCAAGGGCGAGGCGTGGGATTGATCCGTCATTTCGGGTCTGCGCCACGAGGCGCATCACGAATGACGACAGTCAAAGCCGGTTGAGCCAGGTACGGGCAACTAAGCACGATGAATTTAGGTTGGAGCGCGCGTCACCTCTCCCCGCAGGGGAGAGCTCGAAGCCGGAGCGCAGCGCAGGCTTCGGGTGAGGGGACTCTCCGCACGTTCGTACTTGCGGACAAGCCCCTCACCCGGATCGCATCTGACGATGCGATCCGACCTCTCCCCTGCGGTGAGAGGTAAACCTGAATGTCACGGCGATTCGACATAAAGCCATTATGCTCTGGTCACCCTTAATACGTCTCCACATGATAGCGCCCGCCTTCGCGCATCGCGGTTTTCAGCGCCGCCCATTCTATCGAGGCGCCGCGGCAGACGTCCGCAAAGGCTTCGTCGACGCCGCTTTCCATGCCCTTGAGACCGCAGATATAGACATGCGTATGCGCGTCGTTGAGCAGCGCGGCGACAACAGAGGCTTCGGTGCGAATCCGGTCCTGCACATAGACCCGCGGCTGGCCCGGCACCCGTGAGTAGCAGAAGTGCTTCGTCAGCAGTTTCTCCGGCACTTTCTGCAGCGGACCGAAATATGGCAGCTCTTCGGGACGGCGCGCGCCGAAGAACAGCAGCAAACGCCCCGGCGCATCCGACATGGCGCGGCGGCGGCGTTCGGTGAAGGCGCGGAACGGCGCCGAGCCGGTGCCGGTGCAGATCATGATGATATTCGACGCCGGATCGTTCGGATGCAGGAAGGTCGCGCCGAACGGGCCGGTAACGTCGAGTTTGGCGCCGCGCGGCAGATCGCACAGGTAATTCGAGCAGACGCCATCGGGCTCGCGCTTCACGGTGAGCGACAGATTGTTGGCGTTCGGTTTCTCGCCATCGCGGGCGCTGGCGACGGAATAGAGCCGCACCAGGTGCGGCGTGCCGTCGGCGGTTAAGCCCGGCGTGACGATGCCGATGCTCTGGCCTTCCAGCACCGGGAACGGCTGGTCGCCGAAATCCAGGATGATGTGGCGCACGTCGGAATCCGCATCGGCATGGGTCAGGCGGAAATTGCCGGCCACCGTCGCCTTCGCGGGCTTGCCGCGATTGTAGAGATTGACCGTCGGCTTGGAAGCGGAATGCGGCGCCACCGCCTTGCCGCCGAGACCCTTGCGCGCCTCCTCGAGCAGCGCGCCGATTTCATCTTCCAGCGCCTCGACCGCCTCGCTGGACTCGCCGCTGCCGACTTCCTGCTGCGCCGGCAGATCGCTCCAGGAAAACTGCTGCTCCAGCGAATAGGGTTTTACGACAATGCGCCAATTGTCGATGGCGCCGGTCGGGCACGGCGCGATGCAGTCCATGCAGTAGTTGCAGATTTCCGCGTTGACCACGTAGTTGTTGTCGTCGTGGGTCACCGCGTCGATCGGGCAGGTCTCCTCGCAGGTGTTGCACCTGATGCAGATTTCGGGATCGATCAGGTGCTGTTTTTTTAAAGGTGCGTTCATGGGCTCACTCAGTCGCCAACGCCGTCATCACCGGGCTTGACCCGGTGATCCATCCTCTTCAAAAAACGCTTCTTGCGAAGAAGATGGATGGCCGGGTCAAGCCCGGCCATGACGAAAACTTTTCTACGCCGCGATCTTCACATATTCGAATTCGCCGGGCTTGTTGTCGATGCCGACTTTCGGCGGCGAGATCCAGTTGGCGAATTTGCCGGGCTCGCTCACCGCTACCATCAGCGACGAGACAAAATCGCCGTCATCGGCCGACGGCAGGTAATCGCCCTTCACCTTCGTCCATTCGGCGTCGGAGAGGATGATGCCCTTCGGCGTGGCGTTGACATCGCGGAACTCGCCGATCTGGCGATGGAAGGCGGTGTGCGGCAGTTCGAAGCGGAAATTGACGCCGGCTTTTTCGATGATCTTGTTCCAGCGCTCGACGCCCTTGGCACAATCCTGCGTGTAGTCGTCGCGCAGCCGCATGTTCAGCGCGGTCAGCGCCGGCTCGTCCACCAGTTTTATCTCGCCATCGACCAGTTTCAGGACCTGATAGATGTCGCTAGTCAGGCGATGATCGTCGTCGATCTTGGTTTCCTGGAAGCGGCCTTTCAGACCGGAATTGTAGAAATTCGCGGCGTTGGTGGACACCTCGGAACCGAACAGGTCGAGCGACAGCGAGTAATGCAGGTTCATCTTCTTCTGCATGGTCGGAAGATCAATGACGCCGAGCGCCCTCACCTTCTCGACCGCATTGGGATCGTCGATCCCGGCTGATTTCATCGCCTCGCAGGTGCGCTGCAGGATGCGCCCGACGCCGGTTTCGCCGACGAACATATGATGCGCCTCTTCCGTGAGCATGAAGCGGCAGGTGCGCGACAAGGGATCGAAGCCGGATTGCGCGAGGCTCTCGAGCTGCATCTTGCCGTCGCGGTCGGTGAAGAAGGTGAACATGAAGAACGACAGCCAGTCCGGCGTCGCCTCGTTGAACGCGCCCAGCATGCGTGGGCTATCGGCATCGCCGGAGCGGCGGCGCAACAGATCGTCGGCCTCCTCGCGGCCGTCGCGGCCGAAATATTTCTGCAACAGATACACCATCGCCCAGAGATGGCGGCCTTCCTCGACATTGACCTGGAATAAATTGCGCAGGTCGTAGAGCGAGGGCGCGGTCTTGCCGAGATGGCGCTGCTGCTCGACGGAAGCAGGCTCGGTGTCGCCCTGGATCACCACCAGACGCCGCAGCATGGCGCGGTATTCGCCGGGGATCTCCTGCCACGCCGGCTCGCCTATATGTTGGCCGAAATTGACCTTGCGCTCAGTATCCTGCGGCGCGAGCAGGATGCCCCAGCGATATTCCGGCATGCGGACGTAATCGAACTTCGCCCAGCCCTTGGGATCGACGCTGACCGCGGTGCGCAGATAGACCAGCGAATCCTGAAAACCTTCCGGGCCCATGTCGTTCCACCAGTCGAGATAGCCGGGGTGCCAGCCCTCCAGCGCCTTTAGCACCTGCCGATCCTCGGTGAGATTCACATTGTTGGGAATCTTGGTGGTGTAATCGACATTCATGAGGTTCATGGTGGGCTCCTGCTCGGCAGTTTATTTACCGTCGTGCCCGGGCTTGTCCCGGGCATCCACGTCTTCTTTTCTGCGAGCGCCGCAAGACGTGGATGGCCGGGACAAGCCCGGCCATGACGCAGCAAATTTCTTACACCCGCGTCATATCGAACTGCGCCTTCTGGCCGGTGCCGTAGCGCTTGAGCGCGCCGTCTTCGCCGACCGCGTTGGGGCGCTGGAAGATCCAGTTCTGCCACGCCGTCAGCCGCGAGAAGATTTTCGATTCCATGGTCTCAGGACCGACGAAGCGCAAATTGGCTTCCATGCCGGTGAGGCTGTCCGGTGAAAAGCTGGCGCGTTCCTCGAAGAATACCCGCACCTCGTCGTCCCAGTCGATGTCGTCGAGAGCGAAGGTGACAAGCCCGAGTTTTTCGGCCTCCTCGGCGTCCAGCGCCTCGCCGATCCTGGCCTGCGCGGTTTCCACGTCGGAAGGGTCGGCTTGGAAGCGCGACTGCAGCCGCGTCAATCCGTGGCTCATCGGATAGGGTCCGAAATTCATCGCACTGAGCTGAATCGCCGGCGGCGCGCGGTTGTCGCCCTGCCGCGAGCCGACCAGCATGTAGGATCGATCGGCCGCGAACACCAGTTCGGCCAGCGTGCCGACGAAGCATGAGCCCGGCTCGACCAATGTCACCAGCGTGCGCGAGGTGACGTCGACGCGCTTCAGCACGCGCTTCCAGGTTTGCCTGATCTCGTTGACCAGCCAGTGCGCCTTGTTGGCTTCGAGAAATGCGTCGTACGCCAGTACCTGCGCGCCCTCGCCATGCGACTTGAACACCAGCATCGCGGTCTCGAGTTCGTTGATGCGCAGATGCAGGATGGCGTCGTCGAGCTCGCGCGCGGCCTGCAGCGGCCAGAAGCCGGCGCCTTGCCCGATCATGCCGTCAATGTCGGCGGGCGGCGCCGCATCCGGGGCCTTGATCGAGATGGTGGCGATGCGGGCCGCACGATCGATGTCGACATTGACAAACCCATAGCGGATACCGCTGTCGTCAATGCTGCGCGTCAGCGGCGCCAGCGTAATGCCCTTGCCATTGCCGTTTCGCTTCGACGCAGCCGCGAATTCCTTTGCGCGCTCGGCGACCTTTGCCTCCAGCTTGCTGTTGGGCACGATCTCGTCGACCAGCCGCCACTGCACCGCGCGCTTGCCCTTGATGCCTTCCTCGATGGTGCAGAAATAATCGGCGTGATCGCGGCGCACCTTGCGCTTGTCGACGACGCGGGTCAGGCCGCCGGTGCCGGGCAGCACCGCCAGCAGCGGCACTTCCGGCAGCGCCACCGCGGCGGAGCCATCGTCGGCGAGAATGATATGATCGGTGGCGAGCGCCAGTTCATAGCCGCCGCCGGCCGCGGTGCCATTGATCACGGTGACGAAACGCTGGCCGGAATTCTCGCTGGAATCCTCAAGGCCGTTGCGGGTCTCGTTGGTGAACTTGCAGAAGTTGACCTTGTGGGCGTGGGTCGATCCCGCCAGCATGCGGATGTTGGCGCCGGCGCAGAACACCCGGTTTTTCCCCGAACGCAGCACGACCACTTTCACTTCCGGATGTTCGAAGCGCAGCCGCTGCACCGCGTCCGCAAGCTCGATATCGACGCCGAGGTCGTAGGAGTTGAGCTTCAGCTGGTAGCCCTCGAACAGGCCGCCGTTCTCGTCAACGTCCATGGTCAAGGTCGCGACATCGCCCGCGACATCCAGCTTCCAGTGCCGATAGCGCGACGGATCGGTCTGGAAATCGATATGCTTGGCGCCGTTCGCGAGGACGCGATCTACTCCGGCCATGGGCCACCCTGTCTGGTTTCTTGTGCCGGCCTGCCGACTGAATATGCACAATAATGCATGTTTTCGATGAGGTCTAGACCAAAACTGCAAAAATCTGCATTTTGTTTCAGGTTCGGCCGATTGCGCAGAGCGCGACCCAATCGGCCTTGGACAACGCAGGCTGCGCCAGTTTGGTCCGAAGCAGGCCTGCGAGCGCGGTGGTCGGGAATGCATCGGCGAAACCGCCGCCAGCACCTGTAGCCTTGCGCACGCTGAGCTCATTCAGCTCGGCCAGCGCCTCTCCCAATAACCGCGCAGCGGCGTGGGGCTTTCCCATTCGCAGCTTGAGATTGGCATTGGCGATCTGGATGCAGGCCCGCAGCAGGATCCGCTCGCGTCCGCCTTGTGGCGCTGCGGCCCACACCGCCTCGAGAATTTCGTGGCTCTCCCAGAAAAACCCGGAATCGTTCAGCCCGAGCCCATAACGTAGCGCCGGATGGCGCGCGGGCACGAAACCATTGAAGCGGGCCGGCACCAGCGCCTTGGCCATCGCCAGCGTGTCGTGATCGGCCTCGGTCTCGACGCCGGGGAGGTAAGCCCAGCGCGGCAGTGTGAGATTGACTGCTGTCGAGGGAGGGACGCTCATTCGGGCATCGCCGCGGCGAGCATTCTATGCCGCGCGCCCCTGCGCACCCTCATGCACATGCAAAATGGACCTTGCGAATTCCGCGATCGCATTCAGCGTCGCCTCCGGCGCCTCGCGATGCGGCGAATGCCCGGCACCTGACATGATCGAGACGTCGACCGGACAATAGCACTCTTGCTGGGCGATTTCGATCTGGCGAATCGTCCCATAGTGATCGTCGGCGCCCTGTACGATCGCGACGGGCACGCGGATATAGGCGAGATACTCCGAAATATCCCAGTCGCGAAATTTTGGGTTGAGCCACGCGTCGTTCCATCCGTAGAACGCGTTGTCGACGTCGCTGTGCCAGCGCTTGAGCTTCGAGCGGAGATCGGTGGTCTCATAGGCTGTCTTGATCTCGGCGATCGATTTCACCGAAATATCCTCGACAACGAAATGCGGCGCGATCAGCGCCAGCCCGCGGATGCGGTGATCCTGAACGCCTCCGGCGTAGATCGCCGCGATCGACGCGCCATCGGAATGCCCGACCAGAAGGCCGCGGCGAAAGCCGATCGCGTCGAGCAGCTTTGGCAGCACTTCGAGCGCGTCGACATGCATGTAGTCGATTGGACGCGGCAGCGTCGCCGGGCTCGATGCGCCGTAGCCCGCGCGCGAATAGGCGAACACGCCGGCGCCGGTGGCGGCCTGGAGTTTTTCGGGAAAGTCGCCCCACAATCCGGCGGAGCCGAGCCCTTCATGCAGCATGACGATGGTCGGCGCGTCGCCGGGCGCAGGACCGGTCATGCGATATTCGAGCTCGGTTGCGCCGATCCGCAGCGTGCCGGAGGGAGAAAGTGTGGTCATGTTCTGCGCGACCGCTCCCACACACCCTCGTCGTCCCCGCGAAGGCGGGGACCCATAACCCCTGGCGTCTCTGTTGCAGAAGGCATCTGCCCCAGTGCCAAAACGAAACGACACGGCGTATGGGTCCCCGCCTTCGCGGGGACGACGGCTATTATCGTTGCAACACCGTGCGTCACGATTTCTCCGTCGCGGCTTCGCGCAATTTGAACCGCTGGATCTTCCCCGTCGCGGTCTTCGGCAAACTGTCGACCACATCGATCCAGCGCGGATATTTCCACGGCCCGATCTTCTGCTTGACGTGCTCCTTCAGCGCATCATGCAGGCCATCGGTGCTGGCGTCCGCGCGCAGCACCACGAACGCCTTCGGCTTCAGGAGTCCTTCCGGATCGGGTTCGGGCACCACCGCCGCCTCCAGCACCGCCGGATGCGTGATCAGCGCGCTCTCGACCTCGAACGGCGACACCCAGATGCCCGACACCTTGAACATGTCGTCGCTGCGGCCGCAAAATATATAGCGCCCTTCGGCATCGCGGATGTACTTGTCGCCGGTGCGGGTCCAGGGACCTTCAAAGGTCCGGCGGCTCTTGCTGCGCTGATTCCAGTAGCCGTCGCCGGCGGACGGCGCGTCGACCAGCAGTTCGCCGATCTCACCGTCGGCGACATCCGCGCCGGCTTCGTTGACCAAACGCACGTTGTAGCCAGGCACCGGCCGGCCCGCCGTACCGTATTTGATATCGCCCGGCGCGTTGGAGAGAAAGATATGCAAGAGCTCGGTGGTGCCGACGCCATCGAGAATGTCGACGCCGAACCGCGACTTCCAGCTGTTGCCCACCGACTCCGGCAGCCCCTCGCCGGCCGAGGTGCATAGTCGCAGTTTTGAGCCGCCGCGTTCGTGCTTCAGCGTCTCGTCGTTCAGCATCGCGGCATACAGCGTCGGCACGCCGAAGAAGATGCTGGGATTGTATTTTCCCATCAGCGCGAACATCGCCGCTGGCGTCGGCCGTTCGGTATGCAATACGGTCGAAGCCCCAACCGACATCGGGAAGGTCAGCGCATTGCCGAGACCGTAGGCGAAGAACAGTTTCGCCGCCGACAGACAAACATCGTCCTCGCGAATGCCGAGCACCTGCCTGGCGTAGGTTTCCGCCGTCGCGGCAAGGCTCGAATGCAGATGCCGCACGCCCTTTGGCATTCCGGTCGAGCCCGACGAATAGAGCCAGAACGCCGGCTCGTCGGCATGGGTGGCAGCGGTCGGAAATGAATCGCTTTCCTTGGCGATCTCCTCCGCCAGTTTCCTGTGGCCCTGCGCATCATCGCCCGCGACGACGACGTGCTCGAGATCCGGCATGCGCCCGACCATGTCCTTGACCACCGGCAGCAGCGCTTCGGAGATGAACAGCACCCGCGCGCGGCAATCCGCCAGCACATAGGCGTATTGCTCCGACGTCAGCAGCGTATTGAGCGGCACCGGCACGATGCCGGCACGGATCGCGCCCAGAAACACCACCGGAAAATCAACCGTGTCGAGCATGATCATCGCCACCCGCTCTTCGCGGCGGACGCCGAGCCGGCGCAACAGGTTGGCGAGGCGGCGGCTTTGCTGCTGCAGGTCGCCGTAGCTCAATTCGGTGACGGTATCGGTGAAGGCGAGTTTTTTAGCCCGGCCTTCATCGACATTGCGGTCCAGCAGCCAGGTCACCGCATTGTAGGAACTCACGCGCCTTCTCCCCAGCTTTCTGAATTATAATTCATAGAAAGCCACTGCGCGCGCTTGCTGTCAATCCTTATCGGCATTATCCTTCCTCCGCCCTATCGAGCGCGGAGCTGATGACCGAGCAACCCAATCCAGAAACCAGCTTTCTCGAACAGCTCGGCCAGCGCGTCCGCACCATGCGGGCGTTGCGCGGCATGTCGCGAAAAGTGCTGGCGAAGGTTTCGGGGATTTCCGAGCGCTACATCGCCCAGCTCGAAAGCGGCAAGGGCAACGTTTCGATCGTGCTGCTGCGCCGGGTGTCAAACGCCATGGGCGCGCATCTCGAAGATCTGATTCCGGCGAGCGAGCCCGCGCCGGACTGGCCGGTGATCCGCGACCTCGTGCGCAAGGCGACGCCGAACCAGATCGCGCATGCCAAGGACGTTCTTTCCGGACAAGGCAACGGCGCGGCGCGGCGGCAGATGTCCTTTGCCGGCATTGCCCTGATCGGCCTGCGCGGCGCGGGCAAATCCACACTGGGCAAATTGCTCGCGAAAAAGATCGGCTGGAGTTTTGTCGAGCTCAACAAGGAGATCGAGCAGCAGAACGGTCTGTCGGTCGCCGAGATCATCGCGCTCTACGGCCAGGAAGGTTTTCGCCGCATGGAGCAGGCCGCACTCGGACAATTGCTGGCGCGCAAAGAGCTGGTGGTGCTGGCGACCGGCGGCGGCATCGTCTCGGAGCCTTTGACCTTCGACCTGATCCTGTCGTCGTTCTACACCATCTGGCTGAAGGCCGAACCGGAAGAGCACATGGCGCGGGTGCGCAAGCAAGGCGATCTGCGCCCCATGGCGGACGACCGCTCGGCGATGGCCGAGCTGCGCACCATTTTGCTCAGCCGCGAGCCGCTGTACGCGCGCGCGGCCGCCGTGGTCGATACCGCGGGGCTCGGCGTCGACAACGCCGCCGCGCGGCTGATCGAAGCTGTGACGCCGGTGGTGGCGCAGGACGCGCGGATGTTTGCGCGGGGGTGAAGCTTGTCCCGGACGCGGTGCGCTTTTCACCTCTCCCGAAGGGAGAGGTGAAGAAATCGCGTCGGGGGAACGAGGCTGGCCGAGGCGACGGGGTTTGGCTAGACTGGCCGCGAAAGGACACGCCGCCATGATGAGCCAGGAACAGAACGACCTGATGACCCGGACCGGGCCTAGGGACGCGTGCGGAAAACTGATGCGGATGTACTGGCAGCCCGCGGCGCTGGCCGCCGAGTTGCAGGGGCCGCGTCCGGTCAAGGCCATAAAATTGCTCGGCGAGAACCTGGTGCTGTTTCGCGACGCGCAGGGACGCACCGGCCTGATCGACCGCCATTGCGCGCATCGCGGCGCCGACCTTGCCTTCGGGCGGCTTGAGAACGGCGGCCTGCGCTGCGCGTTCCACGGCTGGCTGTTCGACGTCACTGGCCAGTGCCTGGAAACTCCCGCCGAACCGAAGGACTCCGTGCTGTGCAGGAACATCGCGCAGCGCGCCTATCCGGTTAAGGAGAAGAGCGGAATCCTGTGGGCGTATCTCGGCGAAGGCGAGCCGCCGGCGTTTCCGGAAATCGACTGCTTCATAGCGCCCGATGCCTATACGTTCGCGTTCAAGGGCCACATCGGCTGCAACTGGCTGCAGGCGCTCGAAGTCGGCATCGATCCGGCGCATGCGTCGTTCCTGCATCGCTTCTTCGAGGACGAAGATCCCGCGGCTGCCTATGGCAAGCAATTCCGCGGCGCCTCCGCCGGCTCCGACATGCCGATGACCAGGATCCTGCGCGAATATGACCGGCCTATCATCAATGTCGAACACACCGAATACGGGCTGCGCCTGATCGCGCTGCGCGAGATCGACGAGGAGCGCACCCACGTCCGTGTCACCAACCAGCTGTTCCCGCATGGATTCGTGATCCCGATGAGCACCGAGATGACCATCTCGCAGTGGCATGTGCCGGTGGATGACGAGAACTGCTACTGGTATGCAATCTTCACCAGCTATTCGACGCCGGTCGACAAGACCAGGATGCGCGATCAGCGTCTCGAACTGTATGAGCTGCCGGACTATCGTTCGCGCAAGAACCGGTCGAACGATTACGGCTTCGATCCCCACGAGCAGGCGACCGCGACCTACACCGGCATGGGCGCAGACATCAACGTGCACGATCAGTGGGCGGTCGAATCGATGGGTGCGATCCAGGATCGCACCAACGAGCATCTCGGCACCTCCGACAAGGCCATCGTGCAATATCGCCGCTTGCTGCGGCAGGAGATCGAGAAGGTGGCCGGCGGCGAGAAGCCGTTCATGTTCCTCGACGACGCCCATGCGCGAAGCATCCAGGGCCCGGCAACGATGGACGGCATCGGGCCGACGCGGGGATGGGAGACCTTCTGGATGGAAGTCGATGTGAAACGGCGGCGCGGCGCGCCGTGGGCCGCGCCCGTTCCCGCGGAGATCGCCGAAAAAGTTCGCCATCTGTCGGCGGCCGAGTGATCGCGACGCTCAATTCACCTCTCCCCGCAGGGGAGAGGTCGACGCGCATCGTCAGATGCGCGGCGGGTGAGGGGCCTCTTCTCAAGGCAGAGTGTGTGGAGAGACCCCTCACCCGAAGCCTGCGCTGGCGCTCCGGCTTCGACCTCTCCCCTGCGGGGAGAGGTGAAAAGGCGCCGCTCCAACTTCATCACGTTCTAAAGGAGTGACGCGTTGAGTTTTGTCGGGCGTCACGGTCTCTGGTCACAAGAGCAGAAGGAAGCAGCGGGACGCCTTCGCAGGATCGTCGAAGAGCAGAAGCTCGAAGTCATAAGGCTGTCGTTTCCCGACCAGCACGGAATTCTGCGCGGCAAGACGCTGGTCGCCGGCGAGGCGCTGGCCTCGCTGGAAAGCGGCTGCTCCATCACCACCACGATGCTCGCCAAGGACACCTCGCATCGCACCGTGTTTCCGGTGTTCACCGCCGGCGGCGGTTTTGGGATGCGGGAGATGGAAGGCGCCGCCGATTTCCTGATGGTGGCCGATCCCTTGAGCTTTCGCGTGCTGCCGTGGGTGCCGGGCACCGGCTGGCTGCTTTGCGATATTTATTTCGCAGACGGGCGTCCGGTGCCGTTCGCGACGCGAAATCTTTACCGGTCGGTCCTCGATGGACTTAGGCAGCGCGGCTACGATTTCGTCGCCGGGCTCGAGGTCGAATTCCACATCTTCAAGCTCGAAGACCCCAAAATGTCGCCGGAGGATGCCGGTCAGCCGGGCCAGCCGCCATCGGTCAGCCTGCTGTCGCACGGCTATCAGTATCTGACCGAGCAGCGTTACGATCAGATGGAGCCGGTGCTCGAAGTCATCCGGCGGGATGTTCTCGCACTCGGCCTGCCGCTGCGGTCGATCGAGGTCGAGTTCGGCCCGAGCCAGTGTGAGTTTACGTTCGCACCGATGACCGGGCTCGCGTCCGCCGACGCCATGGTGCTGTTCCGCAGCGCGGTAAAACAGATCGCCCGCCGCCATGGCTATCATGCGACCTTCATGTGCCGGCCAAAACTGCCGAATCTGTTCGCGTCCGGATGGCACCTCCATCAATCGATCGTGTCGCGCGCCGGCGGCGAGAATGCCTTCATGGCGAACGACGATGGCGAGTTGTTGAGCGCGTTCGGCCACGGTTATCTCGCCGGGCTGCTGCAGCATGCCCGCGCCTCGGCCGTGTTCACGACGCCGACCATCAACGGCTACAAGCGCTATCGCTCGTATTCGCTGGCACCGGACCGCGCGATCTGGGGATGCGACAACCGCGGCGTGATGATCCGCGTGCTCGGCGGCGCCGGCTATCCTGGCACCCGGCTGGAAAACCGGATCGGCGAGCCCGCGGCCAATCCGTATCTCTATATGGCCTCGCAGATTCTCTCGGGCCTCGATGGCGTCGATCGCCGGCTCGATCCCGGGCCGTCGGCGGACACGCCCTATGAGACGCAGGCCGTGCTGTTGCCGAAGACACTGCAGGAAGCGGTGCTTGCGTTGAAGGACGACCCGTTCTTCCGCGACGCGCTGGGTGCTGCGTTCGTCGACTATTACATCCACATCAAGAACGCCGAGATCGAGCGCTTCCAGGCCGAAGTATCGGAATGGGAGCAGCGCGAATATTTCGAGATGTTTTAATCGTCATTCCGGGGCGTTTGCTTTGTGCAAAATTGACACCGTCAATCTTGCACAAAGCGAACGAGCCCGGAATCCATAACCACGGTCGGGGGTTATGGATTCCGGGCTCGCACCATCGGCCCGCGCCTTGCGCGGACCTTTTGGCGCGCCCCGGAATGACGGTGCTTCAAATCCCCAAATACCGGTGCTGCAAATCCGGCTCCGCAATCAATTGCTCGGATGTTCCGCTCCACACCGCGCGGCCGCGCTCGATCATGTAATGGCGGTCGGCGATGCGGGTGAGATTCTCGACGTTCTTGTCGATCACCAATACCGATTGCCCGCGCGCCTTCAGCATCGACAGGCAGTTCCAGATTTCCTCGCGGATCAGCGGTGCAAGGCCCTCGGTTGCTTCATCCAGGATCAGCAGACGCGGATTGGTCATCAGCGCGCGGCCGATCGCCAGCATCTGCTGCTCGCCGCCCGACAGCGTGCTGCCCATGTTGGCCCCGCGTTCGGCCAAGCGCGGGAACAGCGCGTGGATCTTTTCGATCGTCCATGGATCGGAGCTGCCTAGACGATTGCCGGAGGCGGCGACCAGATTCTCGCGGACGGTCAGGTTAGGAAATATCTGACGCCCCTCCGGGACCAGGCCAATTCCCAACTGCGCGATTTTGAAAGATGGAAGGCTGCGAACGTCATGTCCGGCGAACCGGATCGCGCCCGCCCGCGCCGGCGTCAGCCCCATGATGGATCGGATGGTGGTGGTTTTTCCCATGCCGTTGCGGCCCATCAGGGCCACCATCTCGCCTGAACGAACCGACATCGACAGCTTGAACAGAACCTGGCTGAGGCCGTAGCAGGTCTCGATATTCTCGACGTCAAGCAGAAGGGCTGCGTCAGCCATGGCGGGTCACCACGTGCTGCTCGCCGAGATAAGCGCGCCGGACTTCTTCATTGCCGCGGATTGCCGCCGGCGCGCCGGACGCGATGACGCGCCCATAGACCAGCACGGTGATGCGGTCGGCGAGCGCGAACACCGCTTCCATGTCATGCTCGACCAGCACGATGGTGACTTCCCGCCGCAGTTCCTGCAGCAGCTTCACCATGCGCGCCGATTCGGTGATGCCGAGCCCGGCCATCGGTTCGTCGAGCAGCAGCAATTGCGGTTTTGTCGCGAGCGCGACCGCCAGTTCAAGTTCGCGCTGTTCGCCGTGGCTCAGCTTCGACACCAATGTTTCGGCGCGGCTGCCCAGACCAACCCGCTGCAATGCGGCCAGCGCCGTCTCGCGCAGGGGCCGCTCCGCCCTGGCGCTGCGCCAGAAATGGAACGAGTGGCCGTCATGCGCCTGCGCCGCCAGCGCGACGTTGTCGAGCGCAGTGAAGTCCAGCAGCAGCGACGTGATTTGGAACGAGCGCGCCAGCCCCAGCGCGCTGCGTCGGTAGGCCGGCAGGCCGGTGATGTCCCGATCGGCAAAACGGATGGTGCCGGAATCCGGCAGCAGTTGCCCGGTCAACTGGCTGATCAGCGTAGTCTTGCCGGCGCCGTTCGGCCCGATGATCGCGTGCAGTTCTCCGCGCGCGACATCGAGCGACAAATTGTCGGTCGCGACGATTCCGCCGAACCGCCGCACCAGATTTTCAACGCGGAGCAAGGGATCAGCCACGGTGCAGCCTCCCGAGCAACCCGTCGATGCCACCGCGCCCGAACAGCACGATCAGCAGCAACAGCGGGCCCATGATGAGCGCCCAATATTCCGTCACCTGCGACAACAGCTCTTCCAGCACCAGAAACACGATCGCTCCGATCACCGGGCCGAACATCGAGCCCATGCCGCCGAGGATGACCATGACCATGAGATCGCCGGAGCGGGTCCAGTACATCGCCGCCGGACTGATGAAGTCGGTATTGTTGGCGAGCAGCGCACCGGCCAGACCGCAGATCGTGCCTGATATGACGAAGCAAACAAGCCGGTACCGGTTGGCGGGAAAGCCGATGGCCTGCATGCGCTGTTCGTTGGAGCGCAGGCCCTGGACGACCATGCCGAAGCGCGAATTGACGATGCGCCAGACCAGATAAATCCCTCCGAACAGGCAGGCGAGGCACAGATAATAAAATTGCACGCGGCTCGACAGGTTGATGAGGCCGCCGAAATCGCTGCGCTTGTAGATCGTCAGACCGTCGTCCCCACCGTAGCGCGCGAGCCCGGATGCGATGTAATACGCCATCTGCGCGAAGGCGAGCGTGATCATGATGAAATAGACGCCCCGCGTGCGCAGCGAGAGCGAGCCTACCACGAGCGCGAACAGCGCCGAGGCCGCAAGCGCCACCGGCCATTGAATCAATCCCGAGCCGATACCTTCGTGGGCGAGAATGCCGACCGCATATCCGCCGATGCCGAGATAAGCGGCGTGGCCGAAGCTCATCATCCCGCCATAGCCCATGATGAGATTGAGGCTCACCGCCGCCAGTGCGAGGATGACGATGCGGGTAAACAGCGTCAGCACGAAGACGTTTCCGCTAAGCGACGAATAGAGCGGAAGCAACAGCAGGCCGGCGCTCACCAGCGCCGCGATCGCCGTGCGGGCGTTGAGCGAAGCCGTCATCGCCGGGTGGCCGGAAACAGCCCCTCCGGCCGCACCACCAGCACGATAGCCATCAAGAGATAGATCAGCATCGAGGAGAGCGCGGGCGCGGCGGTTGAAGCGGCGGTCGAACTGAGGATCTGCCGCAAGAGGTCGGGCAGGAATGCGCGGCCCAGCGTGTCGATCATCCCGACAAAGATCGCGGCGAGGAAGGCGCCGCGGATCGAGCCGATCCCTCCGATTACGATGATGACGAAGGCGAGGATGAGAATGTTCTCGCCCATCCCGATCTGCACGGTCAGAATAGGCGCCTGCATCAGCCCGGCCAGACCAGCGAGCGCAGCGCCGAGCCCGAATACCAGCGTGTAGAGCAGCTTGATGTTGATGCCGAGCGCACCGATCATTTCCCGGTTCGACGCGCCGGCGCGGATCAGCATGCCGACCCGGGTTCGCATCACCACGACGTAAAGCATCAGGGCGACCGCCAGCGCGACCATGATGATCGCAAGCCGGTACGCCGGATAATAGACGCCGGGCATGATCTGGAACGGCACCGTCAGCCAGGCGGGCAGCGGCAGCGCAAGGCCCGCCGGGCCCCAGATCAGCCGCACCGCGTCATTGAAGAACAGGATCAGCCCGAACGTCGCCAGCACGTGATCCAGATGATCGCGGCCATACAGGTGCCGCAGCGCGACAAATTCCAGCACGATACCGAGCAGCAGCGTCGCGCCGAGCGCGAGCAGCACGCCGACGATGAAATTCCCCGTCCACGCCACGAAGGTCGCGGCAAAGTAGGCGCCCATCATGTAGAGCGAGCCATGCGCCAGGTTGACAAAGTCCATGATGCCGAAGACGAGCGTCAACCCCGCCGCCAGCAGGAACAGCAGCAGGCCGAACTGCAAGCCGTTCAGGAATTGTTCGACGACGAGCAGCATGAGCCCCACCACAGCGCTGCGGGAAATAGGGAAGGCGCCGGCCCTTTCTTACCTCTCCCCGCAGGGGAGAGGTCGAAGCCGAAGCGCAGCGCAGGCTTCGGGTGAGGGGTCTTTCTGCAGATTCGGACTCGCGGTTAGGCCCCTCACTCGGATCGCATCTAACGATGCGATCCGACCTCTCCCCTTCGGGGAGAGGTGACCCCGCGATCACTTCATCTGGCATTTGTCGGCGAAGCGATCCTGGGCGTTTTCGACGATGGTGGCAACGGTCTTGAGCGACAACTGGCCGTCGGCATCCTTGACCACGTCCTGCAGATAGAAGTTCTGGATCGGCATGTGGTTCTTGCCGTATTTGAACGGGCCGCGCACCGACTTGAAATTCGCCTTCTCCATCTCGGCGCGCATCGCGTCCTTCTTGCTGGTGTCGCCCTTCACCGCCACCACCGCGCTGTTGATCAATTGCGCGGCGTCATAGGATTGCGCGCCGTAAAAGGTCGGACGCAAGCCCGTGTACTTCTTGCGGTAGTCGGCGACGAACTTCTTGTTCTCTTCATTCGGCAGATCGTTCACCCACTCCTGCGCGCCGGGAACGCCGAGCGCGTTCTCCTTCTGCAGGGGCAGCGACAATTCGTCGATGGTGAAGGCGGTATAGAGCGGAATCTGCTGCTTGATGCCGGCCTGCGCATACTGATTGAGGAATTGCACGCCGGCCGCACCCGGATAGAACACGAAGATCGATTCCGCCTTCGACGCGCGCGCCTTGGAGAGTTCTGCCGAGAAGTCGAGCTGGCTCGGCCACACGGTGTATTCCTCGCCGAGCACCTGGCCCTTGAACGTGCTCTTCACGCCGGCCAGCATGTCCTTGCCGGCGGCATAGTTCGGGCCGATCAGGAATACCGACTTCACGTTCTTCTGGTTCATGTAGAGGCCGACCGCCTCCGGGGTCTGGTCGTTTTGCCAGGACGTCGAGAACACATAGGGCGAGCACAGCTCACCGGCGAGCTGCGACGGTCCGGCGTTGGCGCTGATCAGGAAGGTCTGCGAATCGACCGCGGTCTTGAGCGAGGCGAGCAGCACGTTCGACCAGATGTAGCCGACGATGAAGTCCACCTTGTCGGACTGGATCAGTTTTTCGGTCTTCTGCTTGCCGACGTCCGGCTTCTGCCCGTCGTCCTCGTAGATCACCTCGACCGGTTTGCCGCCCATCTTGCGGCCCATGTGATCGAGCGCGAGTTCGAACGAATTGCGCATGTCGTTGCCGATCACGGCGGTGGGGCCGCTGAACGTCGAGACAAACCCGATCTTGATGGTATCCGCCGCCGCGGCGGGCTGCGCCAGCGCCAGAACCGCCGCGCCCGCGAACCAGAATGCCGTTTTCATGTGGTCTCCCTCTCCCATTTCTTATTTGGTGATGTGTTTTTTGCGAACTCAAAGGCCAACGGCAAGCACGACCTTCGGCTTCCCTAAAGCTGTCGGCCGTCCTGCAAATGCTCATGCACCATAATTCGCGACAGTCGCGAATGGCAAGAATTATAATTCAGGTTCTGAGTAGTCCCGCTGCGACTTTATGTCTGGCGGGCCGGCCGAAGCCGTAGCCCGCCCGTGAACGCCTACCCATAAGTCGGCTTCTGCGGCCAGCCCGGCGGCGAGTCCTCGAAATCCTGCTGCCGCCCATAGGGCGTCATGTCGAGCAGCGCGCGGGCGTCGGTGAGCGCTTCGGTGCCGCGCGCGTAGGCTGAATAGGTATGAAAAACGTCATCACCGATGCTGAAGAACACGCTGAGTCCGTGCTCCTCGCCGGTGGTCGCGTTGGGCACCTTGGCCGCTTCCAGCTGGGCCTTGTTGCGGTAATTGTATTCGACCGGAGCTATCTTCTCGTCATTGGTGACGTGAAAGTCGTAATTGAAATCGCTGCCGAGCGAGGAGACCCACGGGAAAGTCCATCCATGCCGCTCCTTGTAGGCCTCGAGCTTGGCCAGCGGCGCGCGCGACACCATGGCGAAGGTGGTCTCGCATTTGTCCAGCATGCTGAGATCGCCGATGGCGTTGACATAGCTGGTGCAGCCCGCGCAACCCTTCTCCCATGCCGGGTCGAACATGAAATGATAGATCACGAGCTGGCGGCGGCCCTCGAACAGATCCTTGAGCGACAGCTCGCCGCCGGGAGCGTCGAACAGATAATTCTTTTCGATCTTCACCATCGGCAGCCGTCGCCGTTCGGCGTTGACGCGATCGTAGTGCCGGGTGAGTTCTTTTTCCAGATCCAGCAGTTTCTTGCGTTCGCCAAGCCATTGCTCGCGCGAAACGATCGGGGGATGCGGGACTTCGCTTGCGGTCATATCCGGCTCCTGTTCTGATTGATCGCCGCAACGTTAAACTGCCCGGCACAATTTCGGTTGCGCCGTCGCTGGCGTCAAGCCGCCGTCGCGACCAGCACGAGGTAGCGAACCTTGGCCGTCTCCCGCAAGACGTTCGACCATGGGCAAAGGATTCGGTCGCGGACGCTTTTTTTTTGCGGCGAAGGCGATGCGTTATGCCTATCTCTATTACAGCAACGCGATTGGACGCGAACGCCCGGAGGCCGGCCGACATGAGCATGGAGCAGATACCGCCGGCGGCGCCCCACCGTGTCGTGATCGTCGGCGCCGGTTTTGGCGGGCTGGAGGCGGTGTACCGCCTGGCCGGTGCGCCGCTCTCGATCACGCTGGTCGACCGGCGCAACCATCATCTGTTCCAGCCGCTGCTGTACCAGGTCGCGACCGCGGCGCTGGCGACCTCGGAGATCGCCTGGCCGATCCGCTATCTGCTGCGCGGGCGTCCGGAGGTCACGACCCTGCTCGCCACCGTGACCGGGGTAGACACCGCGGCGCGCTGCGTGATGCTGGATGGCGGCGACACGCTGCCCTACGACACGCTGGTGCTGGCCACCGGCGCCCGCCACGCCTATTTCGGCCATGACGAATGGGAGCCGTTTGCGCCCGGGCTGAAGACGCTGGAGGACGCCACCACGTTGCGGCGGCGCATCCTGATTGCCTTCGAAGACGCCGAGCGCGAAAGCGATCCGGTGCGGCGCGCCGCGCTGTTGACCTTCGTCATCATCGGCGCCGGCCCCACTGGCGTCGAACTTGCCGGCACCATCGCCGAACTCGCACAGGACACCTTGCCGCCGGATTTCCGCAACATCGACACCCGCAAAGCGCGCGTGGTTTTGATCGAGGCCGGATCGCGCGTGCTGGCCGGCTTCCCGGACGAGCTGTCGGCCTATGCGCAGCGCTCGCTGGAAAGTCTCGGCGTCGAAGTCGCGTTCGGACAGCCGGTCACCGAATGCACTGCCGATGGCGTCGTCTATGGCGACAAGCACTTGGAAGCAAAGACCATCATCTGGGCCGCCGGCGTGCGCGCATCGCCTGCGGCCGAATGGCTCGGTGCGCCGGCCGACCGCGCCGGCCGGGTATCGATCCTTCCCGATCTCACCGTTCCCGGTCATCCGGACGTCTTTGCCATCGGCGACACCGTGACGATCAATGGTCCCGATGGCAGCCCGATCCCCGGCATTGCGCCGGCGGCCAAGCAGCAGGGACGCTACGTCGCCAATCTCATCAAGGCGCGGCTGCGCGGCGAAACGCTTGCCCCGTTCGTCTACAAGCACGCCGGCAGCCTGGCGCAGATTGGCAGGCGGCTGGCGGTGATCGATTTCGGCCGCATCAAGCTGCGCGGCTGGCTGGCGTGGTGGGTGTGGGGCGTCGCCCACATCTACTTCCTGATCGGCCTGCGCAACCGGCTCAGCGTCGCCATGAGTTGGCTGTGGATCTACACCCGCCAGCAGCGCGGCGCGCGCCTGATCACGCAAGGCCGCGCCAAGGTGAGCAACTACTGGCCGTAGTGCGGTTCACCTCCCCCCTTGAGGGGGAGGTCGACCGGCCAAAGGCCGGGCGGGAGGGGGTAACCCCAACCGCCGGCGCTCGTGGCTTACCCCCCTCCCGGCGCTGCTGCGCAGCGCCGACCTCCCCCTCAAGGGGTGAGGTGATGGGAGTGCCACCGCCTATTTCACCAGCGAGCAGCCGCCGTCCGCGATCGGCCGGAACGCCTGTTCTGCGGGGATGGTCGAAACCAGCTTGTAGTAGTCGTATGGATATTTCGACTCCTCCGGCTTCTTCACCTCGAACAGATACATCGGATGAATCACGCGGCCGTCCTGGCGGATGGTGACGTCGCCGAACAGTTTGTCCTTGCCCTTGAACTTCTTCATCTGCGGTACGGCATCCTGGGCCGCGTCGCTGCCGGTTGCAGCGACCGCGTTGAGATAGGCCAGCGTCGAGGCATAGACGCCGGCTTGATTGCCGCTCGGCATCTTGCCGTTCATGCCCGGCCGCGCCGCGAAGCGTTTTGCAAACGCGCGGGTGTCCTCGTCCATGTCCCAATAGAAGGCTTCGAGCAGCTGCAGGCCTTGCGCGACCTTCAGGCCCATGCCGTGCACGTCGTTCACGAACAGCAGGAAGGCGACCATGGTTTGGCCGCCCTCTTTGGTGCCGAACTCGGCCGCCTGCTTCACGGCGTTGATGGTATCGCCGCCGGCATTGGCAAGGCCGATCACCTTGGCCTTCGAACCCTGCGCCTGCAGCAGGAAGGAAGCGAAGTCCGAGGTTCCCAATGGATGTTTGCTCGAGCCCAGCACCTTGCCGCCGTGCTTCTCGATGTAGTTGGTGGCTTCGGCCTCGATGCCCTGGCCGAGCGCGTAGTTCACGGTGATGAAATACCAGTCCTTGCCGCCGCGCGCCATCATCGCCGCCGCCGTGGTGTTGCCGGTGGCCCAGGCGTCGTTGACCCACTGGATCGTATTCGGCGAGCAGGCCTTTCCGGTCAGGTCGGAGCTCGCAGTGGACGACGCCAGAAACGTCATCTTCGAATCGCGCAGCAGCGAGTTGATGGTGAGACCTACCGCCGAGTTGGGCACATCGACGATGGCGTCGACCTTGTCGACGTCAAGCCACTTGCGCGCGATGGCGGAGCCGACGTCGGCCTTGTTCTGGTGATCGGCATAGACGATCTCGACCTTGATGCCCTTGCCGCCGCCATTGAAATCCTCCGCGGCCATCCGCGCGGCCTCGACCGAGCCCATGCCGTTGGTGTCCTGAAAAATGCCGGAAATGTCGTTGAGCACGCCGACACGGACGATGTCGTCGGAAATTTCCGCGCGCGCCGATCCATATGCGGCGCACGACAGCGCAAGCGCCAGATAAATCTTAAAACCCCTCATCGCGTCTCTCCCTGTCGATTTGTTCTGTGATTGATTGTTTCAGTCCGCGCAGCCGATCCATTCCGTGCACGCATCGTCCTCGAGCAACGCCACGGCAGCCAAGCGCCGCGTCAGCACGGCGCGCTGGTTGATGTAGCCCTTGTCGGTGATCTCGCCGCCGTCCACCGAAGCCGGCTCGGACAACAGCAGCGCGCGCGTCGCGTGGGCGGACGATCCGACGCCCTGCGCTTTCAGTTTTGCGAGCCCCTGCCCGATCGCGGTACGGACCTTTTCGCTGCCGATCACCTCAATCGGGCCAGCGCTGTCAGGCAGACCGGCATGCGCGCGACACGCGGCGATATTGGGAAACACCAGGAAGCCCACGTGATCGCCGCCATGGCCGGTGACGACGATGTCCTGCGCCAGCGGCGCCAGCGCTGCGATGCCGGCGACGCGCAGCGTGCCGACGCTGACCCAGGTGCCGGAATTGAGCTTGAAATCCTCGGCCACCCGGCCGTCAAAGAACAATCCGCGTTCGGGTCGGTCGGGATCGGCAAAGGTTACGGCATCGCCGATCAGATAAAACCCGTCGGTGTCGAATGCCTTTGCCGTGAGCTCCGGCGCCTTCCAGTAGCCCGGCGTCACGTTGGGTCCGCGCACCCGCACCTCCAGCTTGTCGCCGGACGGCACCAGTTTCAGTTCGGTGCCGGGGATCGGCACGCCGATATTGCCGGATCGCTCGGCCTGAAAATGGCAGTCGGTGGCGAGCGGCGAGGTCTCGGTCGAACCCCACGCCGACACCATCGGCAGCGCGCGGCCCGTTGTCTTGATCGACAGGTCTTCCAGCGCGTCCCACAAATTCTGCGGCAGCGCCGCACCGGCATAGAAGGCGAACTTCACGTCCGTGAAGAATCGGCGGCGCAGGTCTTCGTCATCGCGCAATGCCGCGATCAACATGTCGAAACCGCGCGGCACGTTGAAATACACCGTCGGCACCACGCTGCGCAGGTTGGCCAGCGAGGTTGCGAACAGGCCCGGAGCGGGCTTGCCGCCGTCGATATAGAGCGTGCCGCCGTTGCGCAGCACCAGGTTGAAATTGTGGTTGGCGCCGAAGGTGTGACTCCAGGGCAGCCAGTCGAGAAGGACCAGATCGCCCTGCTTATGATCGAGAAACGACCAGGTCTGCGCCTTGGCCTGCTGGCTCGAGGTCAGCATGCGCTGGGTGTTGATGACCGCCTTCGGCGTGCCGGTCGAGCCCGAGGTGAACAGGAATTTTGCGATGGTGTCGGGACCGATCGCTGCGAAGGCGCCCGCGACAGCCGCCGTTTCGGGGGTTGCGGCGATGCTGCGAAACGAAACCGCGCCGCTGTCATCGGCATCTCCGGATACGATTATCGCCTTATGCAGCGGCTTGATCGCCGCCAGCGCCGGTGCGAACGCCTTGAGGCTGGAAACATGGATCGCGCCGGGATCGAGCAGCGTGATCATGCTTTTGAGCTTGTCGAAATCCTTCGACATCAGCGAATAGGCCGGCGAGATCGACGCCACGGGCACGCCGACATGCATCGCCCCAAGCGCCAGCAGCGCGTGCTCGCTGCTGTTGTCTGACAGAATCACCAGCGGGCGTGCGGCGCTCATGCCTTGTGCAAGAATCCACGCGGCCACGGAGCGCACCTGACGCAGCGCGTCCTGGTAAGTGACTGTCGTCCACGGCGCCTCAACGCTGGAACGTTCGCCGAGAAAAATCCGGTCGGGCGCCTGCCGCGCCCAATGCTCCAGCCAGTCGCCGACGCAGCGCGCGGCGGGTTGCAGCGGCGTCATCGATTTCAACCAGATGCTGCCGTCGGCCCGCCGCTCGGCCAGGATATCGGGCGTCGCGAACAAGGCGTCCGGAGGTTCGCGGCGGCTCGCGGCTACGACATTCATGCGGCGTCCCCTTCCCGTCTTCACATGCGGGCTGTCGCTTGATCTACGCGAGAAAAAGCTGCCACGGCAACGCTCCGGTACTCTTGCGTAAATTGTACGCATCAATGCTTTGCGCTCAGCGAATAAGCAAATGCCCGCTGCGAAAGCTTCGAATAAAGAATAAGCAGCATGCGCCGGAATCCACAACTGATTGAGAATGATGGAAAATTTTCTGAGCAGGCTACGCGATCCGGGTTGTACACAATGGCATAGGCCTTGCTTAGTGCACTGCGAGAGTTTTCTGGCGCGGGGCGTTTAAGTGATGGCGGGCGCAAAATATCCCTCAAGCGGCACGGTCGCCGCGGAGCCGGGCCCGATCGATCTCGACTGGCCGGCCACGGCGCTCCTGATCATCGACATGCAGCGCGACTTCATGGAGCCCGGCGGTTTCGGCGAAACCCTCGGCAATGACGTTTCGCAACTGGCGCGCGCGGTGAAGCCGATCGCGGCGGTACTGGATGCGGCGCGCGACAGCGGCATGCTGGTCGTGCATACCCGCGAGGGCCATCTGCCGGATTTGTCCGACGCGCCGCCCGCGAAGATCGACCGCGGCGCGCCCTCCTTACGCATCGGCGACCCCGGCCCGATGGGGCGGATCCTGATCCGCGGCGAAGCCGGCCACGACATCATTCCAGCTCTCTATCCGCTCGACGGCGAGATCGTCATCGACAAGCCCGGCAAGGGCGCGTTCTACGCCACCGAGCTTGGCGACGTACTTGAAAAATACGGCATCGAGAACCTGCTGGTGTGCGGCGTCACCACCGAGGTCTGCGTCAACACCACCGTGCGCGAGGCCAATGACCGCGGCTACCGCTGCGTGGTGCTGGCGGATGGCTGCGCCTCGTATTTCCCCGAATTCCACGAGATGGGCCTGAAGATGATCAAGGCCCAGGGCGGCATTTTCGGCTGGGTCAGCGATTCGGCCGCGGTGATCGCCGCGATGACGCCGGAGATTTCGAAGATTTCAGCAGCGGGAGGGTCACGATGAGCACCAGCATGACAGGGACTGCCGGAACGAGCGATTTCAAGCCGGCCTTGTGGACGCCGGGCGACTGGAACGCCTTCTTCGGCTTCGGCACCAATATCCTGGTCAACATGCTGGTGCTGACCGGGCTGTTGCGGTTCGTGCTGAAGATGCCGGACTCGCTCGTGTTCGGCCGCATCCTGCCCGCGCTCGGCCTGATGATGTGCCTCTCCACCTTCTACTATGCCTGGCTCGCCTATCGCCTCGCGCAGAAGACCGGCCGCAACGACGTCTGCGCGCTTCCTTCAGGCGTCAGCGTGCCGCACATGTTCATCGTCACCTTCGTGATCATGCTGCCGATCACGCTGAAGACCGGCGATCCGATCAAGGGCTGGTCCGCGGGCCTGGTCTGGGTGTTCTTCCAGAGTTTTATCCTGATGATCGGCGGCTTCATCGCACCTTATATCCGCAGGATCACGCCGCGCGCGGCGCTGCTCGGCACCCTGGCCGGCGTCTCGGTGACCTTCATCTCGATGCGGCCGGCGCTGGAGATGTACATGACGCCGCAGATTGGTCTCGTCTGTTTCGCCATCATCATGCTGAGCTGGTTCGGCGGAGTGAAATATCCGAAGAACATTCCGGCAGGTCTCGTCGCCATCGCGGTCGGCATGATCATCGCGTGGGGGTCCAACCTGTTCGGCCTCGGGCTCGGCGGGCTGAGCGTCAAGGGGGTCGGCGACGCCTTCGCGAGCTTCGGCTTCTCGGTGCCGATCCCGGCCATCGGTGAGGTATTTTCGGGCTTCGAATTCCTCGGCATCATCCTGGTGACGGCGATCCCGTTCGGCATCTACGACCTGGTCGAGGCGATGGATAATGTCGAAAGCGCCGAGGCCGCCGGCGATGAATATCCGACCACGCGCGTGCTGACTGCCGACGGCGCCGTCAGCCTGATCGGCTGCCTGATGGGCAACCCCTTCATCAACGCGGTCTATATCGGCCATCCCGGCTGGAAGGCGATGGGCGGCCGGATCGGCTACTCGGCGGCGACCGGGATCATGGTGGTGGTGCTGTCGTGGTTCGGCATCATCTCGGTGCTGCTGGCGCTGGTGCCGGTGGTCGCGATCTCGCCGATCCTGCTCTATATCGGCATGCTGATCGGCGCGCAGGCGTTCCAGACTACGCCGATCAAGCACGCGCCTGCGATCGTGCTTGCCTTGACGCCGCACCTTGCGGCATGGGCCAAGCTGCAGATCGACACCATGCTCGGGGCAACCCTGAGCGCGGCCCAGACCGTGGGCGCGCTGGCGCCCGACAAGGTAGGCGCGGTGAAGGCCGCGGCGATCGCCTCGCTGCCGCAGCAGGGCGTGATCTACCACGGGCTGGAAATCATGGGCGGCGGCTCGATCCTCGCGGGTCTCGTATTGGGCGCGATCGGCGTGTTCGTGATCGAGCGCGACTTCGTCAAGGCCTCGGCCTTCGCGTTCGCGGGCGCGGTGCTGACCTATTTCGGCTTCATGCATGGCGAGGCGGTCGGCATCGGCGGCGGATTGGGCGTGACGCCCGGTGTGGCGCTGGCCTATGCTGTGGTGGCGGCCGGCTTTCTCGCAGTGGAGAAATTCGGCGCCGGCAGCCTTTCCGTCGCGCACCCGGAGCCTCCCCTTGCAGTACCTGCCGAATAAGGTCGGCGACATGAAGACCGGTGCGATCCGGGTCAGGATCGCATCGTGACGGAAACGGTCGCTGCGATGGTCGCGGCGCACCGCGCGGGCGCAATGTCGCCTGTGCGGACCGTGGCGCGCAGTTTTCAGCGTATCCGCGATCACAACGACCCGGCAGTCTTCATCAGCCTGCGTGATGAAGCCGACGCGCTGGCCGAAGCGGAAGCATTGTCGAAGAAGGATGCCACGCAGCTTCCGCTCTATGGCGTTCCGGTCGCGGTGAAGGACAATATCGACGTCCTCGGCTTGCCCACCACCGCCGCCTGCCCTGCCTTTGCGTATTCGCCGGCCTTCGATGCCACCTCGGTCGCAAAACTGCGCGCGGCCGGCGCCATCGTGATCGGCAAGACCAACCTTGACCAGTTCGCCACCGGCCTGGTCGGCGTGCGTTCGCCCTATGGCGTTCCGAACAATCCGATGCGCGGCGATCTCATTCCGGGCGGATCGAGTTCGGGATCGGCGGTGGCAGTATCCACCGGACTGGTGCCGCTGGCGCTCGGCACAGATACCGCCGGCTCCGGCCGCGTGCCGGCCATGCTCAACAACATCGTCGGACTGAAGCCGAGCCTCGGACTGGTCTCGACCGCCGGCGTGGTGCCGGCCTGCCGCACGCTGGACTGCGTGTCGATCTTTGCGCTGACCGTCGACGACGCGATGACGGCGCTGGCCGCGATGGCCGGCCCCGACGGCGCCGATCCGTTCTCGCGTGACCGGCCGCTGGGGTCGATGAACGCGCTTCCGGGCCAGCTCAGGCTCGGCGTGCCCCGCCGCGGCCAACTGATTTTCTTCGGCGACAAGGCCGCGGAGAAGGCTTACGGCGACGCCGTGGCGCGCTGGACCGCGCTCGGCGCAACGCTGGTCGAATGCGACCTCGAACCGTTCTATGAGACGGCGCGGCTGCTCTATGAAGGCCCGTGGGTCGCCGAGCGTTATCTGGTGATCCGCAACCTGCTGGCCTCCTCGCCGGATGCGATTCACCCCGTAACGCGCGAGATCACGGCGGCAGGTTCGCGCCCGACGGCGGCGGACACTTTTGCCGCGCTGTACCGGCTGCAGGCGCTGCACCGCATCGCCGGGCGTGCTTTTGCCCCTATCGACGCGCTGGTGCTGCCGACCGCGCCGACCGCCTACTCGACCGCGCAGGTGCTGGCCAATCCGATCGAGCTCAACAGCCGGCTCGGCACCTACACCAATTTCGTCAATTTGCTCGACCTCTGCGGCCTCGCGCTGCCGGCGTCGATTCGATCGGACGACATCCCGTTCGGGATTACGCTGCTGGCGCCCGCCGGACACGACGCGCAGCTGGCGAGCCTGGGCCGCGTATTTCATGCCGACACTGGGCTTGCGATGGGCGGCCGCAATTTGCCGCAGCCGCCGCTCGCACCCTTGCCCACGGGTTTGAGCGGCGACGAGATCGCCATTGCCGTAGTCGGCGCGCATCTGAGCGGCATGGCGCTGAACGGCGAATTGAAAGCGCTGGGCGGCCGCCTGCTGCAAGCCATCGCGACTGCGCCGGACTACAAGCTCTATGCGCTGAAAGGCACCACGCCGCCGAAGCCGGGCATGCTGCGAGTCAAGGCTGGTTCGGGGTCGTCGATCCAGCTTGAGGTATGGGCGCTGTCTGCGCCGGCATTCGGAAAATTCGTCGCCGCTATACCGCCGCCGCTGTCGATCGGCACGATCCGACTGGCCGACGGCAACGGCGTAAAGGGTTTTCTGGTCGAACCCGCCGCCATCGACGGCGCGCGCGACATATCCGAGTTCGGTGGCTGGCGCGCCTTCATGGCGGAGGCCGCGGTACCTGCGAAGTGACCCACGCCGGCACCACGTAGCTCCTTCGCCGCGCATCATCTCGATATCGCAAGGCCCCGGCGGCAGAACCGACGCGGCCACCCATGAGCGTTGTTCTGGAAACGAAGTTACGCGAGCACTCGCTCGAAGACCCGTTCGACCTCGATTGCCGGCACGCCATTTCCAGCGATGTCGTTCGTGGTGTAGACGGCGATCACATCGAGCGGCTCCTTGCTCTCGATGACGAAGAAGCCGTCGATGACGGTCGCCGCGGGAATGTTGAATAGTCTGTGCAGGTCGTTACAGCTGAAAAACTGCGCGGCATCGGGTAGAATTCTTGCGTCGCGAAATGGCGAAATGACGCCATCCCTCATTTCACCGGCGAGCGCAAGTTTGAATCTGAATCCCGTCACATCCCTGTTCGGACTGTGAATATTGACGACGGTCTCATAGACGCCGTGGGCAAGCTTTCCTGACTCTCGATTGATCCCGCAAATAACTTTTGCTGCGTATTGAAAGGCCATTGAATTCCTCCCGCCAAGCATTGCAAAAATGCAGCTTGGAGAATCAATTTGTCTTTTATGCGATCTTGGATTGTTCAGGTGCCGGAAAGGGTTAACCGGACCCCGAAGCGACACCGCGCTTACGAGGCCAAAACCTTTACACCGACACCGCGTAAAGCTCGTATTCGCCGCGCACCAGTTCGATATGGGCGCGCATCGCAGCAGCTGCGCCGACGCGGTCGCCGCGCATGATCGCCACCACCACGCGGTCATGCTCGAGATGCGATTTTGCCAGCCGGCCGAGATTGCGGAACTGGGCGCGGCGGAACGGCTGCACCCGCACCCGCGTCGCCAGCGTCATCTCGGCGATGTAGCCGTTCTGCGAGCCTGCATAGATCGCGTTGTGAAAGCGCTCGTTGACCTCGTGAAACCGCTCCGGATTGCCGGCATAGCTCAGCACGCGCAATTCCTCGTGCACGGCCTCCAGCGCCTGTCGCTCCGCCGCCGGCATGCGTTCGGCGGCAAGGCCGGCGCACAGCGCTTCCAATTCCGCCATCGCCTCGAACATGCCGGTGAGGCGATCGGGCGACGGCCGCGCCACCACGGCGCCGCGGTGCGCCCGGGCATCGACCAGGCCCGAGGCGGCAAGCTGGCGCAGCGCCTCGCGCACCGGCGTGCGCGACACATGGAAGCGCTGCGCGATCTCGGTTTCGTCCAACGCGGCGCCCGGCGGCAGCGCGCCGCGCACGATCTCGTCGGCGAGCTGCAGCCGCAGTTCTTCCGCGCGGGTGATCTTGCCCGGCACGGCCGAGGCGCGGTCGACGCGACTGACCACCTCCACGCGAGCAAGCGGACGAGACAAAGCGTCGGCCGGAAGATCGTCCAGACTCATGTCTTCTGATCCGGCGGTTCGTTGATGATGCTGACATGGGCTGCGACGATACGCCAGCCTTCCGGAAAGCGTATCCATGTCTGCATCTGCCGTCCGACCTTGCCGGCGAGCTGCTCGCGGTAAAACAGCGTCGATGCCACGGCGGCATCACGGCCATAGGTGGTGATCAGCGTCCGCGCGGTCCTGCGTCCAAGTCCCACCGGCGAGCGCGCGGCGCGAAACGCCATGATCTCGTCATAGCCATAGAGATTTTCGCCGACGCCGTAACGCAGCGATCGTTTGTCGGCGTGGAACAACTCATCGAGCACGGCAACGTCATTCGAGACCAGCGCCGCCTCGTAGCGGGCGAACTGCGCGGTCACCTCGGCGAGCACATCGGGAAGATCGACGTCCATTCTCAAAATCCTTTCGACCGCGGCGCCGCAACGACGCCCATGCGCTCCAGCGCATAGGCGACGCGCAGCGCGAGTTCTTCGCGCCAGGGGGCGGCGATGATCTGCACCCCGATCGGCATCGGATCGAGCGGAACCGGCACCGCCACCACCGGCAGGCCGATAAAGGAAATCGGCTGGGTGTGGATGCCGATATTGGCGCGCACCGGCAACTCGACGCCGTCGAGCACGAAGGTTTGCTGCCCGAGTTTTGGCGCGACACAGGGCGTCGCCGGCGCGATGATGACGTCGACCGACTTGAAAAGCTCCAGCATCTGCGCGCGATACCAGCGGCGGAATTTTTGCGCCCTGTCCACGAACGGCGCGGGAACCATCGCGCCGGCGATCAGCCGGTCACGCACCGCCGGATCGAAATCATTCGGCCGCTTGCGTAGGCGGTCGAGATGCAGCGACGCGCCCTCGACGGTGGTGATGACATAGGCCGCGGCGCGGGCGCGCCCCGCCTCGGGGATTTCGATCACGCGCGTGATGCCGAGTGCTTTTGCGACCCGGGCGACGGCCTCTTTCGCTTCCGGGAAAACATTCTTCTGAAAGTATCCGCCGGCGATGGCGATGCGGAGTCCGCCGATGTCCTGCGCCAGCAGCGCGCTCACAGGCTCGATCGGTCGCGTGGTGCAGGCCGCATCATCCGCATCGGGACCCTGCATGGCGTCATAGGCCAGCGCCAGATCATCGACGCTGCGCGCGAACGGGCCGAGATGATCGAGGCTCGATACAAACGGAAACGAGCGCGCCCGCGACAGCCGGCCATAGGTCGGCTTCAAACCAAAAATGCCGCAGAACGACGACGGCACCCGGATCGAGCCGTTGGTGTCAGAGCCCAGCGCCAGCGGCACCAACCCGCCGCCGACCGCGCCCCCGGAGCCACCGGACGAGCCGCCGGTCATCCGTGTCGTGTCGTGCGGATTGCGCGACGGACCGTCGTGCACGTTTTCGCCGGTAAAGTCGTAGGCGTATTCGCCCATATTGAGCGCGCCGACCAGCACCGCGCCGGCGGCTTCCATGCGCTCGACCAGCGTGGCATCGCGCGGCGACGGCTTAAGATCGCGGTTGATCTTCGATCCGGCGCGGGTCGGCAGGCCCTGCACGTCGAACAGGTTTTTTACCGCAAACGGCACGCCCGCAAGCGGCCCGGGATTTTTCCCTGCGGCGATGGCAGCGTCGATGGCGCGCGCCCTCGCTCGCGCGCGGTCGACGAGGACATCGGTAAAAGAGTTCAGCACCGGATCGTGTCTGGCGATCCGCGCCAGCGCCGCGTCGGTCGCGGCAAGCGCGGACATCTTCCGCGCCAAAACCGCGTGGGCGATTTCCGAAGCCGGCAGCCAGTCGCCGCCCGTTTGCACGGCGATGTCAGGCTGCAAAGACACTGGCCGCCTCGGTTTCATCGGGCAGCGGAAATTCGTCGACCAGCCGCGCCAGTCTCAGCGACACTTCGAGATTGGCACGCACCGCCGGCTTCCAGGCACTCTCGATCGGAAGCGCCAGCGCCTTGGAGGCGGCGTCGATATACTCGTCAAGCGGATCGGATGAACTCATTTCAAATCCTGTTTCTGTGCGCCGTCATTGCGAGGAGCTCTTGCGACGAAGCAATCCCCCCACCCTAACCCTCCCCCGCAAGCGGGGGAGGAAAGGGACGGGCTTCTGGATTGCTTCGCTGCGCTCGCAATGACGATCTCCCGCTAGTGAACCGGCAGCGGCGGATGCGGAATCGCCGTTAGCAGTTCTTTTGTATAGGCATCCTGCGGATTACCCAACACGCTCTCGGACGAGCCCTGCTCCACGATCCGGCCCGACCGCATGACAATGACACGATCGCACAACAGCCGTACCACATTCAAATCGTGCGACACGAACAGATAGCTCATTCCCATCGAAGTTTTAAGGTCCTGCAGCAGGTTCAGCACCAGCGCCTGCACCGAGACATCGAGCGCCGCGGTCGGCTCATCGAGAACCACGAGCTTGGGGTGCAGCGCGATGGCGCGGGCAATGCCGACGCGGGCCTTCTGGCCGCCGGATAATTGATGGGGGAAGCGATCCAGCAGGTTGACCGGCAGGCCGACCAGCCCGGCCAGTTCCTCGCAGCGGGCGCGCAACGCCTCGCGCCCCTTGACGTCGCCGAGCTGCATGATCGGGTCGGCGATGGCGCGCGCGGCGGTGAACCGCGGATTGAGGCTGTCGGTCGGATCCTGGAACACCATCTGGATACTCTTGCGCAAGGGCAGCCGCGCGAAAGCGTTTGGCAGGATGCCGCCGATCTCGTCGCCGTCGAACACGATGCGGCCCGAGGTCTGGTCGAGCAGCCGCATCACCATCATCGAGGTCGTCGACTTGCCGCAGCCGGATTCGCCGACCAGGCCGACGCTCTCGCCGTACCCCACGCTGAAGCTGATGCCATCGACGGCGCGGAATTGCTCAAGCTCGACCGGCGGCTTGCGCGAAAACAGTTTTGTCAGCACCGCGGCCCCGCCTTGGCGCGGATATTCTTTCACCAGCTTTTCGACGACGAGGAGGGGCTTAGCTTCGCTGCTTGTAGAAGCGTCGCCCCCGGGCTTGACCCGGGGGTCCATCGCTTCTGAAAAGGAGTCTTGCGAAGATGGATGGATGGCCGGGTCAAGCCCGGCCATGACGGCTTTGGCTTCGTCCTCCGGCAGCAGGTCACGCAAGGAGACCCCGAGCCGCGGCGTCGCGCGCATCAGCTTCTTGGTATATGCATACTTCGGCCTGGCAAAAATATCGGCCGACAGCGCGGTTTCGACCACGCGGCCCTTCTCCATCACCACGACGCGGTCGCAATAGGCCGCGGCGAGGCCGAGATCGTGGGTGATCAGGATGGTCGACATGCCGCGGCGCTTTGTGAGTTCAACGATCAGATCCATCACCGCCTTTTGCGTGGTGACGTCGAGGCCGGTGGTCGGCTCGTCGGCGATCAGAAGCTGGGGGTTGCAGGCCAGCGCCAGCGCGATCACCACGCGCTGGCACATGCCGCCCGAGAGTTCGAACGGATAGGCATGGTAGCGCTCACGCGGCCGCGCGATCTTGACCGCTTCCAGCGCCTCGATCGCCTTCTCGCCGCGGTCGTTGGTGGTGGCCTGCTGCACGTGCTGGCGCAGCACGTCCTCGATCTGGTCGCCGACTTTGCGGATCGGATTGAGCGCCGCGCGTGGGTTCTGGAAGATCATCGAGATTTCGCGGCCGCGCAGGTCGCGCATCTGGTCTTCGGTCGCGCCCTTGACGTCGATGCCGGAGAACATCACCGACCCCTCGGCGATCTTGCCGGCGCGGTCGAGAATCCGCATCACCGCGTAGGAGGTCACCGACTTGCCGGAGCCGGATTCGCCGACAATGCCGAGCGTCTCGCCTTTGGCGACGCTGAAATTGATGTGCTGCACGGCTTTCACGATGCCGCGCCTGGTGGCGAATTCCACGGTGAGATCATGCACGTCGAGCAGCGGCTGGGCGGTCATGTTCGCGCCTCCCTACTCTCCTCGCGTCGTCCCCGCGAAGGCGGGGAGCCATAGCCCCTGGCGTCGATGATGAAGGAAGACGTTTGCCGCATTGCCAAAACGAAACGACACGGCGTATGGGTCCCCGCCTTCGCGGGGACGACGCAGCGAGTTTTGCGCGCGCTGAATTCCATCATCACGTCCGCCGCTGCGGGTCGACGATGTCGCGCAGGCCGTCGCCGAGCAGGTTGAAGCAGAACACCGCGATCATCAGCGCGAGGCCGGGAAACAGCGCGATCCACCATTCGCCCGACACCATGAAGCCGGCGCCTTCGGCGACCATGATGCCCCATTCGGCGGTCGGCGGCCGCACGCCGAGGCCGATGAAGGATAGTCCGGCGGCATTGAGGATCGCGTATCCCATGGTCAGCGACATCTGCACGATCATGATCGGCATGATGTTGGGCAGGATATGCACCAGCAGGATGCGGAATTCGCCGTTGCCCGACAGCCGCGCCGCCTGCACGAAGCCGGCCTCGCGGCGCACATTGGCCTCGGCGCGGGCGACACGGGCGTAGAGCGGGAAGTTCACGATCGCGGTGGCGATAATGATGTTCTGCACGGTGTTGCCGAGCGCCGCGACGATGCCCATCGCCAGCACGAACAGCGGAAAGGCCATGATGGTGTCGGCGATCCGCCCGACGACGCGGTCGGTCCAGCCGCCGAAATAGCCGGCCGCGATGCCGGCAAGGCCGCCCATCAGGAATACCAGCACGACCGATGCCACCGCGATGAAGGTGTCGAGCCGGGTCGCGACGATGACGCGGCTGAAAATATCGCGCCCCAACTGATCGGTGCCGAACCAGTGCGCCGCCGACGGCGGTTTCAGCGCCGCCGCGGTATCGGACGCCAGCGGATCATAGGGAACGATGTAGGGGCCGAACAGCGCCGCGAATACGATCACGATAAGAAGCCCGAACGCGAACGCGGTGACGCGGTTTTCGCCGAGCACATAGCGGGTGTGCTCGAAGATCGCGGTAAGACCCGAGGTGCGAGCGGGTACTATTTCGGCCAGTGGCGGAGCGACAATGCTCATCCTTCCAGCCTCACTCTTGGATCAATCACGCCATAGAGAATGTCGATCATGAGATTGAGCAGCACGTACATTACCGCCATGGTCAGCACGAAGCCTTGCACCGGCGCGAAATCCGAGGAGATCAGCGCTTCCACCGCGTAGGAGCCGATGCCGGGCCAGGCGAACACCTTTTCCACCAGCACATTGGCGCCGAGCAGGAAGGAGAACACCATGCTGAGCGTGGTGATGACGGGAAGCATCGCGTTGCGGAAGGCGTAGGTGACGATCACCGTGCCCGGCGACAGGCCGCTGGCGCGCGCGGTACGCACGAAATCCGACGCCAGCACGGCCAGCATCGAGGCGCGGGTCATGCGCGCGATCGGCGCCAGCGAGAAGATCGCCAGCGTCATCGCCGGCAGGATCAGCTGGCTGAGCGCGGAGCGAAACGTCTCGAAATCGCGGGCGATCAGGGCGTCGATCAGGTAGAAGCCGGTCACCGCCGGCGGTGCACTGTAAAACACGTCGAGCCGCCCCAGCGGCGCCGGCGACCAGCCGAGCTTGAAATAGAAAATATAGACCAGCACCAGGCCGGTGAAGAACACCGGCAGCGAGACACCGGCCGTCGTCGTCACCCGGCAGAGGTGGTCGATCCACGAGCCCGGTTTGGTGGCGGCTAGAATGCCGAGCGGGATCGCGATTCCGACCGAGACGATGAGGCCGAGCAGCGTCAGTTCGGCGGACGCCGGCAGGCGGTTGCGGATTTCGGTCGCGACCGGCTGGCCGGTGGTCAGCGAATTGCCGAAATCGCCATGGGAGAGATCGGTGGTGTAGCGAAAAAACTGTTCGATCAGCGGCTTGTCGAGGCCAAGTTTCTTGCGGATCTGCTCGACCGCTTCCTTGGTGGCCGCCGGTCCCGCAAAATACGCCGCGGGATCGCCGGGCAGCGCGCGGGTCAGCAGGAACGTCACGATCACGACCCCGATCAGGCTCGGGATCGCGAACATCAGCCGCTTTCCGATCATGGTCAGCATGGCCGTGGCGTCTCCACGAGTCGTCCCCGCCAACGGGTCCGGCCTTCGGCCGGCCCGATGACAGGCTCCGGCGGGGACCCATAACCCCTGGCCTCCGTGACTAAGGAAGGCTTCGACCACACTGCCAAAACGAGAGGGCACGGCGTATGGGTCCCCGCCTTCGCGGGGACGACGGATGAGTGCGTTGCCGATGCTGCGAGCAACATCGTCACGCGCTTACGCCTTCACCAGCGCGCGGTAGTCGAGGCGGCGGTGGAACCAGTATTGATAACCGGAGACGTTCTTCTGCATCGCGACGTTGACGAAGGGCTGGTACAGCGGGATGCGGGGAATGTCGTTGAAGGCGAGATCGACGAAACCTTTTACGTCGGTATCGTAAGTCGGCATGTCGCCCGATGACGCCGCGGCGCGCGCGCCGTCGATCAGTCTGTCCATCTCCGGCGATTTGTAGCTCATGGTGTTGAACACGGAATTGTTGCCGTGATAGCACCAGTAGAAGAAGTATTCGGGGTAATCGAGCCAGCCCGAGAATACGTTGGTGTAGAGCGGCATCTCTTTCTTGTTCAACTCGGTGCGCCAGTTGGCGCCCGGTATCTTGTTGATGGTGGTCTTGATGCCGATCTGGCCAAGGCTCTCCTGCACCAGCACGCAAAGCGGCTCGTTGACCCCGGCGAAATTCAGGTCGAATGAAATCGTGGTCTCAAAACCGTTGGGATAGCCGGCCTCGGCCATCAGCGCCTTGGCCTTGTTCATGTCGGTGGAAAACTTGGTCGGCTGCGGCCACGCCACGTCAGTTGTTTTGGTCGCCGCCGCGCCGAACATCGGATTGGCGAGGCCAAACAGCACCACATCCATGATCTTCTGATACGGAATGGCGTAAGCCACCGCCTGGCGCACCTTCGGATTGTCGAACGGCGGCCTGGTGACGTTCATGCCGATATACTGGATGCCGTTGGAGAACGGCAGCGACACGATGTCGAGCTTGCCGGCGGCCTTGAGTTCCTGGAAATCCTTGTACGGCAATTCATAGGAGATATCCGCATCGCCGCGCTCCAGCAGCGCGCGGCGGTTGCCGGCCTGCGGCACCATGCGCCAGATCACGCGCCTGATCTTCGGCATCGGACCGCCGACCCACTCGTCGTTGCGCTCCATGATCACTTCAGTGCCGGCGGTCCATTTCGTCACTCTGTAGGCGCCGGAGCCGGCGGTTTGCTGCTTGGTGTATTCGAGACCCCACGGATCCTTTTCGGATGCGTTCTTCTTCACCAGTTCGGAATTGACCACGCAGGGCACGATCACCGCGAGGTCGGGAATCGTCAGGCGGTCTTTCTTGGCAAAGTCGACCCGCACCGTGCTGTCGTCGACGATGACGAACTGTTCCGGTTTTGTGAGCGAGCCGGCGCTCATCTGAAACGTTGGAAATCCGCCGACGCTGACGGCGCGGTCGAGCGACCATTTTACGTCTTTTGCCGTTACCGGCGCGCCGTCGTGAAATTTCGCATTCTTCTTCAGCTTGAAGGTCGCCGACATGTCGCCGACATTCATGTCTTCGGCGAGTTCGGGCTTGAACTTGTCGCGGTCGTAATACGGCACGCCGCCGGGACCGCTTTTCATCTCGTGGCTGATCAGGCGGTCATAGCAATTCCACGACACCTCATAGCCCGGCACATTGGTGCCGATGCCATGGATATCGAGATTGTTGGGGCCGCCTTCGGAGACGATCAAAAGGGTCTCGGATCGGGCGTCCGCCTTGGCGGCCGACCAGATCGCCGGCGCAGGCACCATGGCCCCGGCAGCCAGCCCGGATACCGATTTCAGAAAGTCGCGACGTTTCATGTGATGCTCCAACCCGAGGGAAACGGCCTTGGGAGCAGGCATCGCAAGGTTTGTGCCAAAACTTACCGAAAGCTTAAGAACGTCATAAGGCATTGACCCTTCTAGTATTTTTTCAGGCGAAGGAGCGCTGGCCGGCTCTCAATGAGCCTCGTTGCATTGCATACAAAGAGGCGTCATTGCCTATCTAAGGTGCAAATATCTTTAGCGCCTGCTTCTTGGGCGGGAACCCGATATCGGGATCTATCGATCCGGATTGGCGCGTTCGAACTGGCGCAGCAACCGGTTGCCGCGCTCGATGGCGGAATCCAGCGCCACCTGCGCGGATTTCCTGCCGCTGAAAGCCTGCTCCAGTTCGTCGTCGATCACGTCGCGGATCAAGACGAAGGATCCGAGCCGCAGCCCCTTCGAATTCTCGGTCGGCATTTTCAGCGTGATCTGCTCGATCGAAATCGCCATGCCCGGATTGCGATCATAAAATCCTTGCGCGCGCGCCAGGTCGAACGCCGCGCGGGTGATCGGCAGATAGCCGGTGTTCTGATGCCATGAGGCCTGAACCTCCGGCCTCGACAGGAACGCGAAGAATTTCGCAACGCCCTTGTATTCATCGCGCGGCCGATCCCGCAGCACCCATAGGGTCGCGCCGCCGATGATGGTGTTCTGCGGCGCGCCTTCGACGTCGGGCCAGTACGGCAGCATGCCGTAGCCGATCTCGAATTTCGAATTGGCGCGGATATCGGCGCGCGTCGCCGACGAACCGATGAAGATTCCGCATTCGCCCTTCGGGAACCGCGGCTCCGCCGAGGTGGCGCGGCCGCTATAGTCGAACACTTTCGTGGTCTGCCAGTCCGCAAGCTGTGCGATATTGCGAACCGTCAGCGGATTGTTGAACGTCAGCACGGCATCGAGCCCGCCAAGGCCGTTGGCCTTGGTGGCGATCGGCAGATTGTGGAACGCGGAAAAATTCTCGATGTGGATCCACGACGGCCATGCCGTGGTGAAGCCGCAAGCAGCACCGGCGGCGCGCAGCCGCTTCGCCGCGGCGCCGACCTCGGGCCAGGTCTTCGGCGCCACATCCGGGTCGAGGCCGGCGGCGCGGAACAGGTCCTTGTTATAGTAGAGGATCGGAGTCGAAGCGTTAAACGGGAACGACAGCATGTTGCCGGCGATGTCGGTGTAGTAGCCGGCAACGGCAGGCAGATAGGCGGTCGGGGAAAACGCTTCGGCTTCGTCCCGCATCAATTCGAAAACCGGATAGGTAGCGCCCTTCGCGGCCATCATGGTGGCGGTGGCGATTTCGTTGACCTGCACGATGGCCGGCTGGCCACGCGAGCGGAATGCAAAGATCGCGGCCGTCACCGTCTCGGTGTAATTGCCTTTGAAGCTCGGAACGATGCGGTATTCGGCTTGCGTTGCGTTGAAATCCGCGGCGAGCTTTTCGAGCTGGCGGCCGAGTTCGCCCGACATCGCATGCCACCATGCGATCTCGGTGGCCGCGCGCGCGGGCGAGGCCGCGACCAGCGCAATTGCGGCCGCAACGAGCACGGAAAATCTGAAAGCCGATTTCACAACACGATTCCGAACTGATCCACGACGTTGCGCGCTCCTCTTAAGACCCCGCGCCGGCGGATACAATCCGGAAAACCGGCTTCACGTCGCACAATCCGGATCCCTTGCACCACAACCGGCCCCGGATAGCCATGTCTGGTTCCGTTCTGCTAGATTGTTGTGAACCTTTTCACTGGAAAGTCGACTCAACCCTAGGGGGATTCTGCCTGTGTTCTGCCGCGCCGTTCAGCGGATCGTAGCCATCGTGACCGCGCTGTCGTTAAGCGTCGCGGCGGCGAGCGCGGTGGCGCGGGAATTTCGCGCGGCCGATACCCAGGCCGAAGACTACCCGACCGTGCAGGCGCTGCGCTTCATGAGCAGCGTGATCGCCGAGCGAAGCGGCGGCCGCGACCAGATTCGCGTCTTTCATTCCCGCCAGCTCGGCGAGGAAAAGGAAACCATCGAGCAGACCCGCGTTGGCGCGATCGACCTCAATCGCACCAACGGGGCGTTGATCGGCAATTTCGTGCCGGCGATGAATGTGCTGGCGATGCCGTTCCTGTTTCGCTCCGTGGAGCATCTGCAGAAGGTGCTGGACGGACCGATCGGCAACGAAATCCTGAACAGCTTCGAACCTTATGGATTTGTCGGCCTGGCATTCTACGATTCCGGGGCGCGCTCGATCTACAACAGCGTCCGGCCAGTCCGCACCCTCGCCGATATCAAGGGCCTGCGGCTCCGCGTGCAGCAATCCGAGCTAATGTCGGATATGGTCCGGGCGCTGGGTGCGGAACCCGTCCAGCTTCCCTATGGACAAGTCATCACCGGACTTGCAACAAAGCTGATCGACGGCGCGGAGAACAACTGGCCATCCTTTGTCACCACCGATCACTATAAATTCGCGGGCTATTACACCCTCACCGAGCACACCATGAGCCCGGAAGTGCTGGTGATGTCGAAAAAGGCCTGGGAGAGTTTGTCGGCGGATGACCGGAAACTTTTTCGCGACGCGGCGCTGCAGTCCAACCTGTTCATGCGCGCGAAATGGAAAGACCTCGAGCAACGCTCGCGCCGGCAGGCGGAAGCTGCCGGCGTGACCCTGGTGACCGATTTCGACCGCAAGCCGTTCGAGACCGCCATGGCGGGCATCTACGCCAAAGCCCAGCGCGATCCGATAGCCGCCAAATTGATCGAACGAATTCGTAAGGTGGAGTGAGTTGGCTTGGTGACAGCACAGCAGGACGAAGCCACGGAACGGCCGGCGAGCCTGGCGGCGCGCAGCCGCGTCGGCGTCGTCGGCCTGGTCCGTTCGGTTCCGATCCGCTGGCGAATTCTGTCGATTGCCGGGCTGAATTCTTTGGTCGTGCTGGTGCTCGCCGGCATGATCTGGAGCGGCGCACAGGTTCTGGGGTCCGCCTGGGACGACGTGCGGCAGGTTCGCGAATCGGATAAAATCCTGGCACTGCTGGAGAGCGAAACCGGCCGCCTGCAGAATCTGATCCATCGTTATATCAACCAGCCCAGCCCCGAACTGTTTGCGGAGATCCTGCTGCTGCGCGAAGCCGTGCTCGGCACCCTGACCACGCGCGCGTCCACCGACCCGATGCTGTCCGGATCGGTGGAGGAACTGGAGCGCGTCACCGAGCGGTTCCTCAACGGCTTTGGCGAACTGCGGGCCGTCCAGGCGACGATTTCGAAAACCTACGAAGACGACGTTCTAAGGCCCGCCAAGGACATGGCCGGGCTCTATTCGATCATCGAGGGTGCGACCGGGCACCGCGATGCGCTGATCTGGCCCTCGCTCGGAAAATCCCGCGAGGCGTTTACAGCGATGCTGGTGGCGGCCAATGCCTATTATCTCTCGGTGTCGACCAATTCCGCGGAGGACGCGCGCAGAAATACCGAGACGATCGAGAAAACCATCCCGGTGATGAGCGACCTTGCCGACAATGACCTGCAGCGCCTGGCGCTGCAGCGATTGAAG